>CAMGCK010000044.1 GCA_946040795.1 uncultured Lachnospiraceae bacterium
TTTCATTACTATTTGTGCCGCCAGCCTAAGGCGGCGGAATGGAGATTTTTATGTACCAATATTTGAAAGCGGGAACCGTGAAGCCGGCCGGATGGCTGAAAGAACAGCTGAAGATCCAGGCAGAAGGGCTTTCCGGTCATCTGCATGAAATGTGGCCCGATGTGAGGGACAGCGCGTGGATCGGCGGAACATGTGAAGGCTGGGAACGCGTGCCTTATTGGCTGGATGGTTTCATTCCGCTGGCGTATCTTCTGGAAGATGAAAAAATGATCGCAGTCGCGAAGAAATATATGGATGCCATCATGGACCGTCAGAAACCGGACGGCTGGATCTGCCCGTGTTCGGAGGAAGAACGGAAAGGCTATGATGTCTGGGCGTTCTTTTTGATCGGAAAGGTGCTTGCGCTTTACGCGGAGTTTTCCGGTGATCCCCGTGCGGAAGAGGCACTGTATAAAGCCATGAAGTGTCTGTATGAATTTCTGAAGCCGGGCGCTGTACGTCTCTTTGACTGGGGCAAAGCGCGCTGGTTTGAGTGCATGATCCCGCTGCAGTATCTTCGGGATCGTTATGAGGAAGTCTGGATCGATGAACTTGCGCAGCTGATCGAGGAAGAGGGCACGGACTATCGGACCCTGAAGGAACGCTGGGTACGTTATTCAAACCGCTGGACACAGGAGACGCACATCGTCAACCTGATGATGATGTTTAAATATGAGGCCGTGACCAAAGCACTGCTCGGCAAGATGGATTCTTACGCGGATGAAGCGGAGGATCTCTGGCAGCAGCTCTGCCGTTATAACGGAACCGCGGTCGGCACCTTCACAGGAGATGAGTGCCTGGGCGGACTTGGCAACAACCGCGGTACGGAACTTTGCAGCGTGGCGGAGCTGATGTATACCTGCGAAGTCCTTTATGCACTGACCGGGGACCCAAAGTGGGCCGATCGTCTGGAACGCGCAGCTTTCAACGCTTTTCCTGCTACCGTGAGCGATGACATGTGGACCCATCAGTATGTGCAGCAGGTCAATCAGATCGCCTGTGAAAAATTCAACAGCAAGTCCTTCTTCGGCTCCAATAACGATGAAGCGCACATGTTCGGCCTGGAACCGCATTACGGCTGCTGCACGGCCAATTTCAATCAGGCATGGCCCAAACTTGCCATGAGCATTTACCTGCAGCGGGACAACCGCGTGGAGGCGGCGCTGATCCTGCCGTCGGAAGGTGCACTAGAGGTGAACGGCGTGTCGGTGAAGATCACCTGTGCGACAGAGTATCCCTTCCGTTTTGGCGCGTCGTATATGATCGAGGCGGAAAAGCCGGTGAATATGACATTTGCTGTTCGTGTGCCTTCCTGGGCAAAAAATGTGAAAGCAGTCGTTAAGAACAGCAGCGATGTTGTATGTGAAGTGCAGTGTGAAACCGCCGATGGTTCGTTGGCCGACGGCCGGTGCGTACGAATTGCAGACGGAAAAGCGGTGATTGAACTGCAGGCGGAAAGTCGGATGGAAGTGGTGATCTCCTTTGAGGACGCTCCGCATCTTGTCGAACGGCCTTATGAGCTTTCTGTGCTGGAATACGGTCCGTTTGTTTTCTCGCTGCCCATTGAGACGGAGTATGTCATGCATGAGTATGTGAAGGACGGTGTGGAGCGGAAATTCCCGTACTGCGACTACGAGCTGGTACCGAAGTCCGAGTGGCGCTATGGCTTTGCATCGAAGACCTTTGTTGTGAACGAATGCCCGGGCGATGATGTTCCGTTCTCATCCAAGGCACCGCGCCTGACCGTTTCTGCGTCCTTGAAGCCGGTGACATGGGACTATGCGGAAGGCTACGATTCCGTGGCCGAGCGCGTGCCGGTATCGCGTGAAGCAGTCGGTGAAGCGGTCGTGAAGGAATTGATTCCGTATGGCTGCGCAAAACTGAGAATGACGGAAATGCCGGAGTAAATAAAAGCACCCGCTGAGTAATGGGCGGTGTTCATAGGACAGTAACAGTCACAGTAGTTTGCTCTGATGTGGCTGTTCTTGTATATTATCCCGTTATGTGATAATATGGAACCGAACGGACCTGCAATTCAGAATTTGATTGGGAGGTGAGACTTTGGAAAAACTTAAAAGTTTGAATCGCTATCAAAAAGGTGTCCTGATATTTTTGATTGCAATGGCACTGGTGTTTGCGGTGGTTTATCCCATGACAATTTCAAAAGTTGGATTTGAATACAAGGACACAATTCTTGTCCAAAGTCTAGAAAATGGCAGTACGGTGTATTCCGGTAAAATCCAAGGGCAACAGGCACGTTTTACGGTGTCGGAGGATAAGACCGTTGTATTTCAGCATGGCAATAAAGCCTATGGTCCTTATACAGCAAAAGAAGACCCTACAGCTATTCCGAAGGACGAAGAAATGACAGAATACATGACCGGTGTGGAGCTTCGTCAAGGAGAAGATATTCTGTTTCGTGGGGGCGTTTTGGAAATCGGGGATTCATATTGGTTATACAATGAGGATGGAACTTTAGATAACTTTGGAATTTCCTATGTAACCAGCGACGGAATCGAAAGGGACGAAAACGGGAATGAAATTGGTCCCATAGAGCCATCTGCCTCTACCATACTGGAGCTGATGAATGATCCCGAACTAACACATAAGGGCGAATGGTTTGCATGGTTTGGAGCTTTGTTCATTTGCGTTCTCAATGCAATTTCTATTTTGTTTGCAGATGAGCTGTTCCGTTGGAATCTGGCATTTCGGATTCGCAATGTCGACCATGCAGAGCCGTCTGATTGGGAAATTGCAGGAAGATATATCGGCTGGACTGTTCTGTCGATTATGGCATTGGTACTCTTTATCATTGGGCTACAGTAGCAAAACTTCCAGTTTATCGAGCAGATACAAGGGCGCACTTCTATACGGGTATTCCCCGTATGTGCGCTCTGCGAGCTCGAGCAGCCCGGACAGTTGAATGTCCGGGCTGTTTTGCGTCATTTCGTTCCGAACAAGGGACTGCATCCCCCGCGCCGCTCTGCGGCTATCCTCATAAGACAAAATGCGTGACCACAAAAGTCACGCATTTTGCATAGTTAACTGTCTTACGAACACCCCGCTAAAGAGCGGGTGCTTTTTATTAAAGACTGCGACAATTAGTCTATGCGCTTTTTACCGAAGAAGAAGAGTGCCACCGTACCGGGGCCGGTATGGGAGCCGATGGTCGTACCGATCCAGTTGATCTCGACTTTTCCGTTCTTCCTGGCAAAGGTGGCTTCGATGAGATCGGCAACTTCCTTTGCGTCTTCATAGCAGTCTGCGTGGCTCATGAAGACCTTGCCGGAGTAGTTGACATCATCGTCTGCCAGGTCCTCCATCTTCTTAACGATGCGCTTGATGACAGCCTTCTTGCCGCGGATCTTTTCACGCGGGATGAGGCGTCCTTCATAGTCCACGTTCATGAGCGGGCAGATGTTCAGCACACCGCCAAAGAGTGCGGCACCCTTGGATATACGGCCGCCCTTGACAAAGAAGGTCAGGTCCGTGGAGAAGAACCAGTGGTTGACACGCAGCTTGTTTTCTTCGGTCCAGTCCTTCAGTTCATCGATGGTCATGCCTTCATCACGGCGGTCAGCCATGGCATCAGCCAGAAGACCGAAGCCTGCGGATGCGCACAGGGAATCGATGATGTACAGTTTGCGTTCGGGATAGCGTTCGCGGGCGATGCTTGCTGCATTGACAGCGGAGTTGTAGGATCCGGAAATACCGCTGGAAAGGCAGATGTGGATGATGTCCCTGCCTTCCTTCAGGAAACTTTCAAAGAAGGTCAGATATTCGGAAATATTGACCTGCGAGGTCGATGCGTCTGCACCGTCCACCAGTTTTTTATAGAAATCGGGGAAGGCAATGGTTTCACCCAGATCATCGGGGTAGTCTACGCCGTCCAGCTGATAATGGAAGCAGAGATATTTGATGTCCCTTGCTTCAAAATGCTCTTTTGAGATATCTGCTGTGGAACAGCAGCTGATAATGTAGTCCGACATGTGATTGTCCTCCTTGTCATTTTCTGCTGTCAGTATAATTTATTGTCATTGAATCTGTACACCTACGGAGAGGGATATTTCTCTACCAATGCGGGGAGAACGGTCTACTGGGGGCTCTACAATTCGTAGAAGCGCAAATTAATGTACAATTTCGTGTGAAAATTGCAGAATAACGCCGAAAACAGCGGAGCGGATCCGGAGAAGCCGGCGGCTGAGATCAACGGTTTCGGCAGAAATATATGACAAAAATTTAACACATCTTTCACAAGTGCATTCGTTGACTTTATGGACGTTTTCTGCTATTATTTTGCTATGTTTGTATTTCGTTCCGGGGCACTTTTCCGGACAGAAAAGATAGGAGGAAAAGGCGTGAAGATCGAAAAAGCGGTCCTTCGTGAAACGGCATATGTGGCCATCGGAACGGTTGCCCTCAGCTGTGTCATGGAAGCGGTGTTCTTACTGCTGAAACTGTGGGAGCCTGCGGTGCTTTTCGGCAATCTTCTCGGCGCTCTTGCAGCGATCCTGAATTTTTTCCTGATGGGACTCGGCATCCAGAAGATCGTGAGCAGCGGCACGGATAAACCGGAGAACAAGGTGCGCCTTTATATGACGCTCCGTATGTTCATGGTCGCGGCGTTTCTTGTCATCGGCGGTGTGGTTCCCTGCTTCAACCTGTTTGCAGTGGTGATTCCGCTGTTTTTTCCGCAGATCACCATTTTTGTACAGAAATTTTTGTTAAAGGACAAGAACTCCGCTGAGACGGGTATTTCCGCACCGGAAAAGGTTTCGGGTGAGGAAACGGCCGCAGAAGAGTCCGGTCCTTCCCAGGAGGTATGATTTTGAAAACTTCGAAAGCCTTCAAGGCGCTCGACATTTTTTACATCGTCATGATGATCCTGCCCTTTGCGGCAGGCATCGTACTGAAGGTGTTGACTTCACCGGCATCCGATGACATCAACATTACCGGCGCGCTGATCTACTTCACGATCCATATGCCGATTCAGGATCTTCCCATTACGGAAGCTCAGGTGAACTCCCTCCTTGTGGTGATTTCAGTTACATTCATTTGTCTGTATCTGACTCATGGCCTCAGCGTGAAGGCGCATTTAAAGCGTCAGGTGGCAGCGGAGTGGCTGATTGAAAGCGCGTCCAAACTGGTCAACGGTTCCATGGGGGAGTACTTCAACGGTTTCATTCCGTTCATTTCCGCCATTCTGGTCCTGTCCGCGTTATCCAGCCTGAGTTCTCTTCTCGGCCTGTACGCGCCTACATCCGATATCAATGTCGTTGCCGGATGGGCCATCCTGGTATTTATTCTGATCACGTATTACCGGTTCAAGTGCGGCCCGCTTCATTACATGAAGAGTTTCACGGAACCCATCGCCCTGATGACGCCGATGAACATCATCTCCGAGATCGCGACTCCGATCTCCATGTCTTTCCGTCATTACGGCAACATCCTTTCCGGTTCGGTCATTTCCGTCCTGATCGCAGCGGCTCTGCAGGGCCTGAGCAGCAAGATCCTCGGATGGCTTCCCGGCTTCCTGGGACAGTTCCCCTTCCTGAGAATCGGTCTTCCGGCCATTCTTTCCCTTTATTTTGATGTTTTCAGCGGTGTGCTGCAGGCATATATTTTCGCAATGCTGACCATGTCCTATGTATCCTCTGCGTTTGCGGCGGATGAATATCAGATGCGCCGGCTGCGGAAGGAACAGAAAAAGTTACAGAAACAAGTTCTGGCTAACAAATAACTGGAGGTAAAAAACAATGTTGGAAATCGCAATCGCTATCATCTTAGGCTGCTGTGGTCTCGGTGCAGGTATCGCAATGGTTGCAGGTATCGGCCCCGGTATCGGTGAAGGTAACGCCGTTGCAAAGGCTTGTGAAGCCATCGGCCGTCAGCCCGAGAGCAAGGGTGATGTTACCACGACCATGTTAATGGGATGTGCAGTCGCAGAGACCACCGGTCTTTACGCACTGGTCATCGCCATCCTGCTGATCTTCGTAGCACCGGGCAGATTCGTTAACATTCTCATGAATATCGTAGGTTAATACAGAAGGAGATTTCGATGCAGACACTGGATGTCATATCAGTCAATATCTGGCAGATAGTGATTTCGCTTCTCAACCTGCTCCTTATGTTCCTGATCCTGAAACATTTCCTGTTCAAGCCTGTTAAGAAGATGATGGACAAGCGCCGTGAGGAGCTGGAAAATCAGTACAAGGCTGCGGAGGATGCGGAGAGCATCGCCCAGAAAGACAGGGAACTTTGGGAGATCAAACTGGCACACGCCGACGCGGAGGCGGATGAGATCCGTTCACAGGCGGTTACGGATGCCAAGTACAGAAGCGGTAAGATCATTGCCGAAGCAAAGGATAAGGCGGGCAGCATCATGCGCCAGGCTGAGGTTAATGCAGAGCTTGAAATGCAGAAGGCACAGGCCGGCATTAAGGATGAGATCGTCAGCGTATCTACGGCTCTCACTGAGAAGATGCTTGGTCGTGAGATCAACACGGATGATCACCGCGGACTGATCGAGTCCTTCATCGGCGATTTAGGTGATGACTATGACTGAAATCAGTAAGGAATACGCAGAGGCGTTATTTGCGCTGGGCATGGAAAATGATGAAACGGCAGAATACGCGGAGCTTCTTGAGGAGGTTTCCGGTATTTTACGTGAAAATCCGGCCTATATGGATCTTCTGCGTTCACCGAACATCGCCCGGAGTGAAAGAATCCTTGCGGTGGAAGCCGCGTTCGGTTCTTCCATGCCGGAGTATATGCTGTCTTTTCTGAAGCTTCTTGTGGAGAAGGGCAGGATCGGTGATTTTGAGGAGTGTGTGGCAGAGTACATGAAGCTTTATGATGCTTCCAAGATGCGTGTGATCGCGAAGGTCACCACTGCCATTGAGATGACCTCGAATGAGAAGATCAAACTGACAGAAAAACTGGAAAAAATGAGCGGAAAGGGCGTTATCGTCGAAAATGTGGTCGACAAATCCGTCATCGGCGGCATAATCGTTGAAATGGACGGCAAGATCATCGACGGCAGCCTGAAGCGCCGCTTACGTGATGTAAAGGATGTGATTAGCAGATGAGTGGAAGACCGGAAGAGATCAGCAATATCATCAAACAGCAGATCAAAAATTATAATTCTAAGATCGAGATGCGGGAAACCGGTACCGTTATCCTCGTCGGCGACGGCATCGCCCGTGTTTACGGCCTGAGAAACTGCATGGCCAGTGAACTTCTGGAGTTCGATGACGGTTCCTACGGCATGGCTCAGAACCTGGAAAATGAGACCGTTTCCGTAGCTGTTTTGTCCGACACCAACTCGATCCACGAGGGCACTGTTGTCCGTCGTACCGGAAAGGTCCTGTCCGTTCCGGTCGGTGAGGCATTTCTCGGCCGTGTCGTTAATGCACTGGGTGTTCCGGTGGACGGCAAGGGACCGGTACTTTCAAGTGACACCCGTCCCATCGAGGCAGAAGCTCCCGGCATTATCAAGAGAAAGGGCGTTGATGTGCCCCTTCAGACCGGTATCAAGGCTATTGACAGTATGATCCCCATCGGCCGCGGCCAGCGTGAGCTGATCATCGGTGACCGTCAGACCGGTAAGACCGAGATCGCCGTTGATACCATTATCAATCAGAAAAATACCGATGTGCTGTGTATTTACGTAGCCATCGGTCAGAAGAATACCTCCGTTGTACAGATCGCGAATCAGTTGGAAAAGGCAGGCGCCATGGAATATACCATCATCGTCTCCGCGTCCGCTTCCGAATCTGCACCGCTTCAGTACGTTGCTCCGTATGCCGGCTGCGCGATGGCGGAATATTTCCGCGAGCAGGGCAAGGACGTTCTTATCATTTATGATGACCTGTCCAAGCATGCAGTGGCTTACCGTGCACTGTCGCTTCTGATCCGCAGACCGCCGGGACGTGAAGCATACCCCGGTGATGTATTCTACTTACATTCACGCCTTCTTGAGCGTGCGGCCCGTGTGGCTCCGGAGTACGGCGGCGGTTCCATTACCGCGCTGCCGCTCATTGAGACCCAGGCCGGCGATGTATCCGCATACATCCCCACCAATGTCATTTCCATCACAGACGGTCAGATCTTCCTGGAAACCGAACTTTTCCATGCAGGTATCATGCCGGCTATCAACCCCGGTATTTCTGTCAGCCGTGTCGGTGGTTCCGCACAGCTGAAGGCCATGAAGAAGGTTTCCGGTGAGCTGAAGCTTCTGTATTCTCAGTACCGCGAGCTGCAGGCATTCGCACAGTTTGGCAGTGACCTGGATGCAGATACCAAGGCACGTCTTGCACTGGGTGAGCGTATTGTGGAAGTGCTGAAGCAGGACCGCAATTCTCCGCTTCGCGCAGGCTGCCAGGTTGCCATCGTTTACGCTGTAATCAACGGTTATTTAAACGATGTTCCGGTCAACCGCGTGAAGGCATATGAAGCAAAGCTGTATGACAGACTGGAAACGAGTCACAGCGAGCTTCTTGACCGTTTTGAGCACAACTTCTACGACGAGTCCGATGTTGAGGAATTAAAGAAGGCCTTACTGGAAATGAAGGAGTGAGCTTAAATGGGCGCTGATATCAAAAAACTGCGCAATCGCATCAAGAGCGTGGATTCCACGCTGCATCTGACCAAGGCCATGGGCCTGGTGGCATCGTCCAAGATCCGCCGTGCGACTGACGCAATGAATAAAGGCCGGGCTTACAGAAAAGCCGTTCAGGAGACCATCGACATGCTCGTTCAGTGTCCTGAAGCAAAGAAGAGCCCTTACATGGCCGTGCGTGACGGCGGCCGGACGCGCATGATCGTCATTGCAGGCGATCGCGGCATGGCCGGCGGTTACAACGCAAACGTTTTCCGTATGGCCAAGGAATACCCGGATGCGGAAATCATTCCCATCGGCAAGCGTTCCGCAGACCGCTTTGGCGGCGAGCTCTTTTATGCGGAAAAATTTGATTACGCTGCTGCACAGGCGATGGCTGCAAAGCTTTGCGCGGAATTCGCAGCAGGCGAGTTCGACCGCCTTGGTATCATCAGCACGAGTTATAAGTCCATGATGACCCAGGAAGCGGTGACCAACTGGATCCTTCCGCTTGAAAAGGCGGAGAATGCACCGTCCAAGTCCATCCTGTTTGAGCCGGATGAACTGACGATTCTGAATGCTGCGGTTCCGGAATATGTGGCCGGTACCATTCTGGCACTGGTGCGCGAGAGCTTTACCAGTGAAGTAGCAGCAAGAAGAACGGCAATGGATTCAGCCGGAAAGAACGCACAGGAAATGATCGACAGCCTGCAGCTGACGTACAATCAGGCACGTCAGAGTTCAATTACGCAGGAAATCACGGAAATTGTTGCGGGTTCCGGAAATTAAAGGAGGTTATTTAGTATGGCAAATCAATCAAAGGGCAGCGTCGCACAGGTCATGGGACCGGTCGTTGACGTTCGCTTCGAAGACGGCAATCTGCCTGCGATATACAATGCACTGACCATTCCGATCGGCGAGAAGACGCTGACCGTTGAAGTGGCACAGCACATCGGTGACAATACCGCCCGCTGTATTGCCATGTCCTCTACGGACGGCCTGCAGCGTGATACGGAAGTTACCGATACCGGAAAAGCCATCAGTGTTCCGGTCGGCCGTGCAACGCTGGGCCGTATCTTCAATGTCCTTGGTGACAATGTAGATGACCAGCCTGCAGTGGAAACAGAAGAGCGTTGGAACATTCATCGTCCGGCTCCGGCTTATGAGGATCTTGCAACTTCCACGGAAATGCTGGAAACCGGTATTAAGGTCGTTGACCTGATCTGTCCCTTCGCAAAGGGTGGTAAGATCGGCCTGTTCGGCGGTGCCGGTGTAGGCAAGACCGTTCTGATCATGGAGCTGATCAACAACATCGCAAAGGAACACGGCGGTCTTTCTGTATTTACCGGTGTAGGCGAGCGTACCCGTGAGGGTAATGACCTCTACATGGAAATGAAGGAATCCGGCGTTCTTGCCAATACCACCCTGGTATATGGTCAGATGAATGAGCCGCCGGGAGCAAGAATGAGAGTCGGCCTGTCCGGTCTTACCATGGCGGAGTACTTCCGTGATGAAGAGGGCCAGGATGTGCTGTTATTCATCGATAACATTTTCCGTTTCACTCAGGCAGGTTCTGAGGTTTCCGCACTGCTTGGCCGTATGCCGTCCGCAGTAGGTTATCAGCCCACTCTTGCCAATGAAATGGGTACGCTTCAGGAGCGCATTACTTCCACGAAGAAGGGTTCCATCACATCCATTCAGGCCGTATATGTTCCGGCCGATGACCTGACCGACCCGGCTCCGGCCACGACTTTCGCCCATCTGGATGCAACCACCGTTCTGTCAAGAAGCATTGCTTCTCAGGGTATTTATCCGGCCGTTGATCCGCTGGAGTCCACCAGCCGTATCCTTTCTCCGGATATCCTGGGTGAGGAGCATTACCAGACAGCACGTGAGGTTCAGCGTGTGCTTCAGCGTTATCAGGAACTGATGGACATCATCGCCATCATGGGTATGGATGAACTGTCTGATGAGGACAAGCTGCTTGTACAGCGTGCACGTAAGATTCAGCGTTTCCTGTCTCAGCCGTTCCATGTATCTGAAAAATTCACCGGTATCGTGGGTACTTATGTACCGATCGCTGAAACCATCCGTGGTTTCCGTGAGATCCTGGACGGTAAGCATGATGACCTTCCGGAGTCTGCTTTCCTGTTTGTCGGTACCATTGATGAGGCTGTTGCCAAAGCAAAGAAGGTGAACTGATGAACACGTTCACGATGGAAATTTCTTCACCGAACGGAAGTCTGTTTCACGAAGACATCAATATGATCGCGCTTCGCGGTGCGGACGGCGACCTTGCCGTTATGGCCGGTCACATTCCTTTTGTGACGGCTGTAAAGCCCTGTGATTTCCATATGGAACTTGCCGACGGCGAAGAAAAGTATGGTCATACATCAGGCGGAATTTTGACAGTTTCCGGAAAGGAAG
This sequence comes from uncultured Lachnospiraceae bacterium, assembly GCA_946040795.1. Classification (GTDB taxonomy): domain Bacteria; phylum Bacillota; class Clostridia; order Lachnospirales; family Lachnospiraceae; genus UBA1267. Next base: position 11,066 of record CAMGCK010000044.1, read on the forward strand.
CCGTTCTTCTTACGGGCGATATCACCTGGACAGAATAAAATGACAAAGGGGACGTTTCTCTCTGTCAACTTTTCAGCAAAGCAGAAAAGTTGACAGAGAGAAACGTCCCCTTTGTCACCCCTCTTTGTCACTTATACGCATCCTTCATCCTGTCGATCGTTTCTTTCATCCTTTCAACCGCTTTATCCGGTCCGATGACTTTCACACCCTCGGAAACACTGGTGACCCAGCCGATGAACTCATCTGGATGCAACCACCGTTCTGTCAAGAAGCATTGCTTCTCAGGGTATTTATCCGGCCGTTGATCCGCTGGAGTCCACCAGCCGTATCCTTTCTCCGGATATCCTGGGTGAGGAGCATTACCAGACAGCACGTGAGGTTCAGCGTGTGCTTCAGCGTTATCAGGAACTGATGGACATCATCGCCATCATGGGTATGGATGAACTGTCTGATGAGGACAAGCTGCTTGTACAGCGTGCACGTAAGATTCAGCGTTTCCTGTCTCAGCCGTTCCATGTATCTGAAAAATTCACCGGTATCGTGGGTACTTATGTACCGATCGCTGAAACCATCCGTGGTTTCCGTGAGATCCTGGACGGTAAGCATGATGACCTTCCGGAGTCTGCTTTCCTGTTTGTCGGTACCATTGATGAGGCTGTTGCCAAAGCAAAGAAGGTGAACTGATGAACACGTTCACGATGGAAATTTCTTCACCGAACGGAAGTCTGTTTCACGAAGACATCAATATGATCGCGCTTCGCGGTGCGGACGGCGACCTTGCCGTTATGGCCGGTCACATTCCTTTTGTGACGGCTGTAAAGCCCTGTGATTTCCATATGGAACTTGCCGACGGCGAAGAAAAGTATGGTCATACATCAGGCGGAATTTTGACAGTTTCCGGAAAGGAAGCCGTTCTTCTTACGGGCGATATCACCTGGACAGAATAAAATGACAAAGGGGACGTTTCTCTCTGTCAACTTTTCAGCAAAGCAGAAAAGTTGACAGAGAGAAACGTCCCCTTTGTCACCCCTCTTTGTCACTTATACGCATCCTTCATCCTGTCGATCGTTTCTTTCATCCTTTCAACCGCTTTATCCGGTCCGATGACTTTCACACCCTCGGAAACACTGGTGACCCAGCCGATGAACTGCATGGAAAACGAGACATCGACTGTGACATGGAAATGTTCCGCGTCGTGCGGAATCATCATGATATCCGTACCGAAACGGTCGATGATAATACCGGCAAATTCATTTTTGCATTCCAGGCGGACCGGCATGATATCGCCGCCGAACATACCGAAAAGACTGCGGGAATATTGCTGAAGATCGGTCTTTTCAAAAAGCTCGCGTCCTTCACGGGGATTGTCCGTATAGGAGATGTTTTTCATCTTATCCACGCGATAATGCTTGATCTTACCGGCTTCGGCATCATAACCGATGAGATAGTAGTATTCATCGTCCCAGACCAGCCCCCAGGGACTGATCTCGTAATAGGCGCCGCCGTGACGGAAGACCATTTCCTTTTTAGCATTCCAGTTGAAATAACGGAAACGGACCGTACGGTTGTTGTTGATGGCGTCATGCAGCGCGTCCACGCTGTAATAAATGGACTCGTTCATGGCCTTGACACGGCCGGAAATGATGACCTGACGCTGGAGCTTTTTGGCGTTATGGATCGAGGTCATTTTTTCCAGCTTCTTGATCAGTTCATTGGATTTTTTCTCCGTGATGAACTTGGCAGCCTGAACGGCATCGACCAGGAATTTCAGTTCGGACAGTTCAAAATCACGATCCACGACGCGGTAGTAGGTGTTATGCCCCTCCTTGGTCTTCTGAACTTCCACTCCGTAGTTTTCCAGTTCCAGGAAATCTGCATAGATGGATTTTCGTTCAGCGTTAACGCCTTCCCGGGCAAGCTTTTCAATCAGCTCTTCCATGGAAAGTCCGTGCTCGGCGTCTGTCTCCGTAAGCAGTATTTTCAGCAGATATAATAGCTTCAGTTTCTGGTTTTCCGAACGCGGCATGTTCCGTTCTCCTTTCGGCATTATGAGCATATTTTACCATAAAGACCGAAGGCGTACAAGAACGGAATAGTAGGATTTTCACAATGCGCGGCCCTTTTTCGTTGACATCCTTGCTAAAATTCCTATAATAAAATTGTGGTGTTCTTGCCGCAGTATATAATAATCTGGAGGATATTTTATGCTTCACAATTTAACACTTTCTGAAAACATTCGCAGTTTTTCTGTTTCTCCGGAGAACCTTACCGGTGAAAAGGGCAAGGGCGGCATGACCCCGCTCGAAGAGGGCTCTGCAAGAGAGGCTGCGCGTGATCTCGGTACCGGATGGAAGGTCAATCCTTATATTGTCATGCCGGGACATACATCTTTTGTACTTGCTGATATTAAAGGCCAGGGTGCCATCAAGCATTTCTGGATCACGGACAGCGCCCAGGATCCGCGTCAGCTGATTCTCCGCATCTGGTTTGATGGGGCTGCAGCTCCTCAGGTCGAGTGCCCGCTCAGCGACTTTTTCTGCAACGCAAATTATAAGGAATATCGTCAGCTCACCAGCCTTCCCATCTGCTACAATCCCGGCAAGGCCATGAACTGTTATTTTGAGATGCCGTATTTCAAGGGCTTCCGTATTGAAATTGAAAATCAGGGCGACGGCGACGCTAATATCTACTATCAGATCGATTGTGAAGAAAAGGAGATTCCGGCCAACAGCCTGTATTTCCATGCACAGTTCCGCCGTGTAAATCCGCTTCCCTACAAGGAAGTATACACGATCCTGGACAATATCAAGGGCAACGGCAAATACGTCGGTACCTACCTCTACTGGGGGGTCAACAGCAACCATTGGTGGGGTGAAGGTGAGATCAAGTTCTACATCGACGGCGACACAGATTATCCGACCATCTGCGGAACCGGCACGGAAGACTATATCTGCGGTGCGTACAACTTCGATGTGGGCGGCAAGTACGTGGAATTCTCCACTCCGTATACCGGCATGTACAAGGTCGATACCGTGGACTCCACCTATGAAGCGAACCGCCGCTTCAATATGTATCGCTTCCATGTGACGGACCCGATCTATTTCAAGAATGATTTAAAGGTCACCATCCAGGCACTGGGCTGGCGTAATCACGGTCAGTATCTGCCGTTAAGAGATGACATTTCCTCTGTGGCATACTGGTATTCCGATACGCTGGATGATGTTTATCCGACTCTTCCGGATCAGGAATTCCTGGAGATCGACTGATCGGAGGCCTGAAATGATGAAATACTGTATCGCGGACTGGCACTATCCGCACCGTACCTTTGTGGAGAACCTGATCTGGTTCTCCTCCCACGGATTCGATGTGATCAGCGTACTCGGTTCGCAGTTCGTGGAGGCGATTCGTGACGAAGAGATCGCGGAACAGACCGCTTTTACGATGATGAAATTCGGAAAGACGCTGACTGTGCACGGCAAGCTGCCGTCGGATCATTCCGAAGAAAAGGTGGAAGCTTACCGGAAGGACCTTCTGGACATCGGCGCGTGGCAGAAGAAGCATGGTTACATTCGGGTGCTGTCTTTTGATGTTCCGGAGGAGATTCGCGGCAGCATCGTCCCATACGTGAAGATGGCGCTGGAGCTGGTCCCGGGATGCAGGATCGCTGTGGAGGATTACGGTCTGACGGCAGCGGAAGCGGACGATGTGAAAGCGCTGGAAGGAGAAAAGCGCTTCGGCTATCTCATAGACATCGGCCATATGAACATCCGCCTTGCGGGAAAGAATACGAGCGGCCATACGCTTTTTACAAGAAGTGAGATGGAATGCGGCGGGCAGCAGTTTACAAATGACGCGGCCGGTTTTCTGGCAGCGCTGAAGAGCAAGCCGTTCCCCGTGGTGGAGGTCCACTTCCACAACAACGACAATGTGCATGATCTGCATCTGTTTCTGGAGGATGGCTCTCTGAACATGGAAGAACCGCTGAAAGCGCTGCGGAATTTCGGATTTGAAGGAATTCTGACTATCGAGAGCGCCCCCGGCTTCCAGTTTCCCTGTTACGGACAGGCGGCGGATGACGGTATCATGCGCACTTATAAACAATTTAAGGAAATGGTGAAAAACGTGTACGGACAGGAGAAAAAGATCCGGGTCTTAATGCTCGGAAACAGTTTTACTTTTTATCATGACATGCCGAAACTCCTTCAGAATCTGAGCGGATTTGAAGTTGAGTCCATCACAAAGGGCGGCGCGTATTTAAAGGAACAGTTGGATCCGGAATCGGAGATCGGCGGACGCACATTAAAGGCGCTGACCGAAGAAAAATGGGACTATGTGGTTCTCCAGGAACAGTCCAAGGCACCGGCGTTCTCCAAAGAGGAGTTCCAGGCCAGTGTCAAGGCCCTTTGCGCCATGGTCCGCGCAAACGGCGCAAAGCCGCTGCTGTATGCGACCTGGGCATATCGCGATGACACGGATAAGCTGCGTTCCACCGGTGTTTCCTATGGGGAAATGCTGAAGATGATGACGGAAAGCTACCACGAGGCAGCAGAGCAGAACGATGCGCTGATTGCCGATGTGGGTCTTGCATTTGACAAGATCCATGAGATCGTGGACGTGTATATGGATGACGATTATCACCCGTCGCCGGCAGGTTCTGTTCTGGCTGCGGAAGAAATCGCCCGCGTGATCCGGAAGGATGCAGCACACAGATAATAACAGCTCAGGGATCGCAATAAGACCGACATGACGAGACACTGGTCCCGGCCGCAATGAGTTTAACAATGACATAAAGGAGCAACTCGATGTACAACAATAATTTTGTCGCTTTTCTGACGCCCTTTAAAAACGGGGAGGTCGACCTTTCTGCTTGTGAAAAAATGGTGGATTTTTACCTCTCTCAGCATGCCGATGGTCTTTACATGCATGGCTGGACCGGTGAGGGCTGGTGCATGACTCCGGAAATGCGCAAGGCCTGGATCAAACGGACGGTGGAAGTTGTGGATCATCGGATCCCGGTGTTTGTCAGTGTCGGTTACGGCAAGGATGAAGAGACCGGCATTGATCTTGCAAAATTTGCGGCATCCGTCGGCGCAGACGCGGTATCCTCTGTCTCTATCCGTCCGGATGCGAAGATTGCTGAAAATGCCGCTTATTTCAAGCGTATTTCCGAAGCCAGCGGTATTCCGTTCTATGTCTACTGGCACTTTGCCGAGGGCAATTTAAACGGTGGAGAGCGCATTGACGCAGAAGAGCTGCTGGATGTTTTAAAGGCTGAGATTCCGACGTTTACCGGTTTCAAGTATACAGACAGCAATTTCTACTACATGCAGCGCATGAAGCAGTACATGCCGGAACTCAAGATCTTTACCGGCGTGGATCAGATGTGTGTTGCCGGTCATCTGATGGGTTCCGATGGTTCCATCGGCGCGCTTCAGGCAGTGACCTGCGAGCATTTCCATCAGATCATCAAGGCCATGAACGAGGGCAGCATGGACAAGGCTCTGGATCTTCAGCTTCGTGCCAACAATATCTATGCCGCACTCGATGACCGTGAGGTCGGCGGTCTGATTCCGGGTATCAAATACATCATGAAGAATTACTATGGTGTGGACTGCGGTACGCTTTCTCCGCTGTCTCCGAACAAGGAGGTCACGGATCCGGGAGTACAGAAGCGCCTGATGGAGCGCTTTGAAGCCAATATTTTTACGGCATAATAAAAGGCGCGAAGTTCTTTTTTTATTAAGCGATGCAGGCGGCCCTTTTCGGAGCCGCTGTGAAAGGAATATACTTGAAGAAGATCGTAATTGTGACCGGAGCGTCCAGCGGCATGGGCAGAGGCTTTGCGGAAACCGCGGCGGAGCATGTGAAATTTGATGAAATGTGGATCATCGCAAGACGGCAGGAACGTCTGGAGGAAGTGAAGGACCGCTTGAATGTGCCGGTACGCTGCATTCCGATGGACCTGACGGACCGTGCATCCTACAAAGTGCTGGAAGGCATGCTTGCTAAAGAGAAGCCGGAGGTTATTCGGCTTTTAAACTGCAGCGGTTTCGGCAAGTTCGCGGCAACACTGGATGATACCGTTGACACTCATCTGAATATGATGGACTTAAACTGCGGCGCGGCGATGGCCATGACGGAGATCGTGCTCCCTTATATGCATGAGGGCGCGCGGATCCTGAACATCGCCTCCGTGGCGGCGTTTCAGCCCATTCCCTACATCAATGTCTACGCGGCAACCAAGGCGTTTCTTCTGTACTATTCCCGTGCGTTGAATCGTGAGCTGAAAGGCCGCGGGATCACGGTCACCGCACTTTGTCCGTTCTGGACAAAGACGGAATTCTTTGACCGCGCCATTGCTGCCGATCGGGATCAGGTCGTGAAAAAATACGCGGCCATGTATGATCCCGCGGATCTGGTGAAGCGCGGCTGGCGGGACATGGAGCGCGGAAAGGATGTTTCCGGTTACGGATTCATCGCGCGCGGGCAGGCTCTGTTATGCAAGCTCCTGCCGCATTCGCTCGTGATGAGCGTCTGGATGAAGCAGCAGAGTCTGAAGTAAATACACGGACGCGAATGAACTGAGAATGAACGCTCGGAATAGATACACGAATACGAACGATCTGAGAACGAACGCTCGAAAGCGTATCGAAACGGAAATGAAACTCGATGCGAAGGAGCCCTGAACTGCATGGTAAATTCAACAATTAAAAATACGGTTCTCGGCGTTCTTGCGCATGTTGATGCCGGCAAGACGACCCTTTCCGAAGGCTTGCTGTTTACTTCAGGCGTTCTTAGAAAGCAGGGACGTGTGGACCACAGAGACACGCTTCTGGATACCCATGAGTTGGAAAAGGAGCGCGGCATCACCATATTCTCCAGTCAGGCATCGTTTACGGTAGATGACCGTCGATTCACCTTGCTGGATACTCCGGGACATGTGGATTTCTCCGCGGAAATGGAACGGACGCTGTCCGTTCTGGATGCGGGCATTCTGGTCATCAGCGGCACGGACGGTGTGCAGGCGCATACCCGCACACTTTGGCGTCTGTTATCGCTGTACGGCATCCCGGTCTTTATTTTTGTTACCAAAATGGACTATGCACGTTTCTCACAGGAGGAACTGCTGGCCGGCCTTGCGGATGAACTGGGCGACGGTCTTGTTGATTTCACAAAGGACACAGAGGAACGGGATGATGCCATCGCCATGTGCAGCGAAGAAGCGATGCAGGAATATCTGGAAAACGGCGCAGTCAGCACCGAACAGATCCGCACGCTCATCGCCTCCCGGGAACTGTTCCCGGTCTATTTCGGCAGCGGCCTCAAACTGGAAGGCCTGCAGGAATTTCTGCGCGGACTTCACGATTATACGGAGCTGCCGCGTTACGGCAGCCGTTTTGCCGCGCGCGTGTTCAAGATCACGCACGATGAATCCGGCAATAAGATCGCCCATTTGAAAATGCTGGGCGGCACACTTAAAGTCAAGGATCTCATCAAGGAGACCGGAAAGGAAGAAAAGGTCAATCAGATCCGTGTTTACACCGGTGAACGTTTTACATCGGCAGACAGCGGGTCGGCGGGCGATATCATCGCCGTCACGGGCCTTTCCGAAGTCCGCTCCGGTGATGAACTGGGCGAGGGCGGCATGACGGCCTCGCCGGTTCTGGAACCGGTCATGCGTTACGCCGTTGTGCTGGAAGAGGGCAAGGATCCGATGACGGTCCTTCCATTGTTCCGACGTCTGGAGGAAGAGGATCCCATGCTGAAGGTCACCTGGAACAGTTACCTTCAGGAGATCCAGGTGGGCCTCATGGGCGAAGTCCAGTCTGAGATCTTAAAGAGTCTTGTTTATGAGAGATTCGGCTTGAATATTGAACTTACACGCGGACATGTTTTGTACCGCGAAACCATAAAGAACACCGTGGAGGGTGTGGGCCATTACGAGCCGCTCCGGCATTACGCGGAGGTGCACCTGATCCTGGAGCCGCTCCCGCGCGGAGCGGGTCTTGTGTTTACCGCAGATGTCAGCGAGGACCTTCTGGACCGCAACTGGCAGCGGCTGGTGCTGCAGCATCTTGTTGAAAAGCAGCACATCGGCGTACTGACGGGAAGTCCCATCACGGACATGAAGATCACGCTTTCCGCAGGCCGCGCCCATCTGAAGCATACAGAGGGCGGTGATTTCCGCCAGGCCACATACCGGGCTGTCCGACAGGGCCTCATGAGTGCGGAAAGTGTGCTTTTAGAGCCTTTTTACCGTTTCCGGATATCGGCACCGCAATCGGACATCAGCCGTGTAATGAATGATTTAAAGGCCATGGGAGGCACCTTCTTCCCACCTGTTTACGATGGCACGGAGGCCGTTCTTTCCGGCCGCGCGCCTGTTTCGGAAATGAACGACTATCAGAAGGTCCTGACTTCCTTCACCGGCGGCCGCGGCCGTCTTCTGCAGGAACCGGACGGATATGACATCTGCCACAACGCGGAAGAAGTGGTGCGCGAACTGCGTTACGTACCGGAAGCGGATGCGGAGAACTCTCCGGATTCCATTTTCTGCGCGCACGGCGCAGGCTTCCTGGTCAAGTGGGACGAGGCACCGCGTTACATGCATCTGGAGAGTACGCTGAATGCGCGGCCGGTCCATAAAGAAATCGTCCGTGCGCCGAAGCACAACATTGTATCGGACAGCGAGCTGGAAGAGATCATGCTGCGGGAGTTCGGTCCGATCCGCCGGAAACAGTACGGCAGGACCATTGCCCCGAACAAAGCCGAGGAGACAAACTATGTTTCCAAGCCCCGCGATTTTGCGCTGATCGTGGATGGTTATAATGTGATCTTTGCGTGGGAGGAACTGAAGACGCTGGCGTCCGGTGACATCGGCGCGGCAAGGGAGCGGCTGATCCACATCCTGTCCAATTACAGCGCCTATAAAAAATGTGAGACGGTGCTGGTGTTTGACGGCTACCGCGTGCCCGGAAACAAGGGCGAGCAGTTTGATTATCAGAGCATTCATGTGGTCTACACCAAGGAGCGGGAGAGCGGCGACCTGTACATCGAGCGTATGATCGGACAGATCTCCCGGACGATGGATGTGCGCGTGGTCACCTCGGACGGCATGATCCAGCTATCCGCCCTCAGAAAGGGCGTGACCCGTATTTCCGCACAGGAATTTGAACGGATCGTAACGGAAACGGAAGGCGAGATCACGGATCTCATTGAAAACGCGCGCCGGGACGGAAAGGAACGCATAGGCGATATCCTGAAGGATCGGGAAGACCTGAAAACGCTTCCGGAGGAATCTGAAGAAAAGGATAAGAAGTAATGGGTAAGACATTTTATTTTGCATGGGAGCCGGTTTTTATGGAACTGCTCCAACGGCTGCTTGGAGAAACGGGAGTCACGATCGTATCCTTTTTCTCTAATTTCGGCGATGAGCTCATCATGGTTGCGATCCTTGGTGCCATCTACTGGTGCTACAATAAGGAATTCGGCGTGTTCATCGGAACCAACCTGATGGCCGATCTGATCTGGATTCCGATGATCAAGAACGTTGCTTTAAGACGCCGGCCGTATTTTGACAATCCCGGTGTTAAATGCATGCGTCCGGTGGATCCCGCTGCCGATCTCTATGATATTGGGGCGCAGGGCTATTCATTTCCCAGCGCGCACAGCTCCAATTCGCTGACGCTGTACGGCTCGGTGGCCTTGAAGCTGAAGAAAAAAGGTATCACGGTTGTGTGTGTG
>CAMGCK010000045.1 GCA_946040795.1 uncultured Lachnospiraceae bacterium
CAGGAACCCGGGGAAGCATTACAGGCCCGATTACAGGAAGCAGTGCAGTTTCAGTTGACGCGGGAGTCCTTGGCCGTGGAGACGGCCGTTTTATATCGCAATAATGAAAGTGTTATTCCGCTTGTGGATCTTCTGGAGCGGAACCATGTGCCGTTCCGGCTTCGGAGCCAGGATATGACATTCTTTTCCAATCGTGTGGTACAGGATGTGGAGAATATTCTGCGGTTTGCATTGAATCCATCGGACCACGAACTGTTTCTGCAGATCTACTATAAGATCGGCACGTATATCTGCAAGCAGGACGCGATGCGTTTTGCCGAGATCAGTCGTGAGGAGGGCGTGCCGGTTCTGGACGGCGCGCTGAATTCCGGCCTGTTAAACGCCATGACAGCCGGTACAGTGCGCGGAATCCGCACCCTGTTCAAAAATATGATCACGATGGAACCGGGCCGTGCCATTTCGGTCATCATGGAGACCATGGGATATTCGGAATATCTGGAGCGCGCAGGCATCGACGACGGAAAACTCACGATCCTCCGGGCTGTCGCGCGACGTGAAAAGACCATCGCGGACTTTTTGTATCGTATGGAGGATCTGCATGAACTGATGATGAATCATGAAAATGATCCGTCGTGCCGACTGACGCTGTCCACGATCCATGCCAGCAAGGGATTGGAATATGACCGCGTGTTTCTGATGGATGTGGCTGACGGAATCTTTCCGGACATCGTTGTGCGGGATTATAAAAAGGCGGATGAAGCGGACATCCGGCATTATGAGGAGGAACGCCGCATTTTCTACGTGGGAATGACACGCGCGCGGGAAGAACTCTGCATTTTTTCTTTTGATAAGGCATCGATCTTTGCGGATGAAGTGCTTGGAAAACGCAGTAAACATGAAGAAAAATATGCCGGTGCCCGGTCTGAAGGCAGATATGAGAAGGTGCTGAACGGACAGCAGGGCAGAGGGCGTGATACACGGGCGGTACAGAGGTTTCCGCGGGAACATCGCCCGGGATATCGCGAATTTGCGGAAAAAATCGGCGCCGGCATGATCTGCCGGCACCGAAAATACGGGGAATGTTCCGTTGTGGATCTTGCAGGGGACGTCCTCACCCTGGATATTGACGGGGAAGAGCGGAAATTCAGCCTGCGCTTTCTGTATGACAATCAGCAACTGGAATTTTACTGATCATCAAATCGATCGTCCCAGGCAGGGAGATCGTCATCAGGAACGGTCTCTTTTAAATCGTCCTCATAATTGATGACTTTATGGAAGGTCATCTCTTCCAGGTAGGTCATGAAAAAGGTGAACAGCCCGGGGAAGACCATGGAAAGCGGCCAGTATTCCAGTGTGATCCAACCCAGCCCAAAGCAGACAAAGAGGATCAGCAGATTCTGCGGCGCGTGACTGAAGGACAGGCGGAGCGCCATGCCAAGCAGCTGCTTCCGGGTGAGCTGGAATCGGCCGGCCAGAAGGAACAGGTGAATGGAAAAGAGCACCAGCTCCAGAAACATGAAGAAGGTCAGCATCAGATAAGCGCCGTAGATGAGCTGCTCACGATTTGGTACCAGCAGATAGCCGATGCCAAAGAGGCCGACGGCAAGAAGCAGGATGACCGGCATGAAGGGCAGTGTGGTCAGGAAATTGTCCTTAAAAGAGGAAAAATAATTCCGAAACACATAACCGCGGGATTGACGGTGTACCTTGATGACCGTGTTGTACATGGAAGCGGTGGCTGCGCCGATGGTGATGACCGGCAGGCAGGTGATCAGCCAGAGAATGCTGACAAAAATGATGTCGATGACTTTGTATATGGTATCGAGTACTTTATTGTCCTGTGTAAACATGAAACCTCCGTGCGGCGAGTGAATGAGCGTGATGGATCCGTGCTCGTTTTTGTACACGTTCTTTTTACTTTATCACTGTTTTTTTTTATAAGAAATTATGCTATCCTGTAGAAAATGCGCAGGCTCCGGAAATGCAGAACGCAAGGCAGACAGCGTACAGAAAATCATACCGTGGTATTAAAGGATATTTTACCATTCTGACCATAAAAAGTAAAGAAGGGAGAACTCTCATGAAAACGACCTATACGAATCCCATCCTTCCCGGATTTGCCGATCCCGATGTGCTTCTGCACGACGGTGTTTACTATATGTACGCGACTAATACGCAGATGAAGGATGAGTCTGAACTGGGCTTTAAAGTCTATTCGTCTGAAGACCTGGTCCATTGGGAAGACCGCGGCATGGCGCTGAAGGCAGAAGACAGCTGGGGCAATAAAGGCTTCTGGGCACCGGACATCGTCTGTGTGGACGGCACATTCTATCTTTCCTATACGGTAGAAGAGCATATTTGCGTGGCAACCTCCGATTCTCCGCTCGGCCAGTTCAAGCAGGCGGAAAAGAAGCCCATTCACGAGGATATCAAGGAAATTGACAGCCATTATTTCCTGGACGAGGACGGCACCTGGTATCTGTATTTCTGCCGTTTTGACAATGCCAATCAGCTGTGGGGCGCCAGACTGCAGCCCGACATGATGCATATTCAGGAGGACACACTGACCCGTCTGCTGATTCCGGATACGGATTGGGAGCGTGAACAGTGGCCGGTCAATGAAGCACCCTATATGTTAAAGCACAAAGGCCTTTACTATCTGACCTATTCCGGCAGCCACTGCGAAGCGCACTATGCGTCCGGCTATGCCATCGCCGAAAGCCCGCTGGGACCGTTTACCAAGTACGAAGGCAATCCGTTCTTAAAGTCCAACGAGCATATTAAAGGCACCGGTCATCACTGCATCACCACCACGCCGGACGGAAAAGAACTGATCCTGATTTATCATTGCCATTACAACATGGAAAAGCCGCATCCCAGAAAACTCTGCATCGATCGTCTGTGGTTTGAGGAGCAGGAAAACGGTCCGGATGTCTTGAAGACAAACGGGCCCACCTGGACGGAGCAGACGCTGGAGCTGTAAAATGACATCGGACCTGTGAAATAACGGGAACCGCAGAAAGAAGCCGCAAGGACTATGATCCTTACGGCTTCTTTCTGTTGTGAACGTTTTTTAACTAGACCTCTTTCAGCCGGTCTTTTGCATAGGCGGCATAAACGGTCTTTCCGCCGCGCTCTGTCAGTTTGGTCAGATGGTCTTTTTCGGAATTCACTGCATGGCGGTTTTTGTCATTCAGGGCGAAGATCTTTAAAAGTTCCAGACGACGCATTTCATATTCCGTTTTTTCAAAATCCTGCTTCAAGGCCGAAGCATCGATGGTCTCACCCTTCAGTACGGCGAGCAGCGCCGTGTAGAGCCGATGGTTTTCACGAAGATGCGCAGTCAGTTCTTTACCGGGAGCCTGTACGGTCAGGCGATCCAGAACGGCCAGATGTTTTTCGGCGTTTTCAAGATCACCGAGTCCCAGTTCGCCGCGGATCAGAGCGGAATAATAGGCGCCCATCAGCGGGTAATCTTTTTCTTTCCCTTCCGGCGGGAGCTGAAGAGCGCGGACGGAGGCCTCATAATCGCCCATTGCCGCACAGCCGTCGGAAAGATAGAAGGAAGCAATGCAGCGGTCACGGCTCTTTTCCGGAATACGGCCGGGGACCTCTTTGTATTTTTTAACAAAGGTTTCGGGATCCAGTTCCATGTGCAGAATGCCGAGGAGCTTCGTGGTCTCTGCGGTCGCGATGAGATTCGCGATGAGCCGTGCAGTCAGCGTACCGATGGCCAGAAGAAGAATGCAGGCCAGGATCGGTATGTAGACCGGAAGTTCCCGGTCGCGGATACAGACAAGAACGGCGAGTACGATGGAAAACAGGAATACGAGCACCAGCGCAATTCGGCTTTTTTTATAACCCAGATACATGAATCAACCTCCCAGGTGTTGCTGGGAACATTATATACAAAAACAGGGGTTGTATTCAAGATGGAATCACGCAATATGTTTTCTGAAATGACAACAAATTGTGAAAATGGGTATTCCATTTTGAAAATACATCGTATATAATGCATGTATGCATATCAAACAAAAAACGGTATGGATTATTTAAATATATGGTAAAAATTACGTAAAAGGAGGCGCTGTGATTCGTATAACCGCATTAATGGACAACCGCTCATCGGAAAATAAGATGCTGATCAATGAACATGGGCTTTCTTATCTGATCGAAAGTACCACAGCCCGACTGCTATTTGATTGCGGTGGTTCGGGTCATACGTTGGATAACGCCCATCGGCTGGGCCTTTCGCTGAAGGACCTGGACGGCGTCGTTTTAAGTCACAGTCATTATGATCACGCCGCCGGTTACCGTGACCTTGTGGAAGCGGGGCTTGGAAGTACAGTCCTTTATACCGGCCCGGGATTTTTTGAGAAAAAGTTTGCTTTTGACGGTGTGCGTTATACCGATCTTTCCGCCGGCTTTGATGAAAGCTTTTTGACAGAGCACGGGATCACGCGGGAGGAGACGGCCGGCCTTAAAAAGATCGCGGACGGGATCTGGCTTGTCAGCGGCTTCCCGAGACAATATGACTTTGAAACGATTCCCGGCCGCTTTGTCCGTCAGACAGCGGAGGGCTTTATGACCGATGACTTCGGTGATGAGCAGTGCATAGTACTGGAACAGGAGGATCACCTGGTCGTGCTGGTGGGCTGTTCACATCCCGGCATTCTGAATATGGTAAGTGAAGTCCGGCGGCAGTTCGGAAAACCCGTTCAGGCGGTCTATGGCGGCACCCACCTGGTGGAAGCGGACCATGACCGTGTGGAAAAGACGCTGGCGATCCTTCGTTCCCTGGGAATGGAGACCTGCGGATTTTCTCATTGCTCCGGTGACAGCGCGGAGGAGATTGCCTGCGGGCATACGGAGATCACCACCTGCCATCTGGCAGTCGGCGACAGCATCTTTTTAAGCTGAGCCGCTTGAAACTGTACTTTAGGCATGAAAGGCCAAAGAAATAAAAGAAAAGGAGGCATTTAAAATGCAAACCGTATTACTGTTTTCACTTATCATTTTATCGGTAGTCGTAATGGTTATTGCGATCTCCAAGTGGAAACTTCATCCCTTCATCGTCATGACGCTCATCGCGCTGGCTGTAGGTCTGATCTGGGGGTTTATCTATCCCGAATCTGAACTTACTACGGCCAAGGTCGTCGATACCGTCAAGAGCGGCTTCGGCGGCATCATGACCAGCATCGGTATCGTCATTCTTTGCGGTACCATCATCGGTACGATCCTTGAGAAGACCGGTGCAGCTCTTACGATGGCAAACACCATCCTGAAGCTGGTTGGCAAGAAGAACAGCGTCGTGGCCATCGGTGCCATGGGCTATGTAACCGGTATCCCGGTATTCTGCGATTCCGGTTTCGTCGTTCTTTCTCCCATCAACCGTGCACTTGCAGCACAGTCCAACACCTCCCTCGCAGTCATGGCAACCGCTCTTTCAGGCGGTCTGTACGCTACGCACTGCCTGGTTCCGCCGACTCCGGGTCCCATCGCCATGGCAGGTACCCTGGAAGCTGACCTTGGTCTTACGATCCTGGTAGGCCTTCTGGTTTCCATCCCGGCAGTTATCGTTGCCATCATTTACGCTAAGCTCGTTGCAAGCAAGATCAACATCCCGGCGAACTCTGAGTATACCCTCGAAGAACTGAAGGAAAAGTACGGCAAGCTTCCGGGCGCTGTTCATTCCTTCTCACCGATCATCCTTCCGATCATCCTGATCGCTCTTTCTTCAGTGGCTTCTTTCCCGAGCCATCCGTTTGGTGAAGGTTTCTTCCTGAATCTGATGAACTTCATCGGTAATCCGGTCGTTGCTCTGTTACTGGGTGTATTCCTTGCAATGACGCTGATCCCGAAGAGCGAGAAGAAGAATACTCTGGAATGGGTTACCAAGGGTGTTGTTGATTCAGCAGGCATCCTTGCAATCACCGGTGCAGGCGGATCCTTCGGTGCGATCCTGAAGCTCCTTCCCATTGCTGATTCTGTTGGCGGTCTGGTTAATACCGGCATTGGTATCCTGATCCCCTTCATCATCGCCATGATCCTGAAGCTCGCCATGGGTGCTTCTACCGTTGCAATGATCACTACTGCAGGTATGATGGCTCCTCTGATGACTACCATGGGCTTCACCTCTCCGCTTGCAAAGGTACTTGTTGTACTTGCAATCGGCGCAGGGTCAATGGTTGCTTCTCATGCAAACGACTCTTATTTCTGGGTGGTTTCTCAGTTCTCCGACATGAAGACCGAAGAAGCTTACAAGTGCCAGACCGGTATGACGGCAGTTATGGGTATCTGCATCATTATCCTGCTGTTCATCGTTTCTCTGTTTGCTTAAACTGCAGTTTATAAACTTGTCTGAATGAGACAGGCGGCTGTCATTTTGTGATATGTATCCTATTTACCGGACAAACGGTAAAAGCGGTTGTATATCATGAAGTGGCGGCCGTCTTGCTGTAAAATTGTACATTACAGGTGAAAGCCGACCAAATATCAGGAGAATTAAAATGACGATTCGTGAAGACGCAAAAAAGATCATGGATGCGGCGCTAAAGGCTGCACTTCCCGATACCGCAGTGGAAAAAGCGCTGGCCGATCTGCCCGAAGTGAGCGGAAGACTGGTACTTGTCGCAGCCGGTAAAGCGGCATGGCAGATGGCCTACGCGGCAGAAAAGCAGCTTGGAAAGAAGATCGATGAAGGCATCGTGATCACCAAGCACGACCATTCCATGGGACCCATCGGAAATCTGAAGATCCGTGAAGCCGGCCATCCGGTACCGGACATGGATTCCTATACCTCCACTCAGGAAGCCATTGAAATGATCGAGGATCTGACGGAAAACGATCTGGTTCTGTTCCTCCTTTCCGGCGGAGGATCCGCGCTGTTTGAAAAGCCGCTCATTGACCCGGAGGAAATGGACGATATTACGCATCAGCTTCTGGCAAGCGGTGCGGACATCGTGGAAATGAACACCCTGAGAAAGCGTCTTTCAGCCGTCAAGGGCGGACGTTTTGCGGAGCTTTGCGCACCGGCAAAAGTATTCTCCGTTGTTCTTTCCGACATTCTGGGAGATCCGCTGGACATGATCGCGTCCGGCCCCGCATATCCGGACAGTTCCACGCGTTCTCAGGCCAAGGCCATTGTGGAAAAGTACGAGCTGAAGCTTTCCGAGAAGGCGCTGGCGCTGCTTGAAATCGAGACGCCTAAGGATCTTTCCAATGTACAGTCGCTGATTACCGGTTCTGTTCGTCAGCTCTGTGCAGCTGCAGCGGCGACCTGTGAAGAACTGGGTTATACGCCGATCGTCCTTACCGCAAATCTGGCATGTGAAGCAAGAGAAGCGGGCAGTTTCCTGGGACAGATCGCGCAGTTCCATGCGGCAGACGGTAAGCCGGTGGCTTACATCGCCGGCGGTGAGACGGTCGTACATCTGACCGGTCACGGCAAGGGCGGAAGAAACCAGGAAATCGCGCTGGCAGGTGCGAAGGCCATCGACGGCATTGAAAATGCCCTGATCTTCTCACTGGGTTCCGATGGTACCGATGGTCCCACGGACGCAGCGGGCGGTATCTGCGACGGCCGTACGGCGCAGGTTCTCAGTGACAAGGGCATCTCCATCGATGACGTCATGAAGAACAATGACGCTTACAACGCATTGAAGGAATGCGACGGCCTGATCTTTACCGGTCCTACGGGCACCAATGTAAATGATCTTTCCGTGCTTCTGATCAAATAATAACAAGGGATTGTAAAAAGATCCCTGAACACAAAAAGGCCATCCGGTGCAGTTGGGTGAAAGAAAATGAACGATTCAAAATTGAAGTGGAGGTTCCGTCTAATTGCACTGCGGACTTTGAATTTCAGAACATTCATGAAGTGCTTTCTGCCGGTAAATATGAATTCAATGTTTGACTCGGCGGAAAACCACAAAATCGGGTAGTGCCAGGTTCGGGAGACGAACAAGCAATGAGAAAGGCGCCGTGAAAAATCATTTTGATTTTTCACGGCGCCTTTTTGAAATGTCAGGCTTTTACATCTACTGTCAGAATTTTTTTACCACTCCGCCAGTCTCTCCGGCAGCGGATCGCAGGTCTCCGCCATACGGTCCGTCATGGTTTCAAGAAGACGCATCTTGATCTCGGCGAACGCCGGATCGTTGTAATGGTTATTGCGCTCCAGCGGCATTTCCTCAAGATCGTAAAGCTCTCCGAGGACGCCCTGATAATCACGGCCGGGATGAACCTTGCAGAGCTTGTAGCGGCCGTCCGTGACCATGGTCGTAAAGGCGAAGGGGGTGCGATGGCCGATGTTCGCATTGTAATACTCACTGTACGCGCTGTCACGATGGCAGTCCGGTGCGTCCGGATCCGTGATCATCTGCCAGAAGGAACGTCCCTGGAAGCCGGCGTACTGCGGAATGCCCACGGCGTCGCAGAGGGTCGGGGCCAGGTCGCAGAGCTCTACCAGGGAGTGGACGCGCTTGCCGGCTGGTAAGTGGCCGGGCCAGTTCATGATGAGCGGCACGTGCACATTGTTCTCGTAGAAGTACGGTCCCTTTAAGTACATGCCGTGGTCGCCCAGGTTTTCGCCGTGATCGGAGTGGAAGAGGATGAGGGTGTTCTCGCGCTCGCCGGTTTCATCGAGCCACTGAAGCAAACGGCCGATCTGCTTGTCAATAAGATCAATCATGGCATAATATGCGGCAGTCAGCATCCGATGGTCCTTATCCGTCATTTCATCGTAGGGCAGCTGACCCGGAGTGTCATACGCGCCGATGTGATCCTTCTTCTGGAAGACCGGCTTGTTTTCAAGCTCGCCCTCTGCGTAATTCGGAAGCGGGATCTCATCCAGGCGGTCCAGATAGGGCTGCAGGAATTCTGTGGGCGGATCAAACGCATGGTGCGGATCAAAAAAGTTGATGGAAAACATCCACTGCTTGTTGAAGGTCTTTGCGGTCTTCATGAACTTCAGCGCTTCGTTTACACACCAGGTGGTCTGATGGAACTCTTCCGGTACGCCAACCTGCACGTATTTGCAGTCTTCGCGCGGCGGAGTGATGTAATCCATGCCGTTTTCAATCAGGAACTGGTTGTAGGCATTGGCCGGCCAGTTGGTGTTGTTATGGGGCTGCGGATGGTGAGACCAGCTGAAGAACTCGTAGCCGTCGTCAATGCGCTTTTCCGTGAGTCTTCCGGTCTGCTTGTCGTGGCAGGCCGTCAGATGCAGTTTGCCGGAAAGACCGCAGAAATAGCCGTTTTCCTGCAGCATTTTGGGGAACAGCTTCTCGTTCGGACTGATGTCCTGGCCGTTCTGGCGAGGGCCGCAGGTGCGGGGGTATCGGCCGCTTAAGAAGGAACCGCGGCTCGGTGCGCAGACCGGGCACTGAGAGTAGCAGTTGTCAAAAATCACGCCTTCCGCGGCCAGGCGGTCCAGATTGGGCGTGTGTACCAGTTTGTTTCCGTAGCAGCCCAGGGTGTCCATGCGCTGCTGATCGGTGCAAAGCCATAAAATGTTCATGGGATACCTCTCGTTCGAGTATTATGCTGAGTTCAGCATACTAAAATTAAGGCGCACATGCAACTGAAAATAGGATTGGAGTTGAATACTTTTCCGTGAAGTAGTATAATATCATCCAAATACTTAAATTGGTGTATTGTGTGCCCATGGAAGAGGAGGACGATGTTTTCAGACCGACCGGCATCAAAAATCAAAAAGATCCTGATGCCCTTTGGCATCTGGCTGATTGCCGGAGCGGCAGCGGAGATCATCGGCGTGATCGCAGTGGGAATTCTTATGAAAAAAGGCGTGGCAGACGTTCCTTCCAACCTGCTTTTCATGCTGGAGGAAGCCCATGCGCGCTTTGAATATCCGATGCTTATTTTCCGGAATATTGCATCCTTCCCGTTCCTGGTACGAATGTTTCGTGCAGACAATGCGCGCATTTCAGTCAATCTTCCGGTACTTGCGCCTTACATTGAACGCGTGGAATTTTTTCACAGAAGCCTTGCAAAGGGGATGGGGGATTCGGAGAATCGCCGGAATCGTCAGGCAGCAAAAAAGATCGTCTGGTTCCTTTCATTTATCCTTCCCGGCATTTTTTACGCCTTCGCGGGAAATCTGGTTTTGCACTATACGGGCCTTACGGCAGAAAGCAGCGCAGCACAGGTGCCGCCGTTTACGGTCTGGGTCCTGTTATTTGAACTCATTGCAGCCCCCGTGCTGGAGGAACTCCTCTGCCGCGGGCTCATCTACCGAAGCATGCGGACCTACATGGGCATTCTGAAGGCCCTGTTTTTCTCCGCCGTCTGTTTTGGCATCTTCCATCTGGATCCGGTCCAGAGCCTGTATGCCTTTGTATTTGGGCTGGTGCTCGCGGATCTTTATGAGATCTCCGGCAGCCTTGCGGCAGTCGTGCTGACGCACATGGCCGCCAATGCCATCGGCCTCCTGGTCACTTACGTGCCGGCGGTCAATCAGTTTGTATTAACGAACGGCATCCCCGTTCTCATGGTCAGCCTGGTTCTCACACCGGTCTCTGTTGTTCTCATCGGCCTCACGGCGGGAAAGGAAAAATAAGTGTCATTCACCCATCTCCACGTACATACGGAATACAGCCTTCTGGACGGCTCCTGTAAGATCAAGGAGCTTGTTTCCCGCGCGAAAGAGCTGGGCTTTGACTCCCTGGCCATCACGGACCACGGTGTCATGTACGGCGTCATCGATTTTTACAAGGCTTGCAGAAAGGAAGGCATCAAGCCGATCCTGGGCTGTGAGGTCTATGTCGCGCCGCATTCCCGTCTGGACCGCGAAGTGACCGGCGGAGAGGACCGTTATCATCATCTGATCCTGCTGGCGGAAAACGATAAGGGCTATGCAAATCTGGTGAAGATTGTGTCCCGGGGATTCATCGACGGCTATTACTATCGCCCCCGTGTGGACAAGGAGATCCTCCGTGAGTTTCATGAGGGGCTGATCTGCTGCAGCGCCTGCCTGGCGGGTGAAGTGCAGCGTGACATTGTAAAGGGGCAGTATCAGGAAGCCAAGGCCGCCGCGCTGGAGTATCTGGACATCTTCGGCGAGGGCAATTATTTCCTGGAGCTTCAGGATCACGGCTACCCCGAGCAGAAGACCGTCAACCAGGGGCTGATGCGCATGCATGCCGAGACCGGTATTCCGCTTGTGGCAACGAACGACGTCCATTACATCCACGACACGGATGTGGAGGCGCACGACATTCTTTTGTGTATCCAGACCCAGAAGAAGGTCACGGATGAAGACCGTCTGCGTTATGAGGGCGGCCAGTTCTACCTGAAGACGGAAGAGGAAATGCTGGAGCTCTTCCCCTATGCGAAGGAAGCGGTTGAAAACACACATAAGATCGCGGAACGCTGCAATGTGGAGATCGAGTTCGGCAATACCAAGCTGCCGCGCTTTGACGTGCCGGATGGCCTGACAAGCTGGGAATATCTGTGCAAGCTCTGCAATGAGGGCTTTGAAAGACGCTACCCGAACGCCGAACACTGGCTTCGCGAGCGCCTGGAGTATGAACTGAACACGATCCGGACCATGGGCTACGTGGACTACTTCCTGATTGTGTGGGACTATATCAATTACGCCCGTGAACACGGCATTCCGGTGGGCCCGGGACGTGGTTCCGCTGCCGGATCGGTGGTTTCCTACTCGCTGGGCATCACGAACATCGACCCGATTCGTTTTGATCTTCTGTTCGAGCGTTTCCTGAACCCGGAGCGTGTGTCCATGCCCGATATCGACGTGGACTTCTGTTATGTGCGCCGTCAGGAGGTCATTGACTACGTCGTGCAAAAGTACGGCAAGGAATGTGTCGTGCAGATTGTCACATTCGGTACGCTGGCGGCAAAGGGGGTTCTCCGCGATGTGGGCCGCGTGCTGGATCTGCCGTATTCCTTCTGCGACCGTCTGTCCAAGATGGTTCCGAATGAATTGAACATAACGCTGAAAAAAGCGCTTGAAATATCGTCGGATTTCCGTGCGGAGTATGAAAGCGATGAGCAGGCGCGCCGTGTCATTGACATGGGCATGAAGCTGGAAGGCCTGCCGCGCCATACCTCTGTTCATGCGGCGGGTGTTGTTATTTCGCGTCTGTCCTGTGATGAATATGTGCCGCTTTCACGTGCATCCGATGGTTCCCTCACCACCCAGTTCACCATGACCACCATCGAGGAACTGGGACTTCTGAAGATGGACTTCCTGGGTCTCCGTACGCTGACCGTCATCGATGACGCGGTGAAAAACATCAAAGAGAGTACCGGAAGAGAGATCGACATCGACCATATTGACTTTGACGACAAGGCGGTCTACCGCTATATCGGCACCGGCGACTGCGACGGTATCTTCCAGCTGGAATCTGCGGGCATGCGCGCGTTCATGAAGCGCCTGCAGCCGGACTCCATGGAGGACATCATCGCCGGTATCTCACTGTACCGTCCGGGCCCGATGGATTTCATCGACCAGTATATTGAAGGCAAGAAGAACGTGGACTCCGTCACATACTCCACGCCGCTTCTGGAGCCGATCCTGAAACCTACCTACGGCTGCATCGTCTATCAGGAGCAGGTCATGCAGATCGTGCAGAACCTGGGCGGCTATACCCTTGGCCGCGCCGACCTGGTGCGCCGCGCCATGTCCAAAAAGAAGCACGATGTCATGAATGCCGAGCGCCAGAATTTTGTCTACGGCAACGAGGCGGAGGGCGTGCCGGGCTGTGTTTCAAAGGGCATCTCTCCGGAGGTTGCAAACCAGATCTTCGATACGATGACAGCCTTCGCAAGCTACGCATTCAACAAGTCCCACGCAGCGGCGTATGCCGTGGTCTCCTACGACACCGCGTGGCTGAAATATTACTATCCGGAAGAATTCATGGCCGCGCTCATGACGAGTGTTATTGAAAATTCCGGCAAGGTCGCGTCCTATATCTACACCTGCAAGCAGATGAAGATCCCGATGCTTCCGCCGGACATCAACGAAGGCCGCGGCGAGTTCTCCGTGCGTGACAAAAAGATCCGTTACGGTCTGAATGCCATCAAGGGCATCGGCAAGTCCGTGGTGGATGAGATCGTCCGCGAGCGCGAAAAGAACGGCCCCTACAAGTCCCTGCGCGACTTTATGGAGCGTCTGTCCTCAAAAGAGGTCAATAAGAAAACCATTGAAAACTTCATCAAGGCCGGCGCTTTTGACAGCTTTGGCTACAACCGCCGCCAGATGATGACCCATTATCCCACGCTTCTGGAGGAAGTGGAGCGGGGCAAAAAGGATTCCGTTTCCGGCCAGTTCAGTCTGTTTGATCTGGCACCGCAGGAGACCAGGATGGAGATGGGGGCGCCCTATCCGAAGCTGCCGGAATATGAACGCAGCCAGCTTCTGGCTTTTGAGAAGGAAGTCCTGGGCATTTATGTCAGCGGTCATCCGCTGGAAGCCGACATGGGCCTCATCAAGAAAAACGTGACGGCCATGACCTCCGATTTCACGGTGGAAGAGGAGTCCGGAAGCGCCAAGGTCACCGATGGCCAGAAGGTCACCGTGGGCGGCATGATCACCGGAAAGACGCTGAAGACCACGAAGAGCAATCAGATGATGGCCTTCATTACGGTGGAAGACATGATCGGTTCCGTGGAAGTGCTGATCTTCCCGAAGGACTATGAAAAATACAAGCGTTATCTGAATGAGGATGAAAAGGTCCTGGTGACGGGCCGCGTATCCATCGGCGATGATCCGGAGGGCAAACTCATTCTGGAACGCATGATCTCCTTTGACGAGGTCCCGCGGGAACTCTGGCTTGCCTTTGAAAACGCCGCGGATTATGAAAAACGCTTCAGTGCCGTTCAGCAGGCACTGGCCCCCTTTGACGGTCGTGATACAGTCGTTGTTTATCTGAAGGAGACCCGTCAATATAAAAAACTCCCGCCGTCCATGAGCATTTCCGTCAATGCCGAGTCCCTTCAGGCAGCCCGGGATATCCTGGGAGAGGAAAATGTTCGCACGGCCGAACAGAAAGTGAAATAACATGAAAAAATTCTTTAAGTTCCTTTTGGGGCTTCTGACCGTGGTACTGATTATCGTTCTTTCTTATCTGTGCTACGTGTTCATTGCATACCACCGTATTCCCGACAATGCCGCGCTGGAGGTTCAGAATGAACAGACGGCATCCATGCAGTCGGGAGAGGAGTATCAGATCCTGTCCTATAACATCGGATTCGGCGCCTATGAACCCGACTACAGCTTCTTCATGGACGGCGGCACAAGATCCTGGGCCTTCTCCGAAGACCGGCTGAATGAAAACATGACCGGCCTTTCGGACTGGGTGGCTTCGCAGAATGCGGATATTTACATTCTGCAGGAAGTGGACCGCGACGCGACCCGCACCTATCATGTGAATGAGATCGACTATTTTGCCGATCGGCTTCCGGATTACGGCTATGTCACCGCCCAGAATTTTGATTCCCCGTTCCTGTTTTATCCCTTTACGGAGCCCCACGGCTTTGCGCGTTCTTATCTTATGACCTGTTCCCGCTTTGCCATGGAGGATTGCGTCCGCAGAAGTCTTCCGCTGGAAGATACGCTGATGAAGCTGGTGGATCTGGACCGCTGTTATTCCGTTCACCGCATCCCGGTGGAGGGAGAACGTGAGCTGGTGCTGATCAATTTCCATCTGTCAGCGTATACATCGGACGGAAAGATCGCTGAGGAACAGCTGAAAATGGTCATTGAAACCATGCAGGAGGAGTATGAGAAGGGAAATTACTGCATTGCAGGCGGTGATTTCAACAAGGATCTTTCCGGTGACGCAGCTTCCTTCTTCAACACGGACATGGAGGGCTTCACATGGGCTCAGCCCCTTCCGGAAGGGATTTTTGACGGCCGGAATGTGTCCATGGTATTTGCCTATGACCCGGAGGATCCCGTACCCAGCTGCAGAAACGCGGACGGCCCGTATAATCCGGATCAGCTGGTGCTGACCGTCGACGGATTCATGGTCACGGACAATGTAACCGTGAACCGCTCGGAGGTCGTGGATCTGAAATTCCGTTACTCGGATCATAATCCGGTAAGAATGTATTTTGTATTGGATTGATCATGCAGCAGAAGAGCAGCGCGATTGCCGAAGGGAAGACAGCTGCATCCCAAATGGAAGGAGTTTTGAATGTCAACTGAAATCATGAGCCGTTATACGCGTTGGTGTGAGACCACGCTTGCCGATCCGGATCTTACGGAAGAACTGAAGAATATGAGCGGCGATGAGGAACGCATCACGGACGCGTTTTACCGGGAACTGGAGTTTGGTACAGGCGGTCTTCGCGGCGTCATCGGCGCCGGAACGAACCGCATGAATGTTCATACCGTAAGCAAGGCTTCTCAGGGCCTTGCGGACTATGTCTGCAGCTGTTTCCCGGAGGAAAAGCGCAGCATTGCCGTATCCTATGATTCCCGCATCAAGTCCGACCTTTTCGCGAAGACAGCAGCAGCGGTCTTTGCGGCAAACGGCATCCGGGTATATATCTACCCGCAGCTCATGCCCACGCCGTGCCTGTCCTATGCGGTACGCGCGCTGAAATGCGCAGCGGGCATCATGGTGACGGCATCGCACAACCCGTCCAAGTACAACGGCTACAAGGTCTACGGTGCCGATGGCTGCCAGATCACGACGGAAGCCGCGGACGCGATCCTTTCCTGCATAGAAAAGACCGATGTGTTCGGCGATGTGAAGAGCGGTGACTATGAGGCGTTTTTCAAAGCCGGCATGATCGCTTATGTGCCGGAGGGCGTCTATGATGATTTCATCGCGGAAGTGAAGAAGCAGTCTGTATTGTCGAAGGATGAAAAGATCGACCGCAATGTGGCCATCGTCTATTCTCCGCTGAACGGTACCGGTTACAAGCCGGTCACCCGCGCGCTGACGGAAAGCGGCTATACGAACATTACGCTGGTGGAAGAGCAGCGTCTTCCGGACGGTAATTTCCCGACTTGTCCGTACCCGAATCCGGAGATCCGTGAAGCCATGGAACTCGGCATGCGCTATGCGGCTGAAAAACAGGCGGATCTTCTTATGGCCACGGATCCGGACTGTGACAGAGTCGGCATCGCCGTGCGCGATAAAAACGGCGATTTTAAGCTTCTCACGGGCAATGAGGTGGGCTGCCTCCTGCTGGATTACATCTGTTCCATGCGCCTGAAGAACGGAACCATGCCGAAGGATCCTGTGCTGGCAAAGACCATTGTTTCCATCGACCTTGCGGACCGCATCGCAGCGCATTACGGTGTACGGACGGTGAACCTTCTGACCGGTTTCAAGTACATCGGCGAACAGATCGGCCTTCTGGAAGAGGAAGGAAAGGAAGAGAGTTATATCTTCGGCTTTGAAGAGAGCTACGGTTATCTGACCGGTTCCTATGTGCGCGACAAGGACGCCGTGGACGGCGCGTTCATGATCGCGGAAATGTTTGCATACTACAGAACGCAGGGCACTAGCCTCCCGGAAAAGCTGGATGAACTCTGCGCAGCTTACGGCTATTATAAAAACACGTTATATTCATTTACTTTTGAAGGAATCACCGGTGTCTCCCACATGCAGGAGCTGATGGCATCCTTCCGGACCGGCGTGTCGTCCTTTGGCGGCAGAGCGGTGACGGAGCTGAAGGACTACGCAGCGGGTATCGACGGTCTCCCGGCATCCAATGTGCTCAAGTTCTATCTGGAGGGCAATGCATCCGTCGTGGTGCGTCCCTCCGGAACCGAGCCCAAGTTAAAACTTTATGTATCCGTCTGCGGTGAAGACGCGGCGGATGCTGACCGTCAGGAAAAGGAACTTGCGGACGCTTTTAAACAATACCTGAAGGAGGACTGAACATGAAAGCGAAGGAACGGGTTTTTAACGACATGGAGCTGAAAACGTTTGCAGGCTATCCCGCGGCGAGCGACCGTTCCACATGGGACAATCTGCCGGAATGGCAGAAGAAGAGCCTGATTGCCGACGGCGAAAAATACCTGAATTATTCGTATGAAACGCTGCCGATGACGCTGTGGCTGGAACTGACCCGCATCGGAAACCGCGCCAATTATCAGGATGCGGTGTTCAAACGCCGCGAAGTGCTGGTGGATCTTGTGCTGGCGGAGTGTGCGGAGCATAAGGGCCGTTTTCTGGATGATATCATCAACGGTATCTTCCTGACCTGTGAAGAGTCCGGCTGGCAGATCCCGGCGCACAATTCTTACATCCGCGATACGGTGCAGCTGCCGTTCCCCATTGCAGACAGGCCCATTCTGGATCTGTTCTCCACGCAGACCGGCATGACCCTGTCTTACATCCGCTACCTTCTGAAGGATGAACTGGATGCGGTCTCTCCGGAGATCTGCCGCCGCATTGAGGTGGAAGTCAAAAAAAGGATCATCGATCCGTACTTCTCCACTTTCTTCTGGTTCATGGGCAATGGTGTGGAACCCACCAACAACTGGACGGTATGGTGTACCAGAAACATCCTTTTGGCTGCGTTCATGATCACGGAGGATCCGTCTGTACGTATCGGCGTGCTGAGAAAGGCGGCCGTATCCGTGGACTGTTATATCGATGAGTATCCGGATGACGGCTGCTGTACAGAAGGCGCTTCCTATTATCATCATTCACCGCTGTGCCTGTTTGAATGCATCGATGTCATGAACAAGGTGTCCGGCGATGCGTTCATGCCTCTGTTTGCTGAAGATAAGATCAAAAAGATGGCAAGTTACATCATGAAGGTCAATGTGGGCGGCGAATATTACCTGAACTATGCGGACTGTGACCCAAAGTGCGGTCTTTCCGGTGTACGTGAGTATCTTTTTGCAAAGATGACCGCTCAGGAAGACATGATGACCTTTGCATCCGAGCAGCTGAACCTGAAGATCGAAATGAACGGCAATACGCTGTCCGCGGGAAAGAGTGCGATCCATGAGCGTCTTCAGGAGATGTTCTCCTATGAAGAGTGTATGGAATATGCAAAGGGAACAACAGCATCAGCGTCTGTGGAAAAGACCGGCTTTGTCAAGCAGGCATCTTTCCCGATTGCAGGCGTGGATCTTGTGGACGACGGCCGAATCTATCTGTCTGTCAAATCCGGCGACAACACCGGTTCCCACAAGCACAATGACACCGGTTCCTGCATTGTATATGCGGACGGAAAGCCGCTTCTCATCGATGTCGGTGTTGAAAACTATACCCAGAAGACCTTCTCCGAGCAGCGTTACGAGCTCTGGACGATGCAGTCTCAGTATCATAATCTGCCCACTTTCGGCACGCATCAGCAGGAAGGCAGGCTCCAGCATGTACCGGGCCTGTTCGCGGCTGAGAATACGCAGGTGATGATCGAGGATCTTCCGGAAGGAAAGCAGAAATTCACGGAATCCATGGAGCTGAAGAATACCTATGAAGCGGGCACGCCCATTGACTCCTATGTGAGAAGCTATGAATTTGTATCCGGCGGCGATGTCTGTGTCTGTGACAAGGTCGTATTCAGCGGAGAAGAGCAGGAGTGGTTCGTGACGTTCATGACTTATGAGACTCCGGAGGTCGATGTGCCTGCCGGTACGCTGAAGATCGGCGAACTGGGTTCAGTACTCTTCGGCGAGGCTGTGAAGGCGGAAGTGGAAGACATTCCGATCACCGATGTGCGCCTGGCAAGAAACTGGGAACATGATGTTCACCGTGTGCGGATCTGGCCGAAAAACAGCGAATTCTGCTGGAAGATCACAACTGAAAAATAATTGAAAAAAGTGCTTGACTTTTTTAGGCACAATCTGTATACTGTCTCTTGTGCCTAAAAAGGTTATCGAGGTGTGGCTCAGTTTGGTAGAGCGCTGCGTTCGGGACGCAGAGGTCGCAGGTTCGAATCCTGTCACCTCGATTTCTGTTTTCTGACTGTCATCAGGATGTCGGGGAGCAGGGATAGGGGTATAGTTCAATGGTAGAGCAACGGTCTCCAAAACCGTAAATACGGGTTCGAATCCTGTTACCCCTGCTCATATGAAAAAACGCATCGTACCTGTTGTACGGTGCGTTTTTTTGTGACCCGCAATGAGGAAAATGGCCGCCAAGCTTGCTTGAGGGGACATTTGACGAATGCGTATAATCCCGGAATGCCGCGCATGCGGCTCCCGGTGATTATGCTCCGCAATGACGCCCTGAGCGGCTCTTGGTTATTGTCATAAAATCGACCGATTGCCCGATAATGCCCGATAATTGCGAAAGACATGTTTTCTTTCAGCGGAACACGTGTTATACTTAACTAAAAGAATGTTCGATGGAATTAAAAAATTTTGAAACGGGATGAAACCTTCCGGTGGTGTTTTCGGTCTTTTTCCATGGAACAAATTTATAAGAAGGAGAAACATATGAAAAAAGTATTAAGTCTGATCCTTGCTGCAGTAATGATGATGAGCCTTCTTGCTGCATGCGGCAAAGCAAACAAAGAGGTGGATGTTGATCTTGTTGAGTTTTACAACACACTGGAAGAAAAGTACGACTGGGGCGGCGGCTTCATGGTCGACATTGAGGGTGAGATCCTGGAAAACTATTATCCGGGTCTGGACGCCATTGAAAAGGAACAGTTCATTGCAAAGACCCCAATCGTGGGTTCTGTAAACGAAGTTGTTTTTGTCAAGTGCAAAAACAAGGACGATGTTGCAAAGGTCGCTGAGATCATGCAGGGCCGTATCGATGCTCAGGCAGACGGCGGCGCATGGTATCCGGCCGCCTGTGAAGCATGGGGGCGCGGCAAAGTCATTACGAATGGCCGTTATGTGGCTATGATCGCCTGCATCGAATTTCAGGAAGAGGTAGAAGCAGCCTTCAACGCGTGCTTCAATAAGTAATCTATAAGTCTATAAACGAAAAATGCAGCCTGCCGACCCGTTCGACAGGTTGTATTTTGCTTAAGGTATTTTCGATGCGGCATTCCGAAGGAAAACCCGTCGTTTTGTTCTGAAAGGAGGATGTGGCCATGATCTTCAGCAGTCTGACATTTTTATACGCCTACCTGC
>CAMGCK010000046.1 GCA_946040795.1 uncultured Lachnospiraceae bacterium
ACACAAGGAGTATCGTCGGCAGCGTCAGATGTGTATAAGAGACAGCTTATGACCGACAAACATATTACCGTTTTTAACAGCGTCTGCCGGCAGCGCAGCATGTCCGGCGCCGCAGAAGAATTATTCATCTCGCAGCCTGCAATTTCCCGCTACATCCACGATCTGGAGCGCTATTACAACTGTACCCTGTTCATTCGAAAGAAAAACGGACTGGTTCTCACCGAGCAGGGAGAAATTCTGCATACTTACATGCAGACCTTTGAGGCCGGCCTTGACGCATTGGGCCGCCGCCTTCTGAACAGTTCTACACACAAGAATTACCGTCTGGGTGTCATCCCCTCCCTCGCTGAAACCGTCCTGCCGGCAATCCTCGATCAGATCGAGCTGCAATATCCGGACGTCCGCATCTCCATCCACGTGGATACGACTTCCCGGCTGGATCATTTGATCAAAAATGACGAGCTGGACATCGTCCTCACGGATAAATCGCTGGAATCCGCAATCATTTCGGAGTACCCGGTCCTGGACAGTCCAATGGTAGTCCTGGCGGCTGAAAACGCGGACCTGTCGGAATCCATGACCGTGCACGAACTGGCTCTGCATGAGATTCTTTTGAAAGAAGCCGGAAGCGGAAACCGCAATCAGGTCGATGCCATGTTCAGCCAGATCGGCCGGGTGGCAGACGGAAAGATCGTCAGCACCAGTAATTCCTTCCTGATGCAGCAGTGTGCAAAGGGACGGGGGCTCATCATTATTTCAGAGGCGACGGGTAAAATTTATCAGAAACAGTATGGCCTAAAGATGGTGCAGCTTTCTGACTGTGATATGCAGCATGTGTTCTATATTGGGTATAAGAAAGAAATGGGTGTGTATCTTGGGTATGATAATGTGTTGAAATTGATAAAAAGTGCAATTAAGAAAGAGACAACATAATAAAAAAGTACCGCCCCGGATTCTCCGGAGCGGTACTTTTTTATGTCAGGCTGATCAGCAGCCCTTTCTCTCCTTCAGGAACTTCACAACATCTTCATAATGCGGAGCACCTTCAGAAGCGCCAAAGTGCGTGCACTTGATTGCGCTGGTAGCAGAAGCGAATTCTGCTGCTTCCTTGTAGTTCATGCCTCTGCAAAGAGCTGCAAGGAAACCGCCGTGGAATACATCGCCGGCACCATTGGAGTCAATGGCTTCAACCGGGAATGCCTGGAACCAGGAAACTTCACCGTTTTCAACGATGATACCGCCTCTGGGGCCAGCCGTGCAAACCAGAACTTCCGGCTTGAACTTGTTGTACATGTTCACTGCTGCGGTCTCGAAGTCATCGCTCTCGCCGGCCTGATACGTGCAGGTTTCAGACGGGATGAGGATATCGATCTCGTTGAAGAGTTCATCAGACTTCGGATTGTATCCGCCTGCATCCATGCAGACCTTACCGCCAAACTCGTGCATCTTCTTAGCTGCGTAAAGAGCTGCTTCGTAGTTCATGCCATCAACGTGAAGGTACTTTGCATTCTTCAGATCATCAAGATTGATGTCTTCCGGCTTCAGGGTAAGATCAACGCCACCTCTGTAGCCGCCGCCGATGCAGGTACGCTTGGAGTTGGAACGATTGGAGATAACAACACAGAAACCGGTGGTTCCACCCGGAACGATGGTTACATCGCTGGTGTCAACACCGTAAGAATCCAGATAATTCTTCAGGCTGTTGCCATATGCGTCATCACCGACTTTAATATAAAACTTGGTGGGAATATCCTGCTTAGCTGCTGCGATACATGCTACTGCGCACGGACCGCCGCACTGTGTCTTGGATTCCTTGGAACCACACTTGGTATCTTCGACGGGATATTCATCCACGATCATCATGATATCAAAACACGCGCAGCCAATACCTACGATATCTGCCATTTCAATTTCCTCCGAATTTTATTTAAATTAAACCGTCTCGAAAGTCAGGTTCGGAACATACTTACAGAATTCCTTGAAGACTTCCGTGTATGCACCTGCAATTTCAGACATATGATGGATGTACGGACCTTCGATGAGCTTTCTTTCCCATGCATCCAGATTATCAAACTCGCCCCAGATGTAGGTACCGGTGGTGTACGGGCCATCACAGCTGTCGAACTCACCAACAAGGATGGTGTAGTTGCCGTTGTCCTGATCCATACGAGCCAGCGTGTAGTGACCGTCCTTAACATGCAGATATGCACGATCGTTAACGATCCGAGTGGGCTGATCATCCTTATGAAGAGACCAAGCGAACGGACCGCAGTGCCACATCAGTTCTGCGTTCGGGTTAGACGGATGACGGGTAGTGAACTCGCCAAGGAACGGAAGGTCTTCGCCAAGAGCAGCACTCTTTAAAAGAACCTGAGTGATGGTTGCGTGCATGTCGCTTTCGCAGCCAACGATGCTGCCTCTGTCGGCAAGGATGCTGTAGGTACCGCACGGCATGCAGCCAACGAGCTGATTCATAGCGGTCCAGCACTCGCCGGAAGCTGCGGAAACATTGTACTTCTCCATGATATCTTCATAGGTCATGACGAAGCAAGCAAGTCTGTCAACGTGAGACATGGAAATATCATCCAGTTCAAACTTGGTGGTGAACTCTTCAGCGATCCTTGCAAGCTCTTCCTTGCGGTTTTCGAGGTTGCTTTCGAACATCTGCTTGAAGGTGATAAGGTTGACCGGGATGGTCTGGATGCCGAGCTTCTGCATCAGTTCGCCTTCATTAACGATAACAGAGCAGAAAGACTTCGGACGGAGGCCAACCTGAGCAATACGAAGATTGGTGAAGTTCTTAACCATACATGCTACAGATACAAAGTTCATGAAGCCCTTGGTGAATGCATCGTCTTCGATGCAGCAGTTCTTGATGTAGGTGAACGGGATGTTCAGACGCTGAAGCATACGGCTCATACCGAACAGACCACACTGAGAGTCGGTTAAACGAACACCGTTCTCAAAGGAATCATCAACCGGGCCCCATAACAGAACCGGCTTACCAACACCGCGAGCAACAAAGCCTGCAGCTTCTTCGTTACCAAAGTTTACATTGATAAGGAAAATAGCATCGACATCAGCAGCCTTCATGCGATCGATGATTGCCGGGCAGTCAGCTTCGTCATACAGAACATTTTCCGGATTGATGCCTTCAATGTCAACGAACTTGACATGCTTGCCTTCAAAGTTCTTCTTCAGATAATCAATGCACTGATATGCTCTCTGATCTGCGGACCAGAAATTGAAAGTTCTCAGAACTTCCGGCTTCTCAAGAGAAGCGGGCTTCATACCGCCGCGGCGTACCGGTACAAGACCGATCTTTACTTCATAGCTTAACATTTAAGTCCTCCTTCACGGGCCATTTATATTCATGGAAGTCGCTTCCATGTAAGTCCGATGATGCAGCGCACTTGTGCGCACTACTTCTACTATAACACCATTTCTGATTTTGTCATCAAGAATTATAAGGAATTTGTGGAGAAAAGAATATTGTTGATGTCGCTTTTTCACAACTATCCCCACGATCTCCCAAGCCATTACTTTTCAGTGCAAAAACGTCAGCAAAACGCCTGTACCATAGGACACGGCATTCAATATGAGCGCCATGATAAAGGGGACCCGGAACATCCCTGCATGTTTATGAAACAGCCGATAGATCAGCCATTCCGTAATCACAACCGGCACTTCCAAAATGATCTGCGTGGGAAAAGCAGGCACTCCGAGATATGTACGGGCCAGAAGATATAAAAGATTGACCAGCGGATTCGTCAGCACATTGACCAGGAACACAATCAGAAGACCCTGTTTGCGTACACCAAACAAAAATGCCAGCGGAAGCTCGATCAGAAGCGTGAGTCCCAGGGAAACGCCAAACACCTGAAGAAAATACGCTGTCATTTTTTCTCCTCTCCGGCGCTTGCCGTATGAGCCTTCTCTTCCCGCCTTACCTCACCGCTCATACGCCGGGAGACCTTCAGCAGAAAGACCGCTGCCAGAAGAAGAAACAGGGAAACAACGCTGATCACCGCGCCACGGACATTGCCCGCAAGTCTGGCCGGTACTCCGAAATACGTGGGCAGGAAACCCAGAAACAGCGCCAGCGTCAGAAGTCCGAACGAAAAGCCGGGGTAGTCCCGCAATTTGCGGACGATCATGTACAGCGTGATCGGCATGGTCATGTTAAAGAAGAACAAGGCGGCTATTCCCAGGATCGGTACCGTGCTTTCATAATAAGCATAGGCGGCCAACACCAGCGATGCGACGATCGTAAGCTCGGTTCCAAAACGGGCAGCCAGAATACCGCCTGCCATTTTTCCGAACACTACCGCCAATGTACAGATCAGCCCATATGCAAATCCGGTCTTCCAGCTGAAGGAAACAGACATTCCGGCATAAGAACGAAGCACTACCACTGCAAAGGCCAGTACAACTGCTGCGGCTGTTACGGCAAATGCCATGCGTTTCTCAGACACAGGCGTGAATTTTTCAGGCTTTCTTGCCGCCCGTTGCGGTTTCTGATCGCGAATAACGAGAGGAGCAAAAAAAGCCACAAATAAGCCTGCAAAAACAAGCACGATGCCGCGTGCCATACCGACTGCGGACTTCTCACCCAAATAACCACCCAGGAACAGCCCCAGTGCCCCCGGAGCAACAAATATTCCAAGCGCCTGCCCCTTCAGTCTCTTAGCACGATCGTTCTCAATGGTACGAATGCCTCCGCCCACATGGAAGAGCGCGTTGCCGATTCCCAGCACGACCGGATGAAGCAGCGCACCTGCCGCCGTCAAAAAAAGCCCCATCCCCGTACAGACCATAGGCAGATCCAGCTTATTCGCTTTTCCCAGGCTTTCAGCCTCTTGCAGCATTTTCAGGAAATCCATCAACGCGCCAAATACCAGCTGAAGCGCAAAAGCACAGAAATTATACAAAAGCAGATACAGATACCACTGTTCGCTGTTCTTAAAAAAAGCAAACATGGCAAATGCGCAAAGCCCGTCTGTCAGCATGTGTAAGATTGAATAAAGCGTCGTTTCCATATGTTCCCCCTTTGATCTGCTGCTTTCAGCATAACATAAGCCTTCTATAATGAACAGACCGATTTTTGTTATATGCTTTTCGATATAAGGGGTATAATAAACATTTGTTGAATATTTTTAAAAAAAGTATACACATTGTCACAAAAAAAGTGTATAATATTATCATATAAAATCATGGCATCCGACCCATCGGAATGCCGGACACGGAGGACAGCATGAATAACCGAATTGAACGTGTCATCAGCGCAATGAAAGCCAAAGATCTGACACAGATGATCATTACGGATCCGATGAGTGTCTGGTATCTGACCGGTGTCAGCGTGGAACCGTATGAACGCCTTTTTGCGCTGTATATTAACGATACCGGCCGCAAAGTACTGTTCCTGAATAATCTTTATAACGTGCCGGAATCACCCTGTGAGGAGATCTGGTTTTCCGATACGGATGATCAGATCAGCCTGATTGCAGGCGTCATCGATGGCAAGACCAGACTTGGTATTGATAAAGCCTGGACCGCCGGATTCCTGATTCCGCTGATGGAGGCCTGCCCGGGAATGACACCGGTGCTCGCATCGGATTGTGTGGATGACTGCAGAGCAGCAAAGGATGCAGAAGAAATTGCTTTGATGAAAGAAGCTTCCCACATCAACGATCTGGTCATTGAACGCGCAAAAGCTTATATTAAAGGCGGCATGACAGAAAAGGAAGTTGCCGCATATATTGATGCGGAATATTTGAAAGAAGGCTGTGAAGGAAACAGTTTCACGACGATCGTTTCCTTTGGCGCAAACGCAGCAGATCCGCACCACGGTCCCGATGACACTGTACTGGAAGACGGTATGTGTGTGCTCATCGATATGGGCTGCAAGAAAAACCGTTATTGCTCTGATATGACCCGCACCTGGTTCTACAAAAGTGCGGATCCGGAATACGCAAAGATCCATGACCTGGTACGCGCTGCAAATGAAAAGGCAGAAAGTCTGATTAAACCGGGCGTTGTGTTAAAGGATATCGACGCCGCTGCCCGCGACCTGATCACTGAAGGCGGATACGGCCCCAATTTCACCCATCGTCTGGGCCACTTCATCGGCCAGGCAGATCATGAAAAGGGCGATGTCAGCTCTGTCAGCACCATCGTCGCCAAACCCGGCATGATCTTCTCCATCGAACCCGGTGTTTATCTTCCCGGTAAATTTGGCGTGCGCGTGGAAGACCTGGTACTTGTAACCGAGACCGGCTGTGAAGTACTGAATCACGTAGATAAAAAATGGAGCGTTCTCCACTAAAGCTCCAAAAGAATAAAAGGAGGGACTACATATGGACTTAAGAATTGCAAAAACAAAATCCCGTCTGACTGCGGCGCTGTCCGTGCTTGCGGCCCAGAAGCCCATCGACAAAATTACAGTCAGTGAACTTTGCAAAGAGGCCAACGTTAACCGCACTACATTTTACAAGTATTACATGACTCCCCGTGACATTGTCCAGGAATCATTAAATCAGCTGATGAACGATCTCTTGAAACATATTCAGGCCGATCGCGAGTCCAAGGCTCCGGTTGATCCGTATCCGACCATTCTGCACGGATGTAAGTTGTTCCATGATGATAAGGCGCTGAACAGCGACCTGCTGAACGACATGACTCCGGTCATGGAAGTTCTTCAGACATTCTTCCATAATGTCAAAGAACTGACTGAGGATGACATTCGTCTGCTGATGTTCATCTCCGGCGGCTGTGTTTCATACCTTCGTTACTGGTTCATGATCGAGCCGGAACGTACACCTGAAGAAGCTGCTGAAGGACTGACCAAGTTCGTGCCGAAGTATTACCAGGACATTCGCTGATCGATCCGTAAAATAAAACTGCCGTAGGTATTCCTGCGGCAGTTTTATTTTGCCTGCTGTTCGTCGATTTTATCTGACACTGCCGGCTGTTATTCAAATATCTTAGATCTCTTCTGCCCTCTTCAGCGCGGCGTCAATATGCGGCGCAAAGTTTTCCCGACCGACTTTTTCAACAAAACCGGCCTTTTCCATGGTCCGCATGGGCTGCTCATTTACATGAGAGAATACCATCTGAACACCGCATTCCGTGCACTTTTCATACAGACTTTCCAGCGAATGAAGCGCAGTCACATCCAGTGCCGGCACAGCGCGCATGCGAATGACCAGAACCTTTGTGAAATCCTTCAGATAAATGCCGGAAATCAGATCGGCAGCGCCAAAGAACATCGGACCGCTGATCTCATAAACACGGATCTGCTTGGGTACCTGGCGAAGCTCAATGGAATCCGGATCGTTTTCCGGATCATCATAGGTCCAGCCTTCAACGGAAGCCTCGTCCGCCATGCGCTTCATCAGAAGCACGCATGCCAGAATCATACCGACCGCGATGGCGATGACCAGGTCAAATACCACAGTCAATACAAACGTGACCACCAGCACCAGAATGTCGCTCTTCGGCGCAGTCTTGCAAAGATGGACAAAGGTGCGCCAACCACACATGTTGTATGCGACAAGGAACAGGATCGCGGCGATGGTGGGCATCGGAATCAGGGCTGCATACGGCATGAGAATGACCAGTACGAGCACCAGGACAATGGCATGTACCATACCGGCGATGGGGGTACGGCCGCCGTTCTTGATATTTGCAGCCGTACGTGCAATGGCGCCGGTTGCCGGAATACCGCCGAACAGCGCGGAGCCGATGTTGCCCACGCCCTGCGCAATCAGTTCCTGATTGGAACGATGATGAGAGTTGATCATGCCGTCCGCGACAACGCAGGAAAGCAGGGATTCAATAGCAGCCAGAATGGCAATCGTAAAACCATCGCCCGCCACGCTGCGAAGCTTTTCAAAAGTGAATTCCGGCAGATGGAAGCTCGGAAGCTTGTTGCTGATGGAATACAGGTCACCGATGGTATTGACCTTCATGCCAATTCCCTTGACCATCGCAATACCGACAAATACAGCAATCAGCGAACCCGGTATCTTTTCACCGATCTTGGGTACCTTGGGCCAAAAGATCAGGACCGCCAGACACACCAGGCCAACCACAAGAGCCTGCCAGTTCATGGTACCGAAGTTCGCGATAATCGCCTCAACCTTTTCCATGGTTTCAATGGCCACCGTTCCCGGCGCAAATGTAATTCCAAAGAAATCCTTCAGCTGACCAATCAGAATCGTGACCGCAATGCCGGCCGTGAAACCGGTCGTAATGGTGTACGGAATGAACTTGATCAGACTGCCCAGACGGAACACGCCCATCAGAATCAGAAGAATACCGGCCAGAATCGTTGCCAGGATCAGGCCATCCATGCCGTTCTGCGCCACAATACCCGCGACGATGGTTGCAAACGCAGCCGTCGGCCCGGCGATCTGAACGCGTGAACCGCCAAGGAATGAGATCAGGAAGCCGGCGATAATTGCGGTGTAGATACCCTCTTCCGGGCCCACACCGGACGCCAGTGCCAGTGCGATGGAAAGCGGCAGCGCAATGATCGCAACGATGATACCCGCAACGATATCTTTAATGAGCTGCTCTTTGGTGTAGCTCTTCATGACAGAGAAGAGCATCGGTTTTAATTTGTCTTTTTTCATAATTCCCCTTAACTTGTTTTATATTATCAGGCGTTGCCTTGCGGCTCGGCTCGACTTTTCTTACTGTACCGTGATCGGCCCCATCAGACCTGATTTCGGAAGCGGCAGATAACTTGAGAAGAAATCGCGCTCACGATATCCCAGATTGTTCATGACTTCGATGACGATGTCATTTTCTCCTTCCCGAACAATGCCGCTCACTTCAAATCCATACGGTTTTCCGACTGCATATCCCAGATTACAGCCATTCAATGAAACCTTGGCCACTTCACCGACATTATTCAGCTGCAGAATCTTTTCCTTTCCGGTAAGTGCCATCGTTCCCTCGTAACGAATCACACCGCCAAATGCCCGGAATTCCGGTCGGCGTGTCAGATCTTCACCAATGGCAAGCTCTACCGTACGGAATCCCTCTTCCTTTGCTTCCCGTACAGAAACTTTCAAGTCTTCAATCTCCACTTCGGTTCCGCAGACGGTGTACTCAAATGCCGGAAGCGTTAAATCGGCTTCTCCCACCGCGTCTTCCACGATGAAGATCGCGCAGGACGGCGGCAGCTGCACATCCACGAACGCCCCATTCTGCTTGGGTGTATATCGCTTGTTTTTCCACGGATCATACAGACAGAACGGACCGTTTTCCACAAGTTTCACGGTAAAACGCGCTTCTTTGTGGACATCCTCATTGAAGAAGAAATACACGGCTTTTCCATCGTGCTCCAACCGGCGATAACGCAGGCAGGGCCAGCATCCGGACACTTCAATATCCGCAATGCCGCGTGCACGAAGCGTATTTCCCAGACGATTGACCGGAACATAACCGGTCCCCATTAACAGCGTTCCTTCCTCGCAGCTCATCGGCGCAGCGCCCTTTTCTCCCTGTCCGGTAACAATAACCGGCAGACCGGCGCGAATGAACTCCGCAATATCCGCCAGCATGGCCGCCGGAAGATATTCACTCTCCGGAATGATCAGGACACGGTACTCCATGTCTCGAATCTTCAGGCACTTGCCGTTCGGGCCGTCTTCCACGCAGGCCTCTTTCAGGATATCCTCCCAGACGATGTCATAATCGATCTGCGAACGGATCAGTTCACGTCCCGCCAACTGTCCAGGCATCATCTTCGTGCTGCCGGCCCACTCTGCCTCTGCGGTATACAGAAGCGCAGCCGGAGCAAAATGCTTACCGGTAATCATATGTGCACAACGGCGCATGTAATTCATCAGCTCTCCAAAGCCCTCGTACTGCGTGTTCATGCCGCGGGCATAGAAATGCGGCGGGCAATCGTGATCCGGATACTTCGGAGAAAATGCATGCGGTACAAAATAGTTGATACCGTTTGAGATCATGTGGTCGGTCAGAAGCTTCATGAAGGGCAGACCCTCGGCCCAACCGAATGCGCCGAAGATCTCACACATCGCCCGTCTCTTCATATGCGGAGTGAGTGCAGCCTGCGATTCCGGCAGCTTGGCCAGATAATAGTTGAAGAAATCCGGATCCAGCACATTTCCGCTGACGGGACCTGAATGGTCCACATCCAGAACGCCAGGCATGATCTGCTGCAGGACGATGTCCATGCCGGACATGTCTTCATAATGCAGGGCGCGGAAGAAATGACCGGGACCGTAGCCAATACGCTGGTGCGTATTCATATCCTCAATAATGTGGCCGATGTACTGTACACCGTGTTCCCGGCTCCAATTACCCAGACGCTTTGTGAAGTTTTCGCTGTAAAGTTTTGTGATCACGTCCACGTAATGGTTGCGAACCGCATGGAATTCCCGACCTTCATAGGTATGGAACAGTGCCGGAAGCAGCAGGCGGATCCGTTCAGCGGAAACATAAAGGTCTTTGCCGATCAGCGCCGGAAGTTCATCGTTCCAGGGAATGACCATGTCGGGGCGGCCGAGGAAGCATTCGTATGTGCCCGTTGAGTTGCCAAAGCAAGGCTCATCGGAAAAGAAGCCTGCAAAGGTATTGCCGAAATATTCGCTGAAATGCTCGTAGGTCGGCTCGTAAACCGCCTTGATCTGAGATTCCACGGAAACCTTGGAGAGCATGTCGATCCACGCCTCATTCGGAACGCGGTGGCTGCGAATGATGTAGTAAACGCGCCAGTTGCCCTCAGGAATGTCAAAGGTGAGGAGACCATCGGACAGAGTCGGCAGGAGGTCGATGGGATCACCCGTAAACGCCTGACCGTGATGATTCCGCTTAAACGCAGTGATCGCTACAAAGGACTCATCTTCATCGATGTTCGGCGGAATCAGCGTCATACCATCGTCCGGTCCGCAATAATCACGCCATTCCGCGCGAATTACCGTCTTCTTCAGTTCCGGATGCTCCAGCACGTAGCCATTTGCATAGCCGGTCGGGAAAAATTTATCGTCCAGCAGCCAGACACGCATACCGCGGCGCTTGGCCTCTTCCAGAATAAAACCGAAATCGATCCACCACTGTTCCCGGCCAAACTCCTGATGTGTGCGGCTCTCCACGCAGAACTCATTTACATTGGCTTTCTGAATGGCCTCGATTTCCTCACGCAGGGTCTCATGGTCTTCTCCATGCTGCCAGAAAAACGGAAGAATGTATTCCCGCGATTCTGTTCCGGTCAGACATTCCTGTAAACGCATATTCATATTTATTCCCCTTTTCCGCGGCATTCCTCCGATATTTCCGAAAAACAGCCGCTGTGTCTCCTTATTCAAGGCTCTGTATGAATCTCTTCAAACCAGCAGAGCCCCATATAATTTGTACTAAAATTCCCCCGTTTTTTCAACATTTATATTGACGAAATCCGTCCCGTTTCCAAAAAATCTCCTGTGAATACTGTTATTTCAGTTTCTTTCATGTTATAGTGTGTTCAACTAAAAAAAGACCAAAGCTGCGTTGAAGTTCCGCTTCATCCGGCATGAAAAAGGAGGTCCCCTATGGCAGGATGGACGGATTTGAAAGAACTCTTGAAATTCGAAGAAATTGAAGCCCGTGAAGCTGGTTATGATCTCAGCGGATTTGTTCTTCCCGATACAGATGATGAAGCTGAATTGAACAAAGCTTATGATCAGTTGATGGCGCTTTCAATGCGAACAGATTACCCCTATGTTGAACCGGATGCGCTGGATGCCATTCGCGCTGATTCCGAGGATATCCCCGCAAAACAGATTTCCGAGGAAAAGCTTCTGAAACATCTCCACGCCGCATGGGTAGGACGTGCAGCCGGATGTGCCCTGGGCAAACCGGTGGAATGCGGTCCGTACATGGCAGGCACCCCCGGAACTCCCGGCTGGAAAAATGTCAAAGCCTGGTTTGAAGGTGCGGATGCATATCCCATCGATTTCTATACACCGGCACACAGCCGCGCGGAAGAGCAGGGGCTCTTTGTCGGCTGCCCGCTCAGCCATCGTGAAAACATCACCTACATGGAATCCGATGACGACGTCCGTTACACAGTCCTCGGCCTCCGCATTCTGGAACAAAATGGCCTTCATTTCAGCGCCTGGGACGTCGGAAAGGCATGGCATAACAATCTGACTTACGCACAGGTCTGCACCGCAGAAACCCAGGCTTATCTGAACTTTGCGCACATGACCTCGCATATGAAAGGCAATGCTCCCGCCGATGTTGAAAAAGCCCTGGAGTTCACCCGCACCTATCGCAACCCGTATCGCGAATGGATCGGCGCACAGATCCGTGTAGATGCTTACGGCTATGCCGCTGCCGGTGATCCGGTTCTGGCTGCTGAAATGGCTTACAACGATTCCCGCCTGTCCCACATCAAGAACGGTGTTTACGGTGCCATGTTCTGCGCCGCCATGATCGCTGCCGCATTCACTGCGGAGTCACCGGAAGAAATCGTTACCACCGCCATGAAAGTCGTGCCGAAGAAATCCCGCCTGTATGAAGCCCTCGCCGATACTCTGACCTGGGCCAAGCCCGGCATGGATCCGGAAGAAGCATGCCGCATTCTCTGGGAAAAGTGGGGCGCATATGACGGTGTCCATACCATCAATAACGCCGCTGCCTGCGCAGCCATGGTGCTGATTGCCGATGGTGACTATGAAAAGGCCATCACCTCCGCCGTTCTCTGCGGCTGGGACACCGACTGCAACGGCGCAACCGTCGGCTCCATCATGGGCGCATATCTGGGTGAAATTCCGGAAAAGTGGACTGCACCGCTGCATGACACTATGTACTCTTCCGTTGTTGGCTTTGACCCGATCCTGTTCAAGGACGCCGCAGCCCGTACACTGGACGTTGTCAAGAAAAACCGTCCGGAAGCACTGGCATAACAACTGTTCATCAATTAAAAACCGCAGAACGTTCGGATCCCTCCGAATTTCCTGCGGTTTTTCTTTACGCCTGTTATAAATCATTTTCAAAAATGTGTTTCACTTTTACAGATAATACGGGCAGCGCTCCTTCAGGCACTGTTCATTGCGGCCGGAAAATTCGCACTTCAAGTGCTCGTACTCCAATTGAACGTCATGATGTCTGTTCACATAGTCCACAGCATTCTTAAATGCCACCATGGCATCACGCTTGCAGCATCGCGGTCCATTGATTACACCCAGTTCCTGAATCGCTGCGGAAGTGTACTGCATATGGCACCCCCAGGTACCGTCTGAAGAAAGTGGACCGGTCCCATCAATGATGGCAAGTGCCGCGCCAATAGAGGTAACTGCACCGCAGACGCCCCAAAGACCGCACATCGCCCCGGGCATCTTAAGCCCTTCCGCCATCAACCGGGGAAGCGCTTCATTCAAATCAATATTTCCGCCTGCATTCTTATACGCCACTAACAGGCTGGCCCCATCCAGAATATGATGCTCCGGCCCGTGAATACTCATATAATCTTTTGCCGCAATGTGTTTAAAGATTCGAACCGGGTTGCTCCCTTCCTCATTTCGTATATCCCGAATGATCAATTCGGCTTTCTCTTTCACTGTCACGATTATTTCTCCTGTCTGAAGTTCTGACTGCGGTCATTTGCATGACCGCCCGATTGCTTCTCCGATATTCTTAAGAAAACAGATGTCGAATGCCTGCGCGGATCTTTCTGTTGCCAAAGTCAGCCAAGGCCTGCGCAAAATGATTTTTAAATCCGGCAAACATATGAACTGCACGAAGCGGACATTCATGCAGTGTACTCATGATGGCAAGATAATCCGCACTCTCTCGTCCGTTTTTATGCGCCAGGATCTTTTCAAATCCATGAATCACCAGACGCAGAAGCCCGATTTTTTCTGCCACCTCAACCATCGTACTGTTCGTATTGAAATGATCCTCGGAAGGATCCGGCCTGGCAGCTTCCATGGTTTCTTCATGGCTGTTTTCAGCAGCCTCTTCATCGTTTGTCTCACTTTGCGCCTTGTCCACGCTTTCCCTTACAGTCTCCGGCTGTTCGCTGTTCCAGATCTCACCTTTTAAGAAGACTTTCTTCTGCTGCCCGCCGATTTCCAGCATATACACGCCTTCACAGACTTTCCAGCCTTCGTTCCAGACCGCAAAGCTTCGGGTATCGATTTCTAATTCCACCACTCGGCTCTCTCCGGCTTCCAGGAAGATCTTCTCAAAGCCCTTCAATTCACGCACCGGCCGGTCGATGCCCTTTTGGGATGCCCATACATACAGCAGCACCGCTTCTTTTCCTGCTCGCTCTCCAATGTTTGTAACACGGACGGATGCCAGTGTCTTCCCTTCCTTCTTGTATCCCTTCAGGTCGCTGTAAGCAAATTCCGTATAACTGAGACCGTATCCAAACGAAAAACGAACCGGTA
The DNA here is from genome assembly GCA_946040795.1 of uncultured Lachnospiraceae bacterium. GTDB lineage: Bacteria > Bacillota > Clostridia > Lachnospirales > Lachnospiraceae > UBA1267. The sequence goes on from CAMGCK010000046.1 coordinate 14,412, forward strand.
CCTGCGCCTGATCATAATAACGATATCCGACGCGCCAGCCCTCATGGTAAACGGCATCCCGTCCCTCCTGAAGGTAATATGCAGCACTCGGGCAATCCTCATATACCATCGGCCAGGATTCTGCCAGACGGCCGGACGGATTGACTTCCCCTGTCAGAATCCGCACCAGCGCGGCGGGACCTGCCTGACCTGAAAGCCCCATCCAGAGAAGTCCGCGAACGCGCTCCACCCAGGGTGTTTCCACTACGCAGCCTGAAATCAAAACGACCACTACGTTTTTCTGAACCTTAGTAATCTCCTCAATCAGTCGGTTTTCACCCTCCGGAAGCTTCATGTCCCTGCGGTCCAATCCCTCCGCCTCATATTTTTCGGTAAGGCCGGCCACAAGGAGCACGATCTCCGCATTTTTAGCAGTCTCCACAGCTTCCTGGATCATTGCATCTGTCGTTTCTCCCTTGGCATCATATCCCTTCGCATAAAGGATCTCTTCCTCAACGCCAAACGCCGTCTGCAAATGCGCCCACATGCTTTCTTTATGAGTCGGGTTGATCTTGCTGCTGCCGCTGCCCTGGAAGCGGAATAGCTCCGCCATTGCGCCAATCAAACCAATGCGTTTTCCCTTATTGATCGGCAGGATTTCGCCTTCGTTTTTCAGAAGCACTGCGGAATTTTCCGCAATTTCCTGAGCCAGTTTATGATTTCGTTCGAGAAGCTGCTCCACGCTCAAACTGTCGACTGTATACTCACCTGCAGCGTCCTTCAACTGCGCACTCTGCCGCAATGCAAATGCCGCAACACGTTTTGCGGAGCGATCGACCAATTCTTCCGGAAGTACACCGTCAAGAACCGCCTGTTTGGCCTCCTTCTCACCGTATGCGCTGCCGCCCGGCATGATGAGATCACAGCCTGCCCGAAACGCATTTACACGGTCATTAAGGGCCCCCCAGTCACTGACAACCATCCCCTGATACCCCCATTCCTTACGAAGGACCGTATCCAGCAGAAATTCATTGTCACTGCAGTGCGTCCCATTCAGCTTGTTGTAGGCGCACATGATCGTCGCCGGATCTGCCGTTTTCACGGCATATTCAAATGCGGAAAGGTAGATTTCACGAAGTGTGCGCTCATCTACCCGGCTGTCAGAGAGCATCCGGTAATATTCCTGTGAATTGCAGGCAAAATGCTTCAGGCTGGTGCCGATGCCTCTTCCCTGAACACCTTGAATATATGCTGCCGCCATACGGCCCGCGAGATATGGATCCTCGGAAAGATATTCAAAATTGCGTCCGCCCAGTGGGTTTCGTTTAATGTTGACCCCCGGGCCAAGAACGGTACATACTCCGGCTGCGCGCGCCTCATCGGCAATGGCGGCCCCCATGCGGAAAGCCATATTGCGATCAAAGCTGCATGCCAAGAGGCTCTCTGCCGGGAAGCAGGTGGCGGGTTCAGAACCGCCAAAACCGAGGCCTGCACCGGCAACCTCCTTGCGAAGTCCGTGAGGACCATCGGCCACACGAACAGACGGGACGCGCGCCGCGCCGCTCGGTGCTTTGATTTCCTTTGTGTTCCACTGATCGCGGCCGCTGCAAAGGGCAATCTTTTCTTCTAATGTAAGCGATGCGATCAATGTGTCGATCTGCTCGTCAGCAAAGGTATGCACTTTGTCCGGCACATTCTCCAACTGTTCCAAATACAAAATATCCTGATTCATATCCATTTTGTTATCAATTCCCGAAAATATGAGGTTTAATAAGAGCCTGTGAAAACCCATTTTAAGATCTTCACAGGCTCCTGCTAATCTTTTTCAATTATCAGCCGCCAAACAACTGTACCCAGTAAAGGCACCTTGTGTCCGGATCAAAATAGACACTGATCGCTACGCTCGTGTAAGCACCGTTTAATATATTCTCACGATGCCCCGGTGAATTCATCCACAACGTATTGGCATACTCTCCGGCATTCATGCTGTCCGGATTCAACCCGAACATGCAAATATTTTCTCCGCAGGTATTCACAAAACCGATGGCGGTGTATTCTTCCGCCGTCATCTGCTCAAACCGGTCATGAGAAAAGTCCGTAACCAGCTCTCGTGCCCGTTTTGCTGCCACAACGGCACCACCGGCATTAAAACGGAGTTCCTGCAGTCCCGCTGCCGTACGTTCACGATTCGTTGCTTCAAACTGCTGCTGAATCATACTGATCAGATCGATGCTTCCAAGTTCCTTATTGCAAAACGAACAATGGACCTCAAGCACATTTCCGCTTTCCGTATAGGTATAATACTCTGTGGAATAATTACCGCTGTGCAGGATTTTATACGCACATTCTGCCTCAGTCACCACTGTCACTTCCGGTTCCGTTGTTGTCGGAGCGGTTGTTGTGGGCGATGTCGTGGGCGGCGTCGGTTTTTCTTTCTTCGTTTCTGTGACTTGCACTGATGACGTCTGTTCCTTACCGACGTTCAGTCCAAATTCCGCTTCCACCGTATTATTTGAGGCTCCCGGCCGATTCTCACCGGAAATCACCGACGTCTCTGCTTCTCCCAAGCCGTGCACCGTGAATCCGTCCATCGGATCCCCCTTTCCACAGCCGGCCACAGCAATCGCCAGTGCCGTTATGAGCGCTATTTTTTTGTATTTGAAACGCTTCATCTGCTCACCTCAAAATATACTACATATAGTATACATTTGAAGTTCTGTAAACACAAGATACAAAAAATATCCAATTTGTCCGTCCATATCTTGGGTTTTTGTGCAGATTATTGCAAGGAATTCATTCACATTATCCACAATATATTGTGGATAAGTCGTTCCTTTTTCACTTTTCTTCCGTTACCTTCACGTTTCCGCTGTTGATTCCCTTCGTTCCCTTATCCAGCGGAAGCCATTCCTGAACCGTTTTCTTAATATAGCGGTCCCAGAAATCCCACTCATGTGCGCGGGGCCGATCTCAAGCGCATACGGAATCCCCTCCTTTGTCAGGAAATCCGCAAACTTCTGGTTATCTCCAAGAAGACCGTCATCCTCACCGCAGGCCATAAAAATATCCGGAATCGGACGTCCCTCTGCCTAGCGCTGGATGCGGGTACCATTGACCCAGTCTACACTGCTTCCCAGTACGCCATGCAGCAGATACAATGTCTTATACGGCTTTCCGCCATTTGGAATACCGCCCTCCGGCATCATTTTGTCCGTAGGAAGAATGACCGTAACCGGTACTGTACACATAAGAGACTTTGATAAAAGTGAGATTTGAATAAATGCTATGTTGTGTGTCCTTTCTTATACGAAGCTGTTAATCTCAAATCCTGATTCACCGACCGTAAAACTGTTTTATAAATTATCTGACGCGGTCGTCCGTATATGCAAATGATGCCAGGCCGACAATCTTCAGCTTTGCTTCTTCAATACGGCCGGTGCTGTTGATCTCCGTGAAACTGTCCGGATCCGCTACGACCTCACGGCAAGCCTGCAGCATGTCCGTCACACTGGACTTGGGATATTCCAGAATGGCATGACCGGGATACAGAACATCAAACTGATCCAGCTTTGCGGTCAGTTTTTCAAGCTGTGTGCCAAAGGCTGCAACCGTCATAAATTCACTGTGTAGATTGGAAGATGCATCGCCGCAAATAAGAACGGGCGTGGAAACGACGGCATCGCCTGAAAACAGGATCCGATTCACCGGGTCAATGAAACCGCATCCGCCCGGCGCATGCCCCGGCAGATGGATGAGCTCGATCGTATGTCCCTGTCCCAGATCAAAAACATATCCGTCTTCCACACCGATGACCTTATATTCTTTATAAGGCACCACATCCGCTGCTGTATAGTAACTGTCTTCTTTGGGCTGAAAACATTCACGAACTTCCGGATTCATCTGTGCCATCAGACCTTCCACATCATATTTCTGGCAATAGACTTCCTCAAACTGATAGTTGCCCTGAGAATGATCACCGTGAAAATGAGTGTTGACTACATAGTACGGCTGATCAGTCAGTTTCTCCACCAGAGCTTTCAGGTCGCCGATGCCGAAGCCGGTATCAATCAGCATAGCCTTTTCCGGGCCGATAACCAGATGCATCCACGCATCACCGCCGGCTCCCGGGCTTCTGGAATAAATGCTGTACACATTCTCACGCATTTTGAATACATCCACGACCGGATCTTCCTCAAAATGCAGAATTCCTTTGGAGCGAAGCTCTGTCAGGTATTCCTTTGTCAACGGATCAAATCTGTCAAAAACACTCATGCTGCCCTCCTGTTTTCAATCCCTCGCACGCTATATGCCGGGATTGTAATTTATTTTATCAGCCGCGGTATCTTTCTCCGACTGATGCTTTCCTGTTCTCCTCCCGCCTGTGCAATCCGGAACTTGATGTCTTCCATACGCTGGTCCAACGACGCGCTCTGCTCTGCACACATACGAAGTTCTTCTGCCAGTTCATGTGCCATGTCATCCGGAATGTTCTTTTTGTAGCGAAGCTTGTGTTCCAGACTTGCCCAGAAATCCATGGCAATTGTACGTAACTGAACTTCCACTTTCATCTTGCGTGTCTGATTCTGTAAAAAAATCGGAACTTCAACGATCAAATGGAGGCTGCGGTACCCGCTCTCTTTGGGATTCTGAATATAATCCTTGCGCTCGATCAACGTAATATCATCTTGTCGCAGCAAACACTCAGCCAGTGTATAAATGTCCTCCGGGAATGAGCAAATCACGCGAACGCCTGCGATGTCCGTTATATTTTCTTCCATCGCCTGCAGATTCAACGGAATATTCCGGCTGCGCATTTTCCGAATCAGACTTTCATGGGATTTAATACGGCTTTTGATGGATTCAATGGGATTGCGATCGTACTGCAGAGAAAATTCCACATCCAGTACCCGGAACTTGGTCTCGATTTCCATAATGGCACACTGATAGTAGGCCATCAATGTATCAAAGGGCTGCTTATTGATTCGAACAAATTCCATAAAATCATTAAAAATACGTTCTTCAATCATAGGACTCATCAAGTTCTCCGATCGGTTTATTATATTCATTATATACCCGCTTTCTGAAATACCATAATACTTTTGCCTGTATTTGTGAAGTTTTTTGAATTATACATTCAAATTATGATCAATAAGTGAAACGAAATTATATGTGCATCGAATACCATATTGAATATTCCGTAAAAGATGATAGGCGTATTCCTTTCAAATGTGATAAGATAGATTCAAAGAAAATAATTGTAGGCCGCGGCCGTATAATGGTGTAAATTGAAAATTGAATGAGCCAAAGGCTCAACC
>CAMGCK010000047.1 GCA_946040795.1 uncultured Lachnospiraceae bacterium
CACGGAACAGGCAGCATGCCAGCATGCCCTGTTCATGATTTAATTCCCTTCTGCAATGTATTGCTGCAGAACGTGCATCTTCACTTCTGCGAAGTTCCCGATGCACTGAAACATTCCCACTCCGAGCAGTAGCTCTGCGTGCTCATGTTTCTACGGGAATTGAAATCACGGAACAGGCAGCATGCCAGCATGCCCTGTTCATGATTTAATTCCCTTCTGCATCAAAAAGTCCCCTGCCCCTAATGGGACAGAGGACGAAGAATTCGTGGTACCACCTCTGGTTCAGACCCGCCTCACGGCCGAATCTCTCTACGTGTGCTGTCACACACTGACGCTGTCTCGGGCGCACCCGTCTGAGCCTACTTAGTTGCCTGTTCAGTCAGCAGCTCCGGAATGTATTCGGAAGATCTTAAGCTGCAGCCTCGCACCGACCGGCTGCTCTCTGAAAACCGCTGAAATCCTACTTGTTTCCTTCATCGCTTTATCAATTGTACTCGCTATGATAGCACAGTTTTTTATAAAAGACAAGAGCAATTTTCCCTTGATTTACAAGGGTTTTTGTGTTGACTGCGCCTTGAACCTGTTCCAGACCGATTTTCTGCTGACGTCAAAACTCTGCCCGGAGGGCTGAGATAGGAGGCATTTGAAAACAACATGCAGGCATAATGCGGACAAGCATATCACGATTTTACAGAATTTTCAAATAAATAAAGGTTTACTTATTTGGAACACAAGTCTATAATGACTTTAATTAGCAATGAATAAACGCAGCAACGACTGCATTTAAGGAGGACAAATATGCGTTACAAACAGTTCCAGAACTCTAACGAGAAAGTTTCTGAACTTGCCATCGGTACCTGGGGTATCGGCTCACTTGCAGCATTCGGTTATGTAACTCCGGATGAAAACGGCAAGATCACCACGAAGGGCATCCTCGATGCTCGTACCAAGGCTGTTGAAGCTATCCAGGCAGGTCTTCAGAATGGTATCAACTTAATCGATACCGCTCCGTGCTACGGCTGTGGCAGATCCGAAGCTATCGTTGGCGATGCCATCAAGGACTTCGATCGTGAAAAGATCCTGATCTCCACCAAGTTCAGCTTAAATCCGAACGCTGCACGTCCGGAACAGCGCGCTCACAATGACGGTTCCTTCAAGAACGTTATGCGTGAGGTTGCTCAGTCTCTTGCACTTCTGGAAACCGACTACATTGACTACTACTACCTGCATTATCCGGCACCGACCTGTGACGTTGCCGAGACCATGACCGCTCTGAACGTTCTGAAGAAGAGAGGCCTGATCAAGCACATCGGTCTGTCCAACCACTCCAAGGAGCAGATCGAAGCAGCTATGGAATGGGCTGACATCGATGTTATCCAGCCGCCGTACTCCATGGTAAGCCGTGAGCAGGAAGACCTCATGAAGTGGGCATATTCCAAGGGCATCGACAGCATGACCTACGGTTCTCTGGGTTCAGGCCTTCTGACCGGCGCTATCCGTGAGAAGCCGGAATTCAATCCGCGCGACATCCGTGGCGGCTTCTACAAGAAGCTCTACAGACAGGACAACTTCGACAAGTTCCTTCAGCTCCTTGCAATCATGGACAACATCGCAGCAGCACACGGCAAGACCGTTGCTCAGGTTGCCATCAACTGGAGCACCCAGCAGGATTTCGTTGGTACTGCTCTTTGCGGTGTTAAGAACGCAGCTGAGGCTATTGAGAACTGCAAGACCTTCGAGTGGAAACTGACTGATGAAGAAATGGCTCTTCTGAACAAGACCCTCAATGATCTTGAAATCGGTACTGAGAAGCTTCTTGGCTAATTCTAAAAACTGAATCAATCAATATACAGCCCCTGGCGGTGTGGAGTTTTCATGCTGGCAGGGGCTGTTTTTGTTGTGAGGATAGACCCGTTAACGTTATTCGTGTGTGTGACAAGTGAGCATTCGGAAACTTGCAGATGGTTGCAATCGGGCAGCATAAAAATCAGATATCAAAAATCGACGTTTTGCGAATGGACGATGATAATTATTGACGGTAATACTCCGTTAAGATAACATATTTAAAAAAGGAGATAATATTTATGTTGAAAAAAACTTCGGCAATAGTCCTTATGTTACTCCTTTTATTTACATTTGTTGCGTGTGTAAAGAGATCTGATGATGTCAGTCCGATTGAAGAAGCAAAATCAGAAACTACTGTATCAAAAACTGAAGTGCGAGGAAATATTCAGGAAACAGATAAGGCTGCGGCAATTGAGGTGGTGGACGATACCGGGTGTCTGACTGCGGACCAGCTCATGGCAAGCTCACAGTTCTTTTCAGAGTATGTTTTAGAAACATCAGTGAAAGCAAATGATCGGAAATGGCTGTTTCATATCAGTAATGTCGTGTTGAAACATGATGATGAGATACTTTGTGCAGTTTTTCAGGACCATGGTGGTCTCGCGCATACTGAAAGAGATCACGGATTCTTGCTATTTGCATTAATGGAAAAGCAAGAATCAGGGTGGAAGGTATCTGACGTCTACAGTTTTGATACTGTGACATACGAAAATCTGGAAATGACGCGGGACTTTCTTTATCAAATTTATGAGAAGGAACAGAAAAGCGTAAATTATTCGGGACAAATCCAGAAGGACTTTGAGAGAGCTGCAATAGAATTACTGGCGGCTTCATCTGTGATATTGTCTCCGGACTTGTATAGCAACATTGAGATTAACGAACTTAAGGAACATTTTATCGCCTCAGCTAATAGTGATCCCAGACGAACATTTGGTGATTATGTATTGGGGTGGAGTGAGTATGGAACCTCTTTTACAGATCCTGCCATGATTGTAACTGTTCAGGTCGCCGAGGAGGGATTGTCTGAAGCAGTGTTACAAAAGGCTAAGAGTACATTTGGTGAGAATCTGTTAATTACTTTGCTGGTAATACATAACGAAGACTGGCAAATGACAGTGCTCCATTAACAGCCCCTTTCCAATGGGTGTTAGTGTATCTATTCATTTATCTTCCGAAATATGCATCAATTCCATCTGCCATACCCTGCGCCAGCTTGGTCTGGTAGGCGGGATCACCCAGCAGCTGATCCTCCGTGGGGTTGGACATGAAGCCCATCTCCACGATGGCCACCGGGATGGTGCACCAGTTGATGCCGGTCATGCCATCGTCCTGGAGGACGCCGCGGTTCTGCGCGCCGGTGCGGGCGCACATGCGGTCCGCAAGGAGGGCGGCAAGAGAATTGCTCTTGTTCACCAGGTCGGCGTTCAGATACGGATTCGCAGCGGACGGCGCATAGTTGATGATGCCGGTGACTGCGCTGTTGTCCAGCGAGTTGCAGTGGACACGGACAAAGACCTGGGCACCGGAAGCATTGGCCACCTGAGCGCGCTCAGCGTTGCTTAACGGACAATCGTTGGTGGTACGGATCATGACAACACCGTATCCGCGGGAGACCAGCTCGGCCTGCAGCTTGAGAGAAACATCCAGGTTGACCTGATATTCCACGTTGCCGGTGACACAGCCGGAGGTGCCGGTGGTGAGTTTGGCCTTCATGACAGAAGAGCCGGGACCATTAGGCTCCTGTTCGGAGATGCCGTGCTGCTGGTGGCCCGGGTCTATGCATACCGTATAACCGTTTGTTGAGGGCACAACAGCTGCGGGATTACCGGGGTTAATGACATAGCCGTTGTTGGACGGATCGTCTTTTTCCGGTTCCGGAGCAGTCGGTACTGCGGCATTCAGGGTACGGCAGAAGGATGCGCAGGTCTTGCTGATGTAAGCTGTGCCGCTGTTCAGTGCGATTTTGTAGAAATCGTTTTCTTCACCTACCATGACAAAGGATACACCATGAGCGGCGGAGTCGATGACGTTAGCCTCCGTGGAAGCGCCGTCGCGGATATTGACTGCATCAACGGTGACGGTGACAGTATCGATCACATGGCCGTCCGCCTGACGTTCAGCTTCTTCACCGGAAACGGTATTTTCCTTAAACACATAACCCTCGACTTCACCGGATGTAATGTGCAGCCACTGACCGTCCGCAGTCTCATCCAGGATCTCACCGCCGGCATACTGGCTCATTGTGGCGATGATCTGCGCTTCTGTGGAAGGCTCCTTACGCACGTTCAGGCTTTCTGAAATAACCAGGAAGGGGTTCGCATAAGCGGAGAGCAGTTTTTCCGCCTCCGTGGTCTCCGGAACCGTGGTTTCCTCTTCAGTCGAGGTCTCTTCCGTGGTGGTCTCTTCGGGAACGGTGCTCTTTTCTACTTCTGTTGAGGCTTCCGTTGTGGTCTCCGCTGTCGAGGTCTCGGGTTCGTTGTTACGCTTGCCGCAGGCGGACAGCGAAGTCAGAACAAGTGCTGAAGAAAGAAGCAGGGCAGTTAATTTTTTCATTGAAGAAGTCATATCATATCTCCATGTTATTTTTTGTATACGAATCGCGCTGCAGTCACGGGGCTGTGACGCGATTTTGTTTTTATGACAGAATATCAGATCAGTCCCATGGTTCGTAACAGGAACAGCCACAGCGTCAGCGAGAACGCCGCAAGTACTGTGGTCAGCATGACAACGGTGGAGCTGACTGTGCCTTCATGTCCCATGTTGCGTGCCATGACAAAGGAACTGACGGTGGTTGCGGAGCCCAGCATGACAAGGATCGCCACCATTTCCTGATTGCGGAAGCCCAGGAGAGCGGCAATCGGCAGGAAAATCAGGCAGAAGCCAAGCAGCTTTAAGAAGGTGGCGGCGAGTGCCGGCTTCAGCTGGCCGGAGGCTTTTTTTACATCGAACATGGCACCCATGGCAATGAGGCCCATCGGGGTGGCCATGGCGGAAAGATTGTCGACGGTTTTCTTGAAAATACCGGTGACCGGGATCCTCAGCGCGGACCACAGAAGGCCAACGGCAATGCCGATGAGGATGGGATTTGTGACGATGCCGATCAGCGTCCGCTTGACGAGAGCTTTATCCAGCGTCGGTTTGGAACCATCTTCCGTGGGCTTGAACAGTGACAGGACGATGACCGCGATGATGTTGTACAGCGGCACGCTGCCGATGATCATGAGCGGCGCGAAGCCGGAGTCGCCGTAAATATTCATGATGAAGGCGATGCCCAGAAGGGCAGCGCTGCTGCGGTACGAGGACTGGATGAACTCACCGCGTGCGTTTCGGTCAAACAGGAGCGAGATCAGAACGGAGATCAGGATACTGAGTACCGTGGCGCCAAAGCAGAACAGAACGAATTTGGTGTTCCAGGCTTCCTGCAGGTCCACTACAGCCAGATCTTTGAAGACCAGGACGGGCAGTGGTACCAGAAAGACAAATTTGTTCATTTTTGAGGCGAAGGATTCATCGACCCATTTCAGTTTACGGAAAACACCGCCCAGTACCATTAAGAGGAAGACCGGGACGGTGGCATTCAGTGCAAATATCAGGTTTTCCAAAGGAAATTCCTCCCAGGGACTGAGTTTTTCATAACGAGTATAATATACTTCGAAAGCCGGGCAATGTCAATTGAGCCGGAGAAGCGAAGCGGACGGGAAAAAGTGGAATCTACGCCCGCATGGATCGGATCCGGAGCATGGCCTGAAAATAAAGGGTGAATCGGAAAAAGGGTTTTATGCGGCTCAAAACCGCGGAAAATCAGCGGTTCCGAGTGCTCAACAGTATTTACAGAGAAGTTTGAAATATGATATAATTGACCGGATAATATGCACTGTCCGGTCAATTTGTTCCGCGCGGTATTCTTTGTAAAAGATGCGGAAGTTCATGGAAGTGCAGAAAGACACGCAGCCGCTTCCGGGCCGCGTGCAGCTTTCAAAAAGAGGAGAAATACAAATGGCAGATAACACATCCAACGAACGTAAGAGACGTGTTGCAAACGGCAGCGGCAACGTGCATAAGCGCGGTGACGGTCTGGGTACAGGTCCGGTTGGAAACGGTCCCAGAGGTAAAAATTCCGATGGCAGCAGACCCGGTCAGGGCAGCGGCCGTCCAAGCGGAACGCAGCGTCCCAATAATACGAGCCCGTCCGGCCGCGGAAAGGGTGACAGAGGCAGTTCTTCCGATCTGATCGGAGCACTTGCCGGTGCGGCGCTTTCCGGCGCAATGAGCGGCGGTTCCGGTAAAAAAGGCGGACTGGGTAAGCTGATCATCATCGTTGCGATCATCGCCCTTCTGGGCGGCGGCGGAACCGGCATTTTCAGCATGCTGGGCGGTGGAAGCGGTTCCGGTGATTCCGTTCAGCAGCCTTCCGCGCCGGTGGCACCGCATACAACGGCATCGGCTCAGAATGGCACGAGTACGATGTACGGCACGTCCAATTTGAGCGGTGTCCTTTCCAATCTGGGTATTTCCGGTCTTCTGGGCGGAACCGGTTTGGGCAGTTTTGATACACTGGCGTCCGCGGTCGATACATCGGCGGGAACGCAGGGCAGCACGAATACGGCAGCACAGGCACAGACCACGGGTGCATACAATACCTGGAGCGGCAACGGAAATACCGGCAGTCTGAATGAAGCGGTCGATTCCACGGCCCGCGCAAAACGTACAGTGATCAAGGGCAATGGTCAGGATATCATCACCATCATGGTCTACCTCTGCGGTACGGACCTGGAATCCAAATACAAAATGGGTACAAGTGATCTTCAGGAAATGCTGAATGCATCACTGAATCCCAACATCAACCTGATCGTTTATACCGGCGGCTGTAAGAAATGGAACAATTCTGTGGTCTCCAGCCAGACCAATCAGATCTATCAGCTGAAGGACGGCAAAATGTATTGCCTGAGTGACAATGAGGGCGCCAAGCCGATGACCGACCCTGCCACTCTGACCGGCTTCATTAAGTACTGCGCGCAGAATTTCCCGGCCAACCGCAATGAACTCATTCTGTGGGATCACGGCGGCGGATCCATTACCGGTTACGGTTACGATGAGAAGTATGCCAATGCAGGCTCCATGGACCTTGGCGGCATTTCCACGGCACTGAAGAACGCGGGCGTGACCTTTGATTTCATCGGCTTTGACGCCTGCCTGATGGCAACGGCGGAAACGGCACTGATGCTGGATCCCTATGCGGATTACATGATCGCGTCTGAAGAGTCCGAGCCCGGCGTGGGCTGGTACTACACGGACTGGCTGACCAAGCTGTCTCAGAATACTTCCATGCCGACGGTCAGCATCGGCAAGAACATCTGCGATGACTTTGTCCGTGTCTGCGGCAGCACCTGCAGAGGCCAGACAACTACCCTTTCCGTGATCGACCTTGCGGAGTTTGCGGCAACGATTCCTTCCAAACTTGCGGATTTCGCGCAGGGGACGACGGACATGCTGAAGGGGGCGGAGTATAAGAAGGTCTCCACGGCAAGAAATAATGCGCATGAATTTGCAGCATCTTCCCGCATTGATCAGGTGGATCTGATCCACTTTGCAAAAAATCTGGGAACCGATGAAGCGAAGGCACTTGAAAAGGCGCTGCTTGGCGCAATCAAGTACAACAAGACTTCTTCGGATGTAACGAACGCGTACGGCGTCTCCATTTACTTCCCCTGCAAGAGCACAAAATACGTCAAGAACGCAGTCAATACGTATGACAAGATCGGTCTGGATAACTCATATTCCAACTGTATCAAGACGTTTGCGTCCATGACGGCATCCGGTCAGATTGCAGCCGGTGGTAATAGCGGCAGTGCATCCGCACTTCTTGGCGTGCTGGGCGGTGCGTCTGCATCACAGGCCTACAGCGGATCCGGTGACATGACGACGGAGATCATCTCCGGACTTCTGTCCAGCTTCCTTGGCGGACGTTCGATGACGACCATCGACGGCATAGATGAATCCAACATGGACTTCATGACCGACAGTGAAGTGGACATGGAAGCCGCAGCGGCTTACATCGCGGAAAATCACTTTGACGGATCAAAGCTTGTCTGGACCAAGACTCCGGAGGGCAATGACGGTATTAATCTTTCCAATGAGCAGTGGTCGATGGTCACCGACCTGGCATTGTCCATGTACTACGACGATGGGGAAGGCTATATGGACCTCGGCGTGGACAACATCTTCTGCTTTGATGACAACGGCAACCTTCTGGTTCCGCAGGATGTGACATGGATGGCTGTCTGTGATAATCTGGACGGTGAGGAGCCGCAGGCCGTGGCATATTATTACGACAACATGACCGACGACGGTGTTCACTTCACCATCAACGGCCATATTCCGGCGTTCCTGAACAATGACCGTGTCAATCTGCTGGTTGTCTTTGATAATGAAAATCCCTACGGTTACATCGCCGGCGCGCAGCGTGTCTACACAAACGAAGACGGCGTGGAAGTACTGGCAAAGAGCTGCACCGCGCTGGAGCCCGGTGATAAGCTGGATTTCATCTGCGACTATTACAGCTATGACGGAGAGTATCTGGATACCTATTATCTGGGTGAGCAGATGAAGGTCACTAATGAAACATCGCTGTGGAGTGTGGAACTGAATCGCGCAAGCACGAGCATGATGTATCGGTTTACGGATATGTATAATCAGGTGTGGTGGAGCAGCGCCGAGCACTGAGGCAGGCAATCCCGCAGGGAATGCCGTTCAGTGCGAGGGAACTTTTCCGAAGGAAAAGCGCAAGCGCCGAGCACTGAGGCAGGCAATCCCGCAGGGAATGCCGTTCAGTGCGAGGGAACTTTTCCGAAGGAAAAGCGCAAGCGCCGAGCACTAACAAAAAGGAGTAATTATGAGAAAAGCAGGTGTACTGGTTCCGATCTTCTCCCTTCCCGGTGATTACGGAGTGGGTGATTTTGGACCGTGCTGTTATCGTTTTATTGATTTTCTGGAAGCCGCCGGCATGAAGATCTGGCAGGTTCTTCCCTTAAATCCCACGGGCTACGGCCATTCGCCGTACCAGCCCTTTTCTTCCTTTGCCGGAAATTCAACATTTGTGGACCTTCACGGTCTGTACGAGGACGGCCTTTTAAAGGAAGAGCCGAAGCCTTTTGAGGAAGTTACCAGCCGTGTCGATTACGATGAAGCCTGGAACTACAAACTGCCTTATTTCAAAGAGGCCCTTTCAAATTTCAAGCCGGACAAGGATTATGAGGAATTTGTTTCCCAGCCCTGGGTCCGTCTGTATGCGGTATTCAAGTGCTTTAAGGACATGTACGGGGATCTGAAGTGGAACGAATGGCCGGAAGAGCATAAGAACTGGATCAAAACGCGGGAGCCGCTTCCGGAACTGGAAGAAGAGATCCTGCTGAAGATGTTCCTGCAGTATGAATTCAACAAGCAGTGGATGAAGGTCAAGAAGTACGCGAATGAGCGCGGCATCGTTATCATGGGCGATATCCCCTTCTATGTCGGCCTGGATTCCCTGGATGTCTGGATGAATCAGGATGAGTTTGATCTGGATCCGATGGGCCATCCGCTTTCCGTTGCCGGTGTTCCGCCGGATTATTTCTCTGCGGAAGGTCAGCGCTGGGGCAATCCGATCTACAACTGGGATCATATGAAAGAGAACCATTTCAAGTTCTGGCGTGAGCGCGTGAAATACCAGTCACATCTGTTCACGATGATCCGCATCGACCATTTCCGTGCGTTTGATACCTATTGGAAGATTCCGGAAACATCGCCCACAGCCATCGTCGGTGAGTGGCTGGAAGCTCCGGGCTATGAATTCTTTGACCTTTTGCTTCCGGAACTTCCCAAGAAGTCCGAGATCATTGCCGAAGACCTGGGATTCATGCGTGAAGAAGTATACGAACTTCGTGATCATTACGAATTCCCGGGCATGGATGTCATCCAGTTCACGCTGTTTGACGAAGGCTTCAAGGAAAAGGAAAACATGATCATCTACACCGGAACACACGACAATGACATGATCCGTTCCTGGTATGAGAGCCTTTCCGAGTGCGATCAGGAGCGCGCACAGGAATTCCTGAAGGAAGCGAACTGCGAGGACGAGAGCATCTCCGATGCGTTTATCAAGATGGCCATGTACGCCAAGCCGAAGTATGCCATCATTCCGGTCCAGGACATTCTGGGTTACGGTACGGAAGCCCGTATCAATGTGCCCGGTATTGTTGCTGAAGAAAACTGGTGCTGGAAACTGACTTCCCTGGAACCACTGATGGAAAGAGCGGACTTCCTGAAGAAGCTGGTGGAAGACAGTAAGAGAGCATAAGAAAAACACAAAACTGCTGCACGGTCTGATAGAAGTACCGGCAGCAGTTTTTTTGCAGGAAAAATTGATCTAAATCTTTTAAATCTTTTAATTGATTGATTACGGCTATTTTGTTGAACTTTTATCATAATAATGCAACCTTTGAAAAAATAATCCGTCTATTTAGGAAAAGGGATAGGAGGTTTTGCAGACCGAATCCCGTGAATTGAAAGAGGCAGGCTGAGGATGAACAGAAACGTAAGAAATGCGAGATTTGTGAAAAGCGAACAGGGCAGCAGAAATACAAGCATTGCAAAGAAAGTGATGGCGGTCATTTGTGTGGCAATGATGCTTTTTTCAATTCTTGCATTGAATGGCTGCAGTGAAAAAGACAACCGTATGAGCTGCAAAGGTAGATTTGTAATGGCAGGTCGTGAGTGGATGATCGTTGTGGATTCGGATGATCCCATGTTTTCCAGCATGCATTTTGCAACACTTCAGGATGCTACCGGGAAGGATCAGATCAATAACCTGAAAGTTGGAGATCATATTGAGATCCGGTTTAACCAGGTGATGGAGATCTTTCCTCCGATCGTTCCGGTTGAAAAGTGCAAGGTGTTGAAATCCGGTTCCATTGCAGATGTGGATGCGGAAATGATCGAAGAACTGGAGCAGTGCGGCCGACATATCAAAGATGGTGAACATCTGCCCATCATGACCGTGTATTCTGAAGAACAGGTCGTGACGGCAGAGACATTGACCTCCAGCTGGAGTTATGTGGATGCACAGGGGCAGGAAATGCACGTGGAGCGCGATTGCATTCATCCGCTTGAACTGTTGAATCGCACTGAGGCAACGCTGACCTCGACGGAGGCTATAGATATTGCGCTTGAATTCAGCCAGCCGGCTTCCAATGTATCTGTGATCCGTTGGTCAAAGGAATATGCGGAGGACATTTCTTCGCATTATGCGGATGAAGAAAGCGTCCTTGACGAGTGGGAGTATGGCGTCCCCTTTGAGGCTGCACCGGGCTATGTGTATCAGGTGGAAGCGCACTTCGAGCAGGGAACAGCGTATTTTGCATTTGTGATAGAATGAGGAAACGTCCCCAGTGACACAAGTTGACAAAATGAAACGTCCCCAGTGACAACTTAGCAAGGTTGTCATTGGGGACGTTTCATTTTGTCAACTATAATGTAATTCCCTGCTTAAAGATCGAAATACTGTGGTAGCCGTTCTTTTCGTTTCGGGTTTCCTCACCGGAAGCCACGCGAAGTACGTAATCCATCAGTTCCCGGCCAAGTTGCTGCAGCGTCATGCCGCTTACCAGGCGGCCGGCATCGAAATCGATCCAGTTTTTCTTCTTTTCCGCAAGCGGGGTATTGGAAGAAATCTTTACGGTCGGAACGGGGCAGCCAAAGGGTGTGCCGCGGCCGGTGGAGAAGAGGACGATCTGGCAGCCGGAAGCCGCAAGCGCGGTGGAGGCAACGAGGTCATTTCCCGGCGCGCTGAGTAAGTTCAGACCCGACGCGGTCTGCTTTTCTGCATAGCGAAGGACGCCGTGAACCGGTGCAGAACCGGACTTCTGTGTACAGCCCAGGGACTTGTCTTCCAGCGTGGTGATGCCGCCGGCTTTATTGCCCGGGGAGGGATTTTCGTAGACCGGCATGTTGCTGGACTCAAAATAATCCTTGAAATCATTGATCAGGCGGACAGTTTTCTCAAAAAGCTCCTCATTCTGACAGCGATCCATCAGAATGGTCTCCGCACCGAACATTTCCGGTACTTCGGTCAGGATCGTGCTGCCGCCCATTCCGGTCAGGAGGTCGGAGAAAATACCGATGGTGGGATTTGCGGTGATGCCGGAAAGACCGTCGGAACCGCCGCATTTCAGGCCGATGACCAGTTCATCGGCGGGGCAGGAGACACGTGTATCCTGCTGCATGCGATGAGCCAGTTCTTCAAGAAGCTGCATACCGGCCTCCATTTCATCTTCGCAGTCCTGGGTTTTTAAGAAACGTACGCGTTCGGTGTCATATTCACCCATGAACGGCAGGATCTCGCTAATGCCGCTGTTTTCGCAGCCCAGTCCCAGAACCAGCACGCCGCCGGCATTCGGATGGGTGGCCAGATTGGCAAGTACCCTGCGGGTATTGTCCTGATCATCGCCCAACTGGGAACAGCCGTAGGGATGCGGGAATGCGTATACACCGTCGATGCTCCCGCCCACCAGTTTCTGAGCCTCTTTTGCCAGCGCCTCCGCTACATCATTGACGCAGCCTACGGTCGGCAGGATCCACAGCTCATTGCGCGCGCCCGGATGGCCGACTTTGCGGGGATAGCCCATGAAAGTCTCGCAGGGGCGTTTATTACACAGAAATGTGACCGGATGGTAAGTGTATTCCTGCGCGCCGGTCAGCAGTGTTTTCAGGTTGTGTGTATGGACATGCGCGCCCTTCGGAATATCTTCCGTAGCTTCACCGATGGGGAAACCGTACTTGATGACGGATTCCCCCTTTTTGATGTCGCGAAGCGCTGCCTTGTGTCCCATGGGGAGGTCGGAGAGGAGGGTGATGGAATCGCCCTCGATTTCAAGAACGGTGCCCGCACTGATCGGCTCCAGAGAAACGGCCACCATATCGGCGGGGTGTATTTTAACAAACTGATTCATATAAACTCCCAAGTATCAAACAGCCGGCAGAAATGTAGTACTGCCGGCTGTATTTTTGAACATTACGGACTGCCTCATAACTTGCAGCTTGACAGGTTATGAAGTGGGGCGGTTATTTTTACAGACAATCCGCGAACGCTGCCTTAGCACCTTCTACACGGATCTTCTTCAGCACTGCGACAACTTCTTCTTCGAATCCGGCAATCTTCGTCAGATCCTCGCCCCAGGTAACTTCATCGGTCATGACTGCATTCACGAGTGCTTCCTCGGAATCGCCCTTGTGCGCATAGAAGAATTCCAGCACGCGGCGGTCATCGGAAACGGTGTAGGTATTGCCTGCCGGACGGCGGCAGACGAGGCCGGCATTAGTGAGCTCCTGTACATCGTTTGAGTAGAAGGCGATGAGCGCTGCCAGGCTGGTGGCCAGGCACTTGGGAAGCTTGCCCTGCTCCCTGGTATAAGCGGTGAGAGACGGCATATTGCGCGCGCGCCACTTGGAGGTGGAGTTCAGGGAAATGCTCATCAGCTCATGGTTGACGAACGGGTTGTTGAAACGGTCCTTGACGGCGGCGGTGAACTGCATCAGGTCGTCACGGTCCAGCGGAAGCGTCGGAATGACTTCCTCATAGAGCATTTTGTTCATAAAACCGCTGACCACATCGTCGTTCATACAGGCGCGGACGATGTCAAATCCGGCCAGGTAAGCTCCTAAAACAAATCCGGTATGCGCGCCGTTCAGAATGCGGACCTTACGCTTTTTATAGGGCGTGACGTCCGGAACCACCTGCACCGGAACCCCGGCTGCTTTGAAAGGCAGTCTGTCTTCCAGGTCTTCCGGTCCTTCAATGATCCACACACCAAAGTATTCGCCCACATCGGTCAGGTTGTCGATGTAGCCGTTCTCGTCGTTCAGCTGAGCGGCTTCAGCGGCGTCCTTGATACGGCCCGGAACAATGCGGTCCACAAGGGTGGAGCAGAAAATATTCTCTTCATTGATCCAGGTGCGGAATTCATCGGAGAGCTTCCAGTCGTCAATGTACTGATTAACGCACTTCAAAAGTTCCTTGCCGTTGTTGTCGATGAGCTCACAGGACAGGATCACCACGCCTTTCTTACCGGCGGTGAAGCGCTCATAGAGCACACGGGTCAGCTTGGCGGGGAAGCTTACCGGCGGAATCTGGTCAAAGGTGCTTTCCGGATCGTAGGCAATGCCGGCCTCGGTGGTATTGGAGGTGATGATCTCCAGGTCGTCGCTCTTTGCAAAGGTGAGAACATCGTCCCAGTTCCGGTACGGATCGATGCAGCGGCTGACCGCGGAGATCAGGCGCTTTTCGTTCATGGTGGTGCCGTTGTCATTGCCGCGCAGGTACAGCGTGTACAGACCGTCCTGGGAATTAATGACATCGGTGAGACCTGCGGCGATGGGCTGCACGATCACGACCTTACCGTTATATCCGGCCTTTTCATTTGCAATATCGATGAAATCATCCACGAACGCGCGCAGGAAATTACCTTCGCCGAACTGCATGACCTTTTCTTTTCCCTCTTTTAACAGAAATCCTTTATAACCGATCTCTTCCAGTGTTTTATAGGAAAGCGTATTCATAAATCCCTCCGGAATGTCTGCGTGTAAGCGTTTTCAGCTGCTGCACGCATATTTTATTCAAGTATACAACTGAGCCTTTTTGCTGTCAACATATTAAAAATATAAAGTGGTTGTTGACATCTGTTGTATACAACATTATAGTAAAAAGTGAAAATTGAAGTGTTGATCCAATATAGGAGAGAGTACACGGCCAAGTGAAGCGGGGAAGACGCCCATGGAAGCGCGAGAATCGATTTGGCAATCAGGAGCAATTATGCGAAAAGCCAGTTTAAAACAGACCATCTATGAAGAACTGAAGAATAAGATCGTAAACTGCGAGATCGCACCGGGAGAGCGCCTGACGGAAGACGGCCTCTGCGAACTGATGAATGCCAGCCGCACACCGGTGCGTGATGCCATTTCGCGTCTGGAGCAGGAAAAACTGGTCACCATCAATCCCAAGAAAGGAATTCTGGTGAACACGGTTTCTCTGAGCAATGTCAATGAACTGTTTGAGGCGCGTCTTCGCATCGAGCCCTATGTGGTCCGCGAATACGGCAATCGCATCCGGGATGATGTATACGCAAATTGCATCGCCGAACTGAAAGAGGGCAAAGCGGACCGTCTGGTGAATTACGAACGGGACGATGCTTTCCACCAGATGTTCATCGACGCCAGCAAGAACCGCTACCTCATCATGTTTTACAGAACCATTAAAGATCAAGTCATGCGCTACCGCGTCCTCAGCGACCTGGAGGACCGCATGGAAAACTCCCTGCAGGAGCACAGCGAGATCGCGCTGCACTGCCTGCGCGGCAATTTTGACCTGGCATCAGAAGCCATGAAGCAGCATATTGAAAATTCCAAGATCGCCATCATTAATTACGTGCTGCAGGAAAACAGGGATGCAAAGAATATTTTCAGTGAAAAGAGCAGATAAGTGCATACATGCAAATGAGAAACAATAGCGTATAGGATATGCGCTGCAGCATAAGCAACCAATGTAAATCAATCATACAGGAGAACCATCATGATCACAAAAGGTACTTATTTTCAGAATGATCCCGAGCGTCCGCTCGTGTACGGTGACATCGAGGTCGATGACCGTAAGAGACAGCGCCTCCGCGGCGAGGAGCTGAAGCAGGGCGTGTTGGCAGAATCCGTTATCGTCGGCTTCTGCGGCACGGACAATGAACTCATGCACATGGGCCAGCGAGGAGAACTGGGCCCAAAATTCCCGGAAGGCCGTGACCGTCTGGTCAATGGCCACGAGGGCGTGGTCTGGGTTCCGTCAGAGGAGCGGTTTGCCATCGTCCTCATTCGCGGCGGTGACAGCTATGACCCCACTCGTTACACCGAGGATGAAACCTATTTTGAATATGGCTGCGATCAGGCGGACGGTCTGTTCTCCGATTGCAACTACTACAATCCGGACATGCTCCTCCCGATTCCGGACGGATATGTCAAGGATGGAAAGATTGATCTGGAAGCCGCAAAGAAACTGATATTCTGTGATCCGTACGCTTGCATGCTGTTCCAGCGCGAGCGCATGGAGGATCTGGGCGTGGCACATCTGTTCCGTGTGGAGATGGCCAAGCATCATTGCAGCGAGGAAGAGGGCCGCGAATACGCGAAGAATGAAGTATTCAAGCGCACGGTCATCTTCGGAATGGGCACTACCGGCATGTTTATCGGCGACCTGATTCGCCAGAAATATCCGGATGCGAAGATCCTGTTTGTGGCGAGAAGCAGCGCGAACAGCCCGAAGGCCGTGTTCGCGAAGGACGTGGCCAAAGCGGATTACCTCTGTACCGATGGTATGAGCAAGAAAGAGATGGCAGAGGCGATCCGTGAGGCTCTGGGGGGACGGGCAACCACCTTCATCGGCACCTCCGGCACGAGTCTGGAGTGCGAGATCGCGTTCAAGTACGGTGTGCTGGGCAATAATGGCCTGTACAACAGCTTCTCATTGGGACCGCAGGTCACCTTTGACACCATGCCCTTCGGTTTCCAGAATCATCTGGTGTTCAGCTCCATCAATTTCCGTGAGGCACATATGAGAGAGGCCATCGGCCTTCTGTTAAAGAGTCGTTATAATGAGATCGTGGAGCTCATCGACCGCGAGGAGTTCACGAAGGACCCGAAGGATGCTTACGACAACAAGATCTACTGCAAGGGCGCGCCGATGAAGACCGCCGTGATCTGGAACGAAAAGTATATTAACAGGTAAAATACCGGTAAATATACAAATAACAAGTAAAAATGCGAGTGTAATAACAGGCAAAATACGAATAAAAACATAAATAAAAGCAGACGTGAAAGCAGGATGAAGGTGACAGCAAAGTAAAGCATGTTTGCAGATTGGAAGGAGCGAACCATGAAAACCATCCATATTGCAAAACCGGGCGAGATCGCCCTTGTTGATACGAAGAAGCCGGAAGTGGGCCCCGGTGAAGCCCTGCTTAAGATCCGAGTTGTAGGCATCTGCGGCGCAGACGTTGCAAGCTACACCGGCAACCAGCCCTTTACCACTTATCCGCGTATTCCGGGCCATGAGTTCAGTGCGGAAATTGTGACGCTGCCGGAGAATTACGAAGGTGAGCTGAAGCCGGGCGATGTTGTCACCGCCAACCCCTATTTTAACTGCGGCACCTGCTACTCCTGCCGTCGCGGCCACGTCAACTGCTGCCATGACAATCAGACCATGGGCGTACAGCGTGACGGCAGCTTTTGTGAATATGTGACCATGCCCGTGGAGCGTATCTACTCCGGTAAGGGCCTGACCGCAGAACAGCTTGCTATGATCGAACCGTTCTCCATCGGCTGGCACGCCCTGTCCCGCGCGGAAGTGAAGCGAACCATGAAAACCATCCATATTGCAAAACCGGGCGAGATCGCCCTTGTTGATACGAAGAAGCCGGAAGTGGGCCCCGGTGAAGCCCTGCTTAAGATCCGAGTTGTAGGCATCTGCGGCGCAGACGTTGCAAGCTACACCGGCAACCAGCCCTTTACCACTTATCCGCGTATTCCGGGCCATGAGTTCAGTGCGGAAATTGTGACGCTGCCGGAGAATTACGAAGGTGAGCTGAAGCCGGGCGATGTTGTCACCGCCAACCCCTATTTTAACTGCGGCACCTGCTACTCCTGCCGTCGCGGCCACGTCAACTGCTGCCATGACAATCAGACCATGGGCGTACAGCGTGACGGCAGCTTTTGTGAATATGTGACCATGCCCGTGGAGCGTATCTACTCCGGTAAGGGCCTGACCGCAGAACAGCTTGCTATGATCGAACCGTTCTCCATCGGCTGGCACGCCCTGTCCCGCGCGGAAGTGAAGCCCACGGATAAGGTGCTGGTCATCGGCGCAGGTCCCATCGGCCTCTTTGCGTTGATCTCCGCCAAGCGTTACGGCGCGGAAGTTTATGTGGCGGACATCCTGGACGGCCGTCTGGAGAAGGCGCTGGCCTTTGGCGCCGATGGTACGGTCAATACGAAAACTACAGACCTTGCCGAGTACACGAAGCAGGTCACAGACGGCGGCTTTGATGTCTGCGTGGAAGCCTGCGGCGCTCCGGAGACCTTCCTCGGCTGTATCGACAGCTGTGCTTTTGCCGGCAATATCATCCTGATCGGAAACGGCAAGCGCGACACCACCTTCCTGCATTCCATCATTTTGAAGAAGGAACTGAATGTCTACGGCAGCCGTAACAGTCTGCCCAAGGATTTCAAGGAGCTCATTGACTACGTGGCATCCGGCGCAGTGGACCTTTCCAAGATGGTCAGCGCAATCTACCCGATGGAAGAAGCGGCCGATGCATTCAAGGCGCTGGCACACAACGACGGCTCTCTTAGTAAGGTGCTGATTAAGATCAGTGACTGAGTTCAATGTTCTGATGAGCTGACTGTATGCAGTCGGTTGTGCAGTGTGAATGAACAGGAAGTGAGGACTTATTTATGATCATTGACGCGCATTTACATTTATGGAAAGAGCAGAAGGGCCGTGTGGGGGATCGCCCTGTTATTGGCCTTTCCGGCGGACGCAGTGACTTTGGCGGTGAGATCCGCCAGATGATGCCGCCGTATTTACTGGATGGCAGCAATCCCGCGGAGGTTCTGTTCTCCAATATGGAGTATTCCGGTGTGAACGGTGCTGTGGTGACGCAGGAAATCATTGACGGCAATCAGGATTGTTATCTGAAACGGATCCGTAAGCAGTATCCGGACAAACTCCGCGTACTGAGTCTTTATGACGAGCGCACCGGCATCCTCCCCGCCGTGAAGGGCTTCGATGGTATTAAGATCTGTGCCGCTCGTCTGGACGATCCGGAGCTTCTGCATCATGAGGCGGTGTTCAAACTGGCATCGGACAATGGAAAATTCATCGGCATCGAGCTCTGCGAGGGCGACTCACAGGTGGCATCCTTGGAGACGCTGGCCAAGGCTTATCCGGATGTGAAGATCGCCGTGGGTCATTTTGGCATGGCCGGCCGCGGAAACTGGAAGGCACAGATCAAAACTGCGCTGCTCCCGAATGTCTACGTGGAGTGCGGCGGCATCACCTGGCTGTACAATGCGGAGTTTTATCCGTATCCGACGGCGGTGGAAGTGATCCGTTCAGCGATGGACACCGTGGGTCCCGACAAGCTGATGTGGGGCAGCGATTATCCGCGCACCATGTCCGCCATCACGTATGACATGAGTCTCAGCTTCATTCAGAAATCGGAACGATTTACGGATGAAGAGAAGGCGAGGTTCCTCGGAAAGAATGCAGCAGCGTTCTTCGGGTTCCCGGAGATGCCGGAGATCCCGAGGATCAAGCATATGGCGGAAGATTGAGAAGGGTCCTATTACCGGAACTGAAAAACACATTTTGATTATTAAAATGGGCTTTTTTAGGAGATGTAAAAATAACAATAAAACAGGCCGTGTATCGCAAATGATGCGGTGTACGGCCTGCTTTTACGCGTTGTGACACGAAAAAGTGTTAATAATCCGGTGAACAGTGAAATAGGACCGGGCAACCTTTTCGAGAGCAGTGAGTTTCACAAGGAGGAATCTGATGAAACCAACTGAATCTTTGCAAATGAGCTTCAAAACCCCCTCTTTGCAAAAAACTTCAGTTTCAGCCTTCTGTTTTTTGCAAATGAGCTTCAAAACCCCCTCTTTGCAAAAAA
>CAMGCK010000048.1 GCA_946040795.1 uncultured Lachnospiraceae bacterium
CCAGCAAAGAAAGGACTGTGAAAAACCGAAATGATTTTTCACAGCCCCTTTTTGTCATGGGTAAAAGCCCCATAAAATATGCAGTTTCTGTTTTACTGTTCCTGCTTGGATGCGCCCAGCAGACTGGAGATCCGAATGACACCGGTCGGACAGCCTGCTACACAGGTACCGCAGCCGTCACACTTGGCGTAATCGATCACAGCGAGATTGTTCTCGACATGAACCGCATCATGGGGACAGTTCTTTTCACATTTTTTGCAGCCCAGGCAGCCTGCAGAGCAGGACTTGCGGGTGTCGGCACCCTTGGCGGTGCTGGAGCAGTATACACCGGCTTTTTCAATGTCATCGAGCAGCAGGATGATGCCCTGCGGGCAGGTCTTTGCACAGAGGCCGCAGCCGATGCACTTGGTCGGATCGATGTAAGCGATGCCCTTTTCGGAAGAGATGGCGTTCTGCGGACAGACAGCGGCACAATCGCCAAAGCCCAGGCATCCGTAAGTACAGGTCCCGTTTCCGCCGTAGAACAGTTTAGCGGCCTTACAGGTAGAAATACCGTTGTATTCGTGCTTTTTCTTTGTGGCGTCGCAGTTTCCGGAGCATTTGACGATCGCAATCTGCTCAACAACATCCTCTGCTTCAACGCCAAGAACCTGCGCAACCTTTGCGGCAACGGCATCAGCGCCCGGTACACAGAGATTCGTCTTGGTACCCGGCTCCAGCAGCGCTTTTGCGTAACCGTCACAGCCGGTATAACCGCAGGCACCGCAGTTGGCGCCCGGCAGGCACTCACGGATGACGGGGAAACGCTCGTCTTCTTTGACGGCCATCACATGTGAGGCAATGGACAGGCCCACACCGCAGATCAGACCGATCGCAGTCACGGCAATAATCGGGATCAGAATTTCCATCATGTCAGCACCTCCTTAACCAAACAGCTTTGTGATGATGCCGGCAAATCCGTAGAATGCCAGAGACACGATCGCAGCAGAAACCAGGGTGATCGGAAGGCCTTCAAAGCTCTTGGGCGGTTCGGATTCTTCCACCAGACTGCGTACACCGGAGAACAGAACCATGGCCAGGAAGAAGCCCAGGCCGCAGCCCAGCGCGGTGAGAAGCGAATCGATGTAATTGAAACCATCGGAAATGTTGTTCATTGTAACGCCCAGAACACCGCAGTTCGTGGTGATCAGAGGAAGATAAACACCCAGGGATTTGTGCAGTGCCGGCACATATTTTTTCAGAACGATCTCAACCAGCTGAACCAGTGCCGCGATGACCAGAATGAAGACGATGGTCTCCATGTAGGTGAAGTCGATGCGACCGGCCAGAAGCAGGTGATAAATGGGCCAGGTTACGGCAGTGGCAAGCACTTCAACGAAGATGACCGCCAGACTCATGCCAACAGCCTGGTCCAGCTTTTTGCTGACACCCAGGAACGGGCAGATACCCAGGAATTTTACTAAAACGTAGTTATTGGTGATCGCTGCGGTAAGAATAACAAAAATCAGATTTTTCATGCTTTTGTCTCCTTATCATTGGACTGTTCCGGCGCAAGACAGGCTTCGCGGTTCGTGCAGCCTGCAGCACAGCCTGCGCAGCCGGCACAGCCGAATTCGGTCTTGGTAATGGCTTTTCCGTTGGAGATTTTGTTGATGATGGCAATCAGAAGGCCGTAAACAAAGAATCCGCCGGGAGCGGTGGTCATGATGGAGAACGGGTTCTCACAGAGCCACGGGATCTTGAAGCCCATGAAGGTGCCGGCACCGAAGACCTCACGGATGACAGCCATGGCGGCAATCGCCAGCGTGAAACCGAGGCCCATGCCGATACCGTCGATGGCGGAATCGATTACTCCGTTCTTGCTTGCAAACATTTCAGCACGGCCGAGGATGATGCAGTTTACGACGATCAGTGAAAGGTAAACACCCAGGGACTGATACAGGCTGTAGGTGTAAGCCTCCATGACCAGTTCGACGATCGTGACAAAGCCGGCGATGACGACGATGTAGCAGGGGATACGGACTCTGGAGGGAATCACGTTTCTCAGCGCGGAGATCGCCATATTGGAAAGGATCAGAACGACCGTGGCAGCCACGCCCATGCCGAGCGCTGCAGTAACGGAAGTGGATACTGCCAGTGTGGGGCAGGTACCCAGGATCAGTACGAGTACCGGATTCTCTTTAATGAGACCCTTTAATAAATTCTGTAATCTGTTCATTTGCCTGCCTCCGTGATCGCTTTAAATGCCGTGAATGCGGATTCCACGCACTTCTTGTAAGCGTTGGAAGTGATGGTCGCGCCGGAGATGGCCTGGACACCTGAAAGAGAGGAGTCCTGACCGGTGTACTGTGCAGTGTATTCCGGGTTTGTGGTCTTACCGCCCAGAGTACTGGTTTCAGAGGAAACATCCATCGTCCGGCAGGCGATGATCGTTCCGTCCGCGGAGATGCCGCACATGACGGTGATGGTACCGCCAAAGCCGTTCTGCTTTGCGGTGAAGATGTAACCCAGGATGCTGCCGGAGGCATCCAGTCCGCAGTAAGCATCCGCGATGGAAGCATCCAGTCCGGAAGTATCCACTTCTTCAAAGGAATCCGCGTCCGGAATGATCTCGCGGCGTGCTGCGATGGCACGATCGGCCGCATTCTTTGCGGATACCGGAGCGGTAAAGTGATTGACGACAGCGAGGAGACCGGAAACCACAAGGCAGATCACGGTCAGAACGACGACGCTCTTTACGATATCATTTTTCTGCTTCATGCTTTCATACCTCCAAAAGGTTTTGTTTCAGTCCACTTGGAAATATACGGGGTCAGGATGTTCATGAACAGGACGGCAAAGGATACACCCTCGGAATAGGAACCGAACAGGCGGATCAGAATGGTCAGAAGACCGCAGCCAAGGCCGAAGATGACCTTACCCCAGGCGGTGGTAGGCGTGGTTACATAGTCTGTTGCCATAAAGATGGCACTCAGGAACAGACCGCCGGAAAGAATCTGAAGAATCGGGTTGTGACCGAAGATCAGGCTCAGAACAAATACCGTACCGATATAGACCACCGGCGTATGCCAGGTGATGACCCGGCGCCGGAGCAGGTAGGCAAAGCCCAGAAGCAGCGCGAGGATGCAGGTCTCACCGATGCAGCCGCCGTGCATACCCAGGAGCAGGTCGAGGATACGAACCTTTTCACCGGCCTGGATCATGGCAAGCGGAGTGGCGGAGGAGATGACATCAGCGGATAAAAGCGGCTTGTATGTCCAGTCGGACATGGTATTGGAGAAGGACAGGAACATCGCAATACGGCCGGTAATGGCGGGGTTTGCGAAGTTTTTGCCCAGACCGCCGAACAGCCCCTTGACAACGACGATGGCTACCAGTGAGCCAAAAGCCGCCTGCCAGAGCGGAATGGATACCGGCAGGTTGAATGCGAGGATCGTTCCGGTAACGGCGGCGGAAAGGTCGCCGATCGTACAGGGCTTTTTGCAGAGTTTATTGAAGCCCCACTCAAAGAAAACGGCGGAGATCACACAGACTGCCGTGACCAGAAGGGCTCGGAAGCCGTAGTTGAATATGGCTGCAATCAGTGCCGGGGACAGTGCGATGAGCACATCCAGCATGATGCGGCGGGTGGATTCACCGCTGTGAATATGCGGGGACGCGGATACGTTTAACATTATTTTGCCGCCTCCTTTGCTTTTTTCCAGGCCATAAGCTGAGCCTTTGCGAGTTTATTGGTCTGCACCAGCGGACGGTGGGCGGGACAGCCGAATGAACAGCAGCCGCATTCCATGCAGAGGTTGATCTTCAGTTCATCCAGGCGCTCCATGTCGCCTTTTTCATAAGCGCGCTCAACCGCGCATGCCATCAGATGCAGCGGGCAATGCTGGACACACTTGCCGCAGCGGATGCAGGCTGAAGGCTCGGGGAGTACGGAGTCCTTTTTATTGAATGCCAGAATGGCGTTGGTGGTCTTTAAAACAGGCTGTTCCATGTCCGGAACGGAAACACCCATCATGGGACCGCCGTACAGGATCTTGCCCGGTTCTTCCTTGAAACCGCCTGCTGCTTCAAATACATCCTTCATCAGCATGCCGATCGGCACGATGACATTCTTGGGCTCTTTCACAGCGGAACCATTCACGGTCACGACCTTTTCAACGAGCGGCATGCCGGTTTTAATGTACTGTCCGATCACGGCCAGCGTGGTCACGTTCAGCACGAGGACACCGGCATCCAGCGGAAGCTTTCCTTCCGGAACAATGCCGCCGGTGGTGTGATAGATCAGTACCTTTTCACCGCCCTGCGGATACATGGACGGCAGAGCCTGCACTTCCATGAGCGGCTCGTTCTGAATGGCGTCCTTCATGACTTTGATGCAGTCCGGCTTGTTCTTTTCAATACCGAAGATCATTTTTTCCGGCTTGAAGAACTGTACCAGAAGACGGGCAGCGGTCATCATGTCGTCCGTGCGGTCCAGCATGGTACGGGTATCCGAGGTGATGAAAGGCTCACATTCCGCGCCGTTGACACAGATGTAGCGGACCTGCTCAATGTCTTTAACACTCAATTTGACCATGGTCGGGAAACCTGCGCCGCCAAGGCCGACCACACCGCTGTCTTTGACGGCTTTCAGAAGATCCTCCAGTGAGTGGATCTCCGGTGCGTGAAGGTCTTCGGAAACCTCCTGAAGACCATCGACGGTGATCTCCACGGTCTGCATGGAACGCCCCATGGCGCCCATCATCTCGCCGATCTTTTTAACTGTTCCGGAAACACCGGAATGGATGTTGGCAGAAACAAATCCGCCGGCTTCCGCGATCATCTGACCGACTTTGACGGCATCGCCCGGCTTGACAACGGGTTTTGCCGGCGCGCCGATACCCATGGACATGGGAATCGTTACGCTTGCGGGAAGCGGAAGACGGACCGGCTTCATGTTGGCTGTGTTTTTGTTGTGGGGTACATGGACCCCGTGCAGCTTTTTCAAGTGCATGACCTCCGTGACTTAAGTGGTAATGAGTGAACGGAAAAGACTGTTCACGGTGAATCTGAGATAGGACTCTTTTTCAGGGCCTTTATGGAAAACTGCGCGGCAAGACCGGTAAAAAGACCGGTGATGATGCCGGAGATCAGAAGAACCGGCAGATAATAAAACAGCGCAGGTGTCTGCATAAGGAGTACACCGGTCAGGATCTGGCCGATGTTATGCGCCATGGCGCCAAAGACCGAAACAACGAAGATCCGATCTTCTTTCATACGGATGTAAAGCAGCCGCATGATGAGATAGGAAAGCAGGCCTCCGGCCATGGAATACAGAAAAACACTCATCTGTCCGGAAAAGACGCTGCCCAGGGTGACACGTACGATCAACAGCGTGAGTGCCCACATGGGTCCGATAAAGTACAGGGCAAACAGTGTGAAGATGTTGGCCAGTCCGAGCTTGATGCCGGGAATCGGCGTCAGCGGCGGCAGCTGGGCCTCGAGAACAAAAACCACAAGGGCCATCGCGGCAAGGAGGCCGGTGAAAGCCAGGTTTGATATTTTGGAATGTTTCATGACGGCCTCTTATTCTGCGATGATGTCCACATCGCCGTGCCCGGGTTCAAATCGGATGACCAGATGGTGCGGGAGGCAGATGATGGGCATGCTGTTATCCGTCAGCGGACCGTGCGCTGTGCAGACCCGGTCCGGGCAGTCGGCATCGGTCACTGAGACACAGCCATCGGTGACCTGAATGGTGTTGGTGCCGTATCCGGTATCCAGAACAAAGGTCTGATCCTCGGAAAGATCCAGTGTACGGACCGTTTTTCCGTCCAGAAGGATCAGGGCGCGTTCACGATTTCCGTCAGACAGATCGAAGAAAAAACGGACTGTCAGTAAAAGCAGAATGAGTCCCGCAAATATCAGAATCCATTGTAAAGCAGAAAGCGAGTGCTCATTTCTTCCGGTCATTTCAGTATGCCTTTCAGCGTTTCCGCAGTCTCAAAACAGTTTTTGAGGCCCTGGGTAATGGTGACGCTCCGGTCCTTTTCCATGAGAATCATGTCAAAATCGTAAAGGCCGCTTTGGTAAAACTGAGCAGCGCCGTCCGGACCCATGACAAACAGCGCGGTGCTCAGAGCATCGGCCAGGATGTCATCGTCCGCAACAACGGTGACGGAGAGCAGGGAATTGTCCACCGGATGGCCGGTTTTGGGGTCGATGATGTGCGAATACCGCACGCCGTCCTGTTCAAAACTCCGTTCGTAACTTCCGCTGGTGACGACCGCCTTGTCGGAAAGTGATAACGTTGCGAAATAGGCCGCGGGATCTTCCGGGTCACGGATGCCGACGGTAAAATCGCTTCCGTCCGGGCGGGAGCCCAGGAGGGAAACATTGCCGCCCAAAGAAAGAATTGCCGAAGTTACGCCGTTCTCATGCAGTTTTTCTTTTACGGTGGAAGCGGCGTATCCTTTGCCGATGGCACCCAGATCCAGTTTGGGAAGCGCGTCGGGATCCGAGGCATTCATCGCGGAACGGGCCTTCTCCCAGCCGATTGTCTGAAGAAGAGCGGAAAGCTCATCCTCTTTCGGAATGCGGTGACTGCCGGAGTAGAAGCCCCAGGCATCGACGATCGGCCAGACCGTCGGATCAAAAGCACCGTCTGTATCTGCGGAAATAAGGAGCGCGCGGTTAAGAAGAGCGGAGAGCTCGGAGTCG
This sequence comes from uncultured Lachnospiraceae bacterium, assembly GCA_946040795.1. Taxonomy (GTDB): domain Bacteria; phylum Bacillota; class Clostridia; order Lachnospirales; family Lachnospiraceae; genus UBA1267. Next base: position 6,700 of record CAMGCK010000048.1, read on the forward strand.
TTCAGGATCTTCGCTGCGCTGTCTCTTTCTGCAGTACCCATGGCGCTTGTGAGAAGAGCATCGGTCCGCAGAACCTCCTGCTCTGCAAGATCCAGCATTTTTGCGGGATCGGAATCACGGTCCGGATACAGGATCACCTGCATGACGGTGTCCATGGAGAAAAATTCGCGGCGCACCGGTTCCGTCTTTTTCGCGCAGCCTGTTAGAGCAGTCAGCAGAAAAAGTATGAAAATGAACGGGGCGATGCGTGATTTCATGGTACCTCCGCGAATACAGGGCGCAAATTTCGACTTTCCTATTATAATTTAAGAAGCGCAAGATTTCAACCGCTTCATTCCCGATACGAAGATATTCGTTGAAAATGTGTAAAACACAAGCCGATCATCCGGAAAATGAATGGATATTCATAAAAAAGACATGATAGTTTCTTTTGTGTTGAATTTTCGGAAAGGTGTTATTATAATAGTATATCATATACATGGAATGACATATCATTTCACATTTTTGAAAAGAGGAGATTTATGAGCGTTATTGATACGATCGATAAACGGCTGGAAGCACTGCGCCCGGAAATGAAAGCAGTGGACGGGCTTTACGACATGTTCAGACGTTGTTTTGTCAATACGGTTGAAACCACACTTCAGCCGGTAAAGCCGGGGGATACCTTTGTTATTACCGGTGACATTGAGGCTATGTGGCTTCGCGATTCCACGGCACAGGTACTTCATTATATCCGTTTCTGCGATGATCCCGAAGTTGCTGCGCTGGTAGAAGGACTGATTGCCCGTCAGGCGGAATGCATCCTCATCGACCCGTATGCAAATTCTTTTAATAAGACCGATAACGGCCGTCATTGGACCAAAGATGAGCCGCAGCCCTGCGGACATGTATGGGAGGAAAAGTACGAGGTCGACTCTCTGTGCTATCCGATCCTTCTGGCATGGCGCTTCTACCAGGCGACCGGCAGCAAAAAGTTCATGACGGAAGATTTCCATAAAGCACTGGCTGCTGTCATTCGCGTTTTCACAACGGAACAGGATCATGCAAACAGTGACTATTATTTTATCCGTCCGGATGTTCCGCCGCTTGATACACTGAGCCACGGCGGTCACGGCGCGCCGGTTGCAAAAAACGGCATGACATGGAGCGGCTTCCGTCCGTCTGATGATGCCTGCACACTGGGTTATCTGATCCCGTCCAATCTGTTTGCGGTTCAGGTGCTTCCGCATGCTGCGTTCTTTGCCCGTGAAATGGGCGATGAAGCACTGGCCCGGGAAGCTGAACGTCTGGTACGTGAGATCTCTGAGGGTCTGAAGAGCTGCGCGACAGTTCAGGATCCGGATCTTGGAGAAATTTACGCATATGAAACAGATGGCATGGGCAATTACGTCATGATGGACGATGCCAATGTTCCAAGCCTTCTTTCTCTGCCGTATCTGGGTGTTTGCGGAAAGCAGGATCCGCTGTATCTCCGCACCAGAAGCTTTGTACTCAGCAAAAAGAATCCTTTCTACTATGAGGGCAGCTACGCCAAGGGTGTTGGTTCCCCGCATACGCCGGAAGGTTATGTTTGGCACATCGCGCTCTGCATGCAGATCATGACTACCGATGATGAAGAGGAGCAGGCGGCGCTGATCAAGATGATTCTGACGACTCATGCCGGAACGGGCTTCATTCACGAAAGCTTCCATCCGGATGACCCGGAAAAATTCACCCGTGAATGGTTTGCCTGGGCAAATTCATTGTTTGGTGAAATGCTGTACCGCCTGCATGAAGAAGGAAAACTGGAGCGTATTCTTGAAAAAGTAAGCGCAATGCTGTAATTGAGATCATAAAAAGCACCGCCTGTGTGGCGGTGCTTTTATGATGCCGGATCCTGCCGGCGTGTTTTACTGCTGTCGGGGTGAAAAGAACTGCAGCAGCTATCAGTATTTTCTTATGCCGTTATAGAATAATGCCACGGTGCCGGGACCGACGTGAGAGCCGGTCACTGCTTCATACATGACAGTAATGCATTCGCCCTTGAACCCTTTTTCGCGAAGAAGCGTCAGAAGGCGGTCGGCGTCTTCTGGGTTGTCTGCATGGGCGATTCCGATCGTTTCAGTCATATCCGCACAGAGCTCGGCAAATCTGGCAGCGATGTGACGCATCGCCATTTTCATGCCCTTGACCTTGGAACTCAGCACGATGTGACCGGTATCGTCACCGATCAGAATGGGCTTGATGTTCAGAATGTTGCCGATGGCTGCGCTTGCGCCGGAGATACGGCCGCCTCGTTTCAGATACATGAGGTCATCCACTGTGAAGAACTGGCAGATGGTTTTACGGCTTTCCTTCAGGTAAGCTTCAATCTCATCAATGGTTTTCCCGGCAGCATGCATTTTTGCGGCTTCGATGACCTGAAGCCCTTCGCCCAGTGAAGCTGCGTAAGTGTCAATGGCGACGATCTTCCGGTCCGGGAATTCTTCTTTCAGTTCCTGCACAGCGGCCTGGGCGGAGTTTGCGGTACCGCTGATGCCGCCGGACATGCCGACATAAAGGATGTCATCGCCTGCGGAAAGAAGCGGACGGAAGGCATCCAGAAAATCGCCGACGTTCACAAGAGAAGTGGAGACCACGGCTCCTTTTCTCATACTGCCGTAAAAGGCGGCACCGTCAAAATCTTCTTCTTTCGGATATTCCATCGGAATGTTGTTGACGGAGAGTTTAAATGAAAGCTGATGCAGGTCGTATTTTTTCAGGAGTTCAACAGTGAGATTGGAAGAGGTGTCCGTGAAAATGTGCAGCATCTTAAAAATTCCTCCAAAAAATTTATTGATTTGTGGACCTTTACGCATACATACGGTGTCTTAAAAGGTAGACGGTTTATCCGGAAATGTATAACTATGCGAAGAGACCCTGACATGCTGTGAGTTCTTGTGTTTTTCTGTACAAATGTTAGCATTGATCTGTGCAAAAGGGCAACCTACCGTGAAGAACGGGGCTCTACCGCGTCGAAATAGAGCTCTACCGGAGAGTGGAGATACGGTCTACGATTCGTGGAGTTGACTTATTTGCTGGGTTTTGAGCAATTTCAGCGGCCTGGACCGGAAGTGGGTGCAGAGGAAGATTGTGCAATAATCTGAAATGTTACAAAATTGTAACAAATAAGTAGCAAAAAAGAAACAAAACATTAAAAAGTGGACAAAATGTTAGTTGTACAGGCCGCGTGTCTGTGATAAAATAAGAACAAGTTTAGTGGGTTTATGGGCTATTCTGCCCGTTTTCCACAGAAGGAGATCATATGCCGGGATTTTTGAGAGGTAGAAAACTGCGAATCGGTGACCTGCTGGTGAATGAAAAGCTGATCACCAATGAACAGCTGGATCGTGCTCTTGAAGTAAAAAAGGAAAGTGACAAAAAACTTGGTGAGATCATCGTTGAACTTGGTTTCGCCAGCGAAGAGAGTGTTGTAAAAGCACTTTCCAATCAGCTTGGTGTTGAGATCGTAAATCCCTCTCAGATCAAGATCACCGATGAGATCCTGGCCATGGTTGAAGGCCAGTTATTAAGAAAGCATCTGATGATTCCCATTGAGATGGCTAATGACAATACCGTACGTGTTGCCATGGCGGACCCTATGGACATCAATGCCATTGATGACTTCACCATCGTAACCAATTACCAGATCGAGCCGTGCATCGCGACGACCCGCGAGATCAACATCGCGATCGACAAATATTACGGAAATGCTGAAGCACTGACTGCCGCAGAACAGTATGCAAGTGAAAGAAAAGCACAGCTTGCTGAACTGGAAGAGGATGAAAGCAATGCTGACATTGAGAATTCACCCATCGTCGTTCTTGTAAAGAACATGATCGAGCAGGCGGCTCGTCAGAGAGCATCCGATATTCACGTTGAGGCTCTTCAGAATAAGGTACGTGTCCGCTACCGTATCGACGGTGCGCTGCAGGAAAAGGCAAGTTATGACATTCAGCTGCTGCCGGCCATTATCGCGCGTCTGAAAGTCATTGGCGGCATGGACATTGCGGAAAAGAGAAAGCCTCAGGACGGTCGTATTACACTCATCGTAGACAGAAGAGAGTACGATATCCGTGCTTCCATTCTTCCGACCGTGTACGGTGAAAAAGCCGTAATGAGACTTGCGCTGAAGACCGGTCTTCAGCGTGATAAGTCCGAGCTTGGTCTGAAACCGTATGAAATGAAGGTGTTTGATCATATTCTGGCAAACCCGAACGGTATCATTCTGGTAACCGGTCCTACCGGTTCCGGTAAGTCCACCACGCTTTATACCGCGCTTGCCGAACTGAACCGGGAAGACGTTAATATTATTACTGTAGAGGATCCGGTCGAGGCAAACATCGACGGTATCAACCAGGTACAGACCAACTCAAAAGCCGGCCTGACCTTTGCAACGGCTCTCCGTTCTATCCTCCGTCAGGACCCGGATATCATCATGATCGGTGAGATCCGTGATGCTGAGACTGCGAACATCGCTGTTCAGGCATCCATCACCGGCCACCTTGTTGTATCCACTCTGCATACCAACAGTTCAGCTGCAACAGTTACCCGTCTTACCGATATGGGTCTGGAAAGCTATCTGGTCGCGGACTCAGTCGTCGGTATTCTGGCTCAGCGTCTGGTACGCCGCCTCTGCCCGAACTGCAAGAAGATGCGTCCGGCATCCCGCGATGAAAAGAAACTGATGCTGATCAAGGATCTGGATCGGGATGTTCAGATCTACGAGCCGGTCGGCTGCCCGCAGTGCGGCGATACCGGTTATTACGGCCGAATCGGTGTATATGAGATCATGGAAGTTACACCGGCGCTGAAGCGTATCATCTCCAGGGGCGAAGGCACGGAAGCTATCCGTGATCAGGCCATCAAGGACGGTATGCATACGCTCCGAATGTCCGCATCCGAATATGTACAGGAAGGCATTACTTCCGTAACGGAAATGCTTCGTGTATCGTTTGAAGAGTAATTCGGAATCATTATTATCAACCGCTGCGCAAGCAGTTCAATAAAACATCAGTGCATATCTGGAGAGGGGAACAAAATGGAAAACATGATTCCGAATATGGAATTAAATACGATCCTTCGTGAAGCTATCAAGGTTGGCGCCAGTGACATTCATATCACGGCAGGCCGTCCGGTAGCCTTCCGTATTGACGGTGACCTGATCAATCGTGATGATCACCGCATGATGCCCGAAGAAATCGAGGCAATTGCAAAGCCGTTATTTGATGGCAAGCCGTATCTGCAGAAAACTTTGGAAGAGAAGAGTGAGGTCGATTTCGCATACTCACTGACCGGTGAAAGCCGTTTCCGTGTCAATGTCTTCCACCAGCGCGGCAGCATGGCTGTTGTCATGCGTCTTCTTCCGTACGATATTCCGCGTCCGGAAGCACTTGGCCTTCCGGCCAGTGTTATGGATCTGTGCATGCTGAAGCGCGGTCTGGTTCTGGTAACCGGTGCAACCGGTACCGGTAAGTCCACCACGCTGGCATCCCTGATCATGACCATCAACCATAACTATCGCCGCCATATTATTACGCTGGAAGATCCGATCGAGTATCTGCATCGTCATGATATGTCCATTGTCAATCAGCGTGAGCTTGGCAGCGATACCTATTCTTTTGCAGACGCCCTGCGTTCCGCGCTTCGTCAGGACCCGGATGTTATTCTGGTCGGTGAGATGCGTGACCTGGAGACCATCTCCACTGCCATTACGGCAGCTGAGACCGGTCATCTGGTGTTCTCGACGCTGCATACCAATAACGCCGCGGCAACCATTGACCGTGTGATCGATGTCTTCCCGCCGCACCAGCAGCAGCAGATCCGTGCACAGCTGGCAAACGTTATTGAAGGTGTTATTTCTCAGCAGCTTCTTCCGCTGGCAGGCGGTAAGGGACGTGTGGCCGCATTTGAAGTCATGACTGCGACTCCTGCAATCCGCAATCTGATCCGTGAGAACAAGACATTCCAGATCCCCAGCCAGATCCAGACCAGCAAGCGTCTTGGCATGCAGAGCATGGATGATGCGCTTCTGGAGCTTTATATGTCAGGTCAGATCACCGCAGATGACTGCATTCATTTTGCACTTGATCCGGCCGCGATGACGCGTAAAGTCATCATTTGATTATAAAGGAAATCAAACTTCAACTATAAATGACGAGGTAATGAAACGTGGATAGTTTTACATACGTAGGCATTGATACCAAAGGTAAAGAGGTCAAGGGCAGCGTACAGGCAGAGACAAAAGAAGCAGCACTGGCAAATGTTAAGGCCATGGGCCTGGTACCGGTATCGGTCGTTGCACAGAACTTCTTAAATAAGGATCTGAATGTTTCCTTCTCAAAGAAGGCATCCGTTCGTGATATGTCCCTGTTCTGCAGACAGTTCGCAAGTCTGCTGCGAGCAGGTGTAACGATCGTCGATGCATTGGGCATGCTCAGTGATTCCACCAGCAACAAGGGACTGGCAAAGTCCATTGACGGTCTGGCCACCACCATTCAGAAGGGTGAAACGCTCGGTATCGCCATGCGTCAGTACCCGGAATATTACGACAGCATGCTGGTCAGCCTGGTCGATGCCGGTGAGGCGTCCGGTTCACTGGAGAATTCCTTAGACCGTATGGCATCTCAGTACGAGAAGACCTCCAAACTGCAGGGTACCATTAAGAAGGCCATGATCTACCCGATCATCGTCATCATCGTAGCAATCGCAGTTGTCATCGTTATGCTGGCGTGGATCGTACCGACCTTTATGAAGATGTTTGAAGGTCTGGATATTGAAATGCCGAAGCTGACACTCGCGGTCGTGGCGGTCAGTAATTTTGTCAAAGACAACATTATAATCATTCTTCTTGCGCTGGTTGTATTTGTTATTGCATTTATGATCTTCCGTAAATCCGCGAGAGGCCAGGCGTTCTTCAGTTATCTGGGCGTTAGGCTGCCGGCCATTTCCGACTTCACCGTTAAGTCTGCTGCAGCCCGTATGGCGCGTACACTTTCAACCCTGACCGGCTCCGGCCTGTCTCTGGTTGAGGCACTGGAAATCACCGCGCATACGATGAACAATGTACTGTTCCGTGATGCGCTCATGGATGCGAAGGAACAGGTCATGAAGGGTGTTCCGCTCTCTGAGCCGCTTCAGCGTTCCGGCATTTTCCCGATGATGGTCGTTCATATGGTCCGCATTGGTGAGGATACCGGTGATCTGGATGGCATGCTTCAGAAACTGTCCGATTATTATGATGAAGAAGTTGAACTTGCGACACAGTCACTGCTTGCAGCATTAGAGCCGATCATCATCCTGCTTCTGACGGTTGTGGTCGGTGTAATCATTGCGGCGGTAATGGGACCGATGATCAAGCTGTATACCGGACTGGATGCCGGTCTGTAATTGATTGGTACGCTAAGTGCCGAGACCCGAGAGCCCCTCAGAAACAATACTTTCCAGCAGGACCGGAAATGATGTCAATCACGGGCTGGGTACAAGCACTTCGATTATGAATGCATAAGGAAATGGACCTGTTTACATTTGACAGAATCACATTTCACGGGAGTTTAAGGTTTACATGAAGAAGAGTAACAAGGGTTTTTCCCTCGTTGAACTGATCGTCGTCATTGCCATCATGGCTGTCCTTGTGGGCATCCTGGCACCGACACTGATCCGCTACGTGGAAAAAGCAAGAATTGGAAAAGATGAAGCTGCGATGGGCGAGTTCCTGAATGCGCTGTATCTGGCTGCAACGGATCTGGATGCATATGATGATATTGCGGCAAATGAAACGTTCTCATGCGCGGCAAACAGCGACACGTTTAATGTAAAGATGAACGCGTCAAATGAAACGAACAGTTTTCGCAAGGAACTTGCTGCTTGTGTTGGTGATACAATCAAGTTTTCATCCAAGACATGGCAGGCGGCCAGTATCACTGTAGTGGTCGATCCGGTGTGGGATTCCATCACCGTCAGAATGAACCCCGCTGATCTGATGACCAACTACAGCAATCTGCAGGAATTGACTCCCGACACTCCGTCAAACCCGGCGGAACCGTCAGAACCGTAAATTCATCGCCAGTGTTCGTTGATGATTAGGAGTATCTTTTGGAAGCATTAATTTACACCATCATTTACATCATCATATTCCTCTTCGGCATTGTGATCGGTTCATTCTTAAATGTCCTGATCTTCCGCATTCCTAAGCAGGAAGAATTCGTCAAGACCCGTTCACACTGCATGACTTGCGGTCACCAGTTGGCTTGGTATGACAACATCCCGCTTTTCAGCTGGCTTTCACTGAAAGGAAAGTGCCGCTACTGCGGCGCGCCGATCTCCCCGCAGTACCCCATCATTGAGGCTGCAAACGGCATCCTTTACGTGTGTATCTTCCTTATTAAAGGGTTCACGATGGACGCGGTTCTGATCTGCCTCCTGGCATCGATGCTTCTGGCTTTATCCGTCATCGATTTCCGGACATTTGAGATCCCCTTTGGATTTCAGATTGCCATTGCAATCCTGGCCGCTGCGCACCTTGCACTGCATTACACGAACTGGCTGGAATATGTGATCGGCTTTTTCACAATCAGCGTTCTTCTGGAGATCCTGCTTCTGGCATCAAAAGGAAAAGCGATCGGCGGCGGCGATGTCAAACTCATGGCCACCTGCGGACTGTTCCTTGGTTGGAAATCCGTAATTCTGGCATTCATCATCGGATGTGTGGCCGGATCGATCATCCACATCATCCGTATGAAGATATCCAAAGCGGACAAGGTTCTGGCGATGGGCCCATATCTTTCAGCCGGTGTGTTGATTGCAGCGTTATTTGGCGAGAAACTGATTGGAATGTACTTGGGGATGTTCTAAAAGGTCAGAATGTGTTACAGTATATTTCGCAAAATGATTATCAAGGCAGATGCCTTATTGGAAAAATTGCAGCTTGCAGATTTTACCGTTTCTCCGGAAGATTCCGGGGATTCGGTAAGCTTTGCAAGAGCTTATTAATTTCTTAGGAGGATCCAATGGCTACCAGAGTGCTGAGCATTGAAATTGGCAAAGGCGTAACGAACGTTGTAGAGATGGACTACAAAGCTGCGAAGACCAAAATATATAACTGTTTTTCTTTTGAGACCCCGCAGGGCGTCATCAGAGACGGTGTCGTTGCAAGAAACGAACTGTTCTCATCCCTGTTCAAGACGGAGTGCGCAAAATACGGCATCAAGACCAAAAAGGCCGTATTTGTTGTATCTTCCAGCCGTCTGGCAAGCCGTGACGTAAAGGTCCCGCTTGTTAAGGAAAAGCGTCTGACCGAAGTTGTCAACGCATCCGCTACGGATTTCTTCCCGGTTGACATGAACCAGTATCACCTGGTTTACAAGGTCCTGGGCAAAGAGAATACTCCGGAAGACAAGAACTACAAGCTAAACGTACTGGCAGTTCCGAATGATCTGACGACCTGCTACTACGATATGGCTAAGAGCCTCGACCTTGAGCTCGTAGCACTGGACTATGTCGGTAATTCCATCATGCAGACCGTTGGCAAGTCCTTTGTTACTGACACCAATGCCATTGTTAAAGTTGAAGAAGAGAACACCTTTGTTACCATCGTTAAGGATGGTAAAGTTGTTCTGCAGCGTACACTGAGCTACGGTGTTTCCGACACCATCAATGCAGTTCGTGACTGCGGCGAGTTCGGAAATAATCTTTCCTATCTGGATGCTGTTAAGGTCCTTTCCGGTAAGGCTGTCATCCGTCGTTTCATGAATGCGGAAGATACTTATAAGGAAGAAGAGGATACCGATGACAGAATGAAGGCTGCCCGTATTGAAGTAACGGAAACGCTCCGCTATCTCATCGGCAACATCGGCCGTGTTCTGGAATACTATTCCTCCAGAAATAATAATGATCAGATCGCCAGTATCGCGTTGACCGGTCTTGGTGCAGACTTCTCCGGTCTGTCCAAGCTGATGTCCAACGAACTTGGTCAGAAGGCAAAGGTCTTCCAGGATTTTGCAAATGCATCCTTTACCCATGCGGATGAAAATGCAAGCATGAACCTGAACTCCTATGCCGCATGTATCGGTGCAGGTATGGCTCCGCTGAACCTGATCCCGGAAAAGAGTGCACTGTCTAAGAGCAAGGCGGAAAAGCAATCCTCTAATGGTGTTGGCATGCTTGTAGCCGGTATTATCATTGGTGTTGCAGGTCTTGCAGCTGCATTCGCACTGTGGTTCATCAGCTATACTGCTATTCAGAAAGTTAAACTCGAGCAGACCAAGGTCCAGGCAGACATCGATCGCATGAAAGCAGAAGGTGTTGAAGAAACGTACAATGATTACAATCAGGCGGTTGATCTTGAAACTCAGATCAAGATGATTGTTAACAGCACTTATTCCAGATCGGAAGATCTGGTAGCCTTTATTGAGGAATTAGAAGAGAAACTTCCATCTGACAATATCGTACTGAATTTCACTGCAACCTCCAGCGGTGTGACGATGAACATCGAATGTGATTCCAAGGAATCCGCTGCTAAGACATTGATGCAGCTTCGTACTTTTGAATCTGTAGATCTTGTCAGCACTTCAGGCTTAACGGATTCCAATTCTCTGGATGCTCCGGAAGACAGCGAAGAGATTGCAACTGTAGCATTTACCGTTGAGTGTGCATACAAGGCAATTGGTACTGAGGCAGATGCCGAGGAGGTAGAATAATGAAGGTTACTAAGAGAGATATTGGACTGCTGGTTATGCTTCTTGGCATTATCGTCGGCATTGTCGTATACAATTTTGTATATACTTCCAACATGGAAGAGGCAGACAGAATTCAGGCAGAAGTTGCTACACTGAAAGACACTCAGAAAGCATTAAGGGAACTTGAAGATAACAAGCCGTTCTATCTTGCAGAAATCGATCGTATTCATGAAGAGGCTGCAGAAGTAGAATCACATTATCCGGTACAGATCCTTCCCGAAAATGAAATCATGTATGCTGTTGAGTTAGAAGAGAACGCAGAAGTTTACTATGCGAACCTTTCTTATGGTACTCCGGCACTGATTTCCACCGGCTTTGAAGAGTCCACCGGTATTGAAGCATACTCTGTTGATATGAGCATGAGCTATCAGAGCACCTACCAGGGTCTGAAGGATGTGATCCTTTTCAACAATGCTCAGAACAATCGTCTTGTTGTTGACAGTGTAAGCGCAACGTTCGATTCTACCACCGGTAATCTTTCAGGATCAATGGTATTAAAGCAGTACATCATTACCGGTTCCGATGGTGTTTACCAGGAGCCGTATGTACCTGCGTTGCCGATTGGGGTGGAAAATATATTCGGTACCTTTGAGCTTCCGTTAGAAGCTCCGGTTGAGGAAGCGGCTCCTGCGGAAGAAGTTGCACCGGCTGAGGAAGTAGCACCGTAAGTAACTTGATATATTTGCTTGGAATTTGGGGACAAAAATGTTCCCAAATTTTAGGCGTTTTTAGAAGATATTGATTTTGAGATGTTTTTTCATCAAAAGAACTCTGATTTTAGCAGGACTGGATTGATCATGCAGAACAAGAACAGAAACAATGTAGGCTTCACTTTGGTAGAGGTGCTGGTAGCGGTTGCGATTCTCGCAATTATTGCAGCGCCGCTTCTTCATGTCTTCGTGACAGCCGCGAATACAAATGCGAAAGCCAGAAAAGTAATGCAGGCAACGACCGTGGCACAGAATACCATGGAGGCCATTAAAGCATATTCACTGGAAGATGTAGCGCGGAACATGAATGGTTATACTGTAGATAAAAAGGGCAATGGCATCGTAGCATCTCTTGCATCTACCGGAAGCCGGGCTTTTGAAGCAATCGCTGATGCTTCTGATAGTTCTGTCCTTTATTCCGTAGGGGCTTGTCAGGAAGTAAATGGTGTTCTGACGCAGGGGGCTTTTGCTTCCAGTGTAGCCGCGGTGTATAAAACTGTCGGCGGCACTTCTACTTTGACAGGAACCAAATTCCTTGGTCAAAGCCAGATTGTTGGCGGAACCAGAGAAAGTCAGTACAAATTTGTTTTAGGTGATGTCCATGTGGCAGGTACACCTAATGCTTATGATGCGGTCATTACTATGACTGCGGATCAGGAGACGGCAATTGCCAATATTTCATCCATGAATCAGCCCGACTGTGCATATTATGTTCAGCAGGCTAATGAACTGGAAAATGTTGCTGAAGAATATTGGAAACGCCATGGTAATTATACCGGCGTTGATTTAACGGTAGAAGGCGCAACAACGGAAACACAGAAGAGTACCTTTGAAGATCTTGTCACAAGAGAAATGATCATTTCTTATGATGGGTCTACTGTAACGACTTCTTATGAATACGATTGTGGGGCCGGTTACACTTCCGATCTTGATCGCAAGCAAAGCGCAAGCACGATCATCTTCAACGGTTATGTAACCAATGAAGAACTCAAATCCATCTATGTTTATTATTACCCACTGTATGCCAACATCCATCATGTGGTACGCGATGATATCACGATCGAAAACACATCCGGAAAGGCTG
>CAMGCK010000049.1 GCA_946040795.1 uncultured Lachnospiraceae bacterium
GCTTAATAAAGTGCGCCCATGTATGGCTGTCCTCTACTTTCTTTCACACTATACCCTCTCAAACACGACCGGGCAGATCTTGATCTGCCCCTGTCGAAAAAAACTTAACGGATGCGCTCCGGGAAACCAATCTTCTTCTGAACCTTGCGAAGGGTCTTCTGCGCCAGATAGTTGGCCTGATCCGCATTGTTCTTGATAATACTGTCCACATAATCTTTGTTCTTCAGAAGGTCTGCCTGTCTTTCCTGAATGGGAGTCAGACGGTCAGCAACGGCCTCACCGACAGCCAGCTTGAAATCACCGTAACCGGAATTTGCAAACTCTGCTTCAACTTCTGCAGGCGTCTTGCCTGTCACTGCAGAATAGATGGTGATCAGGTTCTTGATGCCCGGCTGATCATCGGAATAGCGGACACAGGCTTCGTTATCAGTAACAGCACGCTTGAACTTGCGGATGATGGTATCGCGGTCATCCGTCAGATAAATGGATGCGTTGGCATTTTCATCGGACTTACTCATTTTCTTGGACGGGTCCTGAAGGGACTGGATCTTTGCGCCCACCTTGCCGATGTATGCTTCCGGAATCGTGAAAACGTCGCCGTAGATGTTGTTGAAACGCTCTGCGATGTTGCGGGTCAGTTCCAGATGCTGCATCTGGTCAATACCGACCGGAACCACATCCGTCTGGTACAGCAGAATGTCCGCAGCCATCAGAACCGGATATGTGAACAGACCGGCATTGATATTATCGGCATGCTTTGCGGACTTGTCCTTGAACTGCGTCATGCGCTGCAGCTCACCCATGTATGTATAGCAGTTGAGGATCCATGCAAGTTCTGCATGTGCTGAAACATGAGACTGATAATAAATGATGTTTTTTTCCGGATCCAGGCCCGCCGCAATATATAATGTAAGCAGATTGCGTGCGCGCTTGCGAAGCTCCGCCGGGTCCTGACGCACCGTGATGGAATGTTCATCGACTACACAGTACAGGCACTTATATTCATCTGAAAGTGTAAGCCAGTTGTTTAACGCTCCAAGATAATTGCCAAGGGTCAGGGTTCCAGTAGCCTGCATACCGCTGAACAGCATCTTTTCACCGTTTAACATGTTTGTTTCCTCCTGAAATTTTCTTTATCATATGCGCACTGCACGCCGGAGCGCCGCGTGCGCATTCAGTTCTGTTTGATCGTTTTAATCCGTGCCTTCTGCGAATGTACTTACAACCGCGGCGCGACGAACATCAGCCCGAGAAGCAGCAGGTGAGCCGGATAGAACAGGTAGCAGCCGTATTGCACGAGTCTGCCGGAGTAGCCCTTTTTCCAGTTGTATTCCAGAATGAACACAAGATCTGCAAGAGCCGCAAATTCCGATGAACCGCTGCTACTGATCAGTGCAACCGCCAGCACACCCATCGTAAACGTACACATCTGGATCTGTTTGGCCGTGACCCGTTTCCTGAGGCGCGGAAGTTCGGCCGCTTCAAGGCTCATGGCCGCTATCATGAAAACACCGCCCGCAGCGTAGTCGGTATGCAAAAACTCTGCAGTGACTGCGCAGAGGATTGCGATGAGGCCCGCAAGCCCCCAGCCCGCAATTCTGTTTTCCATACGGCTTCCATACTGAATAGCGTAAACGGAAAGCAGTCCCAGAAACAGTGTCAGAAACACGTTCTGATGGAGCGGCGTGTACCAGGTGCCAAAGATCGTCAGATCAAACGGCACCTCGGAAAGCACCGCAAGAATTGCAAGGCGCAAAAGATACTTCCACTTGCTTTTGGTGTGAATGGCTCCCTGCACCAGCAGAAATCCGTAGATTGGAAAAGCCAGGCGTCCGATGTAGCGAAGGGCCTGGTATAACCCTCCATAAGGAAGAATCCCGGAAACCTTCAACGCACAGGCCGTATGGTCCACCAGCATGGACACCATGGCAATCAGTTTTAAAATGAGCGAGCTCATTCTGCGTCTTCTTCTTCGCTTTCTTCCACATCCGCCGTGTAGACCTGGCGCTTCATCGCCATCTCATCGGATGCCAGATACTCATCGTAGGTCGTGATCTTATCGATGATATTGCCGTTTACGATCTCAATGATGCGGTTGGCTGTGGTCTGAACCAGCTGATGGTCGCGGCAGGCAAACAGGATAACGCCCGGATACTTGATCATGCCCTGGTTAAGCGCGGTAATGGACTCCATGTCCAGATGGTTGGTCGGCTCATCAAACACCAGCACGTTTGCGCCGGAGATCATCATCTTGGAAAGCATGCAGCGTACCTTTTCACCACCGGACAGAACGCGGACTTTCTTTTCACCGTCTTCACCGGCAAAAAGCATACGGCCCAGGAAACCACGGACATAGGTGATATCCTTGATCGGAGAATAGCCCTGCAGCCAGTCATAGATCTTAAGATCGCTCTTGAACTCGCTGGAGTTGTCCTTCGGGAAATACGCCTGAGAAGTAGTAACGCCCCACTTGTAGGAACCGGAATCCGGCTCCATCTCACCCATCAGGATCTTGAACAGGGTGGTCTTCGCAAATTCATCGGCGCCGACAAAAGCGACCTTGTCATTACGGTTCAGTACGAAGCTGACATTGTCCAGAACCTTTACACCGTCGATGGTCTTGGAAAGGTTCTCAACCATAAGAACGTCATTACCGATCTCACGGTCCGGGCGGAAATCAATGTACGGATATTTTCTGGAAGACGGCTTGATATCATCAAGTTCGATCTTCTCGAGCGCTCTCTTACGTGAGGTTGCCTGCTTGGACTTGGAAGCGTTTGCAGAGAAACGCTGAATGAACTCCTGCAGTTCCTTGATCTTCTCTTCCTTCTTGCGGTTTGCTTCCTTCATCTGACGAACCATGAGCTGTGAAGACTCATACCAGAAGTCGTAGTTACCGGAGTAGAGCTGGATCTTGTTATAATCTACATCGGCAATGGCGGTGCAGACCTTATTCAGGAAGTAACGGTCATGAGATACAACGATGACCGTATTTTCAAAATCGATCAGCCAGTTTTCCAGCCAGTCGATGGCAGCCAGATCCAGATGGTTGGTCGGCTCATCCATCAGCAGAATGTCCGGATTACCGAACAGCGCACGCGCAAGAAGAACCTTGACCTTGTCGGAACCGCTTAAATTGCCGACCGTTTCATAATGAAGCGCAGTGTCGATGCCCAGACCGTTTAATAAAGCTGCCGCATCGGAATCAGCTTCCCAGCCGTTCATTTCCGCAAACTCCGTCTCCAGCTCCGCAGCCTTTTCACCATCGGCCTCCGTGAAGTCCTCCTTCGCGTAAATGGCTTCCTTTTCACGCATGATCTCAAAAAGACGGGCATTGCCCTGCATGACTGCATCCAGTACGACCTGATCATCATACTTGTTGTGATCCTGTTCCAACACGGAAAGACGCTGACCCGGAGTGATGGAAACGCTTCCATTGGTGGGCTCCAGCTGTCCGGAAAGGATCTTTAAGAACGTAGATTTACCTGCGCCGTTCGCGCCGATGATGCCGTAGCAGTTGCCTTCGGTAAACTTGATACTGACATCTTCAAAAAGCGCTTTTTTGCCGAAACGCAGTGTAATGCCGTTTGCACTGATCATGAAAAAATCTCCTTAATGTATACTAAAACTCTTGTTTACAACGTAATGTCCGCCGGGCAGACAACCGGCTGTTCAGCTGCGGAGCCGGTATTCCGTATTCATCACAGCTGACGTCTTTCTCTTGTCTGGCAGGAGAACAGTACTACCTGACGCTTCAGTGAGCGGAGCAGGGTCATGGTGGAATTCAGGCGCTCGCTGTCAAAGTTCGCAAGTACATCGTCCAGGACCAGCGGAACCAGTTTTTCCTTATCCAGCCGCTCCAGAGACGCCAGGCGGAGTGCAAGAAGGACCTCGCGGCTGGCACCGGTAGAAAGGGAATAAAGCTGAGTGATCTTGCTGCCATCCAGAACGGAAACCGTTCCGTCTTCGGCAATGGCCACGATCTCATTCTTGCGGGTATCGATTTTTGAAAGATACAGGGTCGCCAGTTCGCCGAGTTCTCTTGCTTCCGTATCCTCGCCGGGATCGCCCAGTTTATCAAAGGAACCGATGGCTATATCCAACGCGCTCATCTCTGTCAGGGATGTCTGCTTCAGTTCAGAAGCCTGCACCAGTTCCAGACGCTTATCCAGCAGTTGGCCGATGTTCTTGTCCACATCCTCAAAATCGCTGCGCAGCCCATTCAGCACAATACCAAGCTCTGCAATCTTCTCAAGACGAGCCTCCAGATGATCCACCTTGGCATCCATTTCTTCCTTATGATCCAGATAATACTGATAACGGCTCTCCGCATGCTCTGCCAGATTGCGCAGCTCTTCCTGCTTCTCAAACCGTTTTGTGTCAAATTTCTTCTTAATGGCTGTGACGATGGTTACAATGAGACCCGCAAGACCAAACGCCGCCGCAAGGCCGTAACCGCCCCACGTAATGTACTGCGTGTACGGTTCCAGGCTTTCAAAGGGATTGCTGCAGACATAGAAATAAACCGCCAGTCCCAGCAGCATACCGATGATCAGGAACATCATGCCCAGCACATTCTTACGGTGCTGTGAGCGCATATTGACATCCACATAATTTGCAAGTTCGCTCTTGGCCGCCTTGATGTCTTCGCGCATCTTGGCATCGTGATCCTTATTTTCACGATCGATGCGGTCCTGATCCCTTTTCAGATCATCGACCACTTTATTATAGGCTTCCTCCGCCCCCGGGATTTCATCCGCAATGCGGGCTTTCTCCGTCGTCAGGGTTTCAATCTGTGCGTCAGTCTCCACGATCTTGGCATCCGGATCACTCAGAGTATTGCCTTCAAATTCCGCTCGTTTTACACGCAGCGTTTCCGCCGCCTTCTGATACCGGCCGCGGATGATCTCCTCACGGATCTCCTCCGGTGACTTCACACGCGGCGTACTGTAATCCTCCGAATCCCGGAGAAGCTCCGCCATGTTGATGTAACCGGTCTTCTCATAGGTGAAAAGATCCAGGTTCGCGACCGCTTCTTGAACCCACGTTTCCGGGTCTTCAACCTCGGAACGGTCCGATGTCCGGGTTACAGAAAGGCTTTCCTGACCGGGGACCATATAGCGATAGATCTCAAAGAACTCTCCGTCGCGCATGACCTTGATCATACCGCCAAAGATGCCATCGTCCTCCAGCGGGTAATACTTACGCACGGTCTTCTCATTCGCGCCATAGAACACGGCCTTGATGAACTCCGCAATAGTGGTCTTACCGGCCTCATTGGCACCGGTAATAACGTTCATGCCCGGTCTCAGCGCGATCTTTTTATCTTTTAATTTACCAAAATGCTGAATATCCAGTTGAAGAATGACCATTAATTATCCTCCTCCTGTTCATTCGACTCAATCAATGCCTGCACGCCGTAATCCAATGCCTTCTTCCGAAGCACCGGGTCCATGTCTGCCGGTAGATCCTCCATGAAACGATTCACCGCCACATCCACATGATTCTTCTGCAGATCCTCCAGAACCTTTGAGGGATTCGTCTCATCAATAAATTCAGAAACACCCTCTGTCTCCTTCAGCCGATCCTTCATGAAATACACAGAAAGAGACGGCTGGCCGGTCAGGGTCACGCGATAAACGTTGTCCGCGCCATTCTCAGCAATGGCGCTCTGCACCTTCTCCACAACCTCTTCATAGGTGAGTTCTTCCGTGCAGCTGATCTTCAGCGGAATGAACTCCCGCTTGGCCCCCTTCCGGAATTCCACGTGCAGTTCGTTTTTATTGCGGCCCTTGTGCTCAATGGTACCGATGTAATATCCATGCTGCAGCTGGCTCGTAAATGCCACCGGCTCAAAACGTCCCGGTGCATAGATCGGCTTTTCTTCCGAACCCAGCATCTGTGCCTGCTGGCCGATACCAATGTAATCAAACGGAAGTCTCGGGAACGCAGCCGCATCCTCCGCAGTCTCACCGCTTCCCGCAAACGGCAGCAGCAGGACCTGCAGCGTGCCTTTTTTACCGCGGCTCAACGTCTCAGGCTTGACTTTGTCCCAAGTCCGCGCGTTGTAGCCGACGCCTGTCACTTCCATATTAAGACGGGACAGGAAAATTCGCTGGATGGTATCGCCCGCAAAAACAGTCGTACCGCTTCTCCAGGAATGCGCCGCTGCAATAGCCGGAACCGGAGGTGCATCCACCGGACCGGTCAGAAGAAAGATCCGGGTCGTGTTCAGCGTTTCAAAATATTCGTCCACAGTATTCAGTTCCTGCTCTGTGGGCACATGGGAAAACAAGCCGCCGGTAATAAAAAGGACATCCACATCCTCATCACGGCAGACTCTGAGCACATTCAGAAAGTCTTCCAGAATCTCTTTGCTGCGCGTTAAGCTTTTAACGTCGGCCTCTTCTCCTCGTAAGTCCAGACCAACATCAGACAGATGAATAAATTTCATGAATTCACTCCCGGATGGCGCCGGTCATGCCGGCGGATAATAACAGTCAGGATCCGCGGGGCAGAGCCCCGCGAAATCGCAGCCTTACAGTTCGCAGTTATTGACGGTTCTCGGGAACGGCAGTACGTCGCGGATGTTGCCCATACCGGTCAGATACATGACGCAGCGCTCAAAGCCCAGACCGAAGCCTGCGTGACGAACGGTACCGTACTTTCTCAGATCCATGTAGAAGTCATAATCTTCTGCACGCATGCCAAGCTCTTCAATACGGCTCTTCAGCTTGTCGTAGTCTTCCTCACGCTGAGAACCGCCGATGATCTCGCCGATGCCCGGAACCAGGCAGTCCATTGCCGCGACGGTCTTGCCGTCTTCGTTCAGCTTCATATAAAAAGCCTTGATTTCCTTCGGGTAATCGGTAACGAATACCGGACGCTTGAAGATTTCTTCCGTCAGGTAACGCTCGTGCTCGGTCTGAAGATCGCAGCCCCAGCTTACCTTGTAGTCAAATTTATCGTTGTGCTTTTCAAGCATTTCAACGGCTTCCGTGTAAGTAACACGGCCGAAGTCGGAGTTCATGACATGGTTCAGACGCTCGATGAGACCCTTGTCAATGAAGTTGTTGAAGAACTGCATTTCTTCCGGAGCATGCTCCATGACATAACGGATGATGTACTTGATCATGTCCTCAGCCAGCTCCATATCGTCCTGCAGGTCTGCAAAAGCGATTTCCGGCTCGATCATCCAGAACTCAGCCGCATGGCGGGTGGTGTTGGAGTTTTCAGCACGGAAGGTCGGGCCGAAGGTGTAGATGTTGCGGAATGCGCATGCAAAGGTTTCGCCGTTCAGCTGGCCGGAAACGGTCAGGTTGGTGGGCTTGTTGAAGAAGTCCCGGGTGAAATCGACCTTGCCGTCTTCCGTCTGCGGCAAGTTGTTCAGATCCATCGTGGTGACCTGGAACATTTCACCTGCGCCCTCACAGTCGGAACCGGTGATGATCGGAGTATGAACATATACGAAATCACGCTCCTGGAAGAACTGATGGATGGCGTAAGCAATCAGGGAACGAACGCGGAAAACAGCCTGGAAGGTGTTCGTACGCGGACGCAGATGCGTCATGGTACGCAGGGTCTCCATCTTGATGCCCTTCTTCTGGATCGGGTAATCGGACGGGCAGGAACCCTCCATGATAACTTCAGTGGCCTGAATCTCAAATTTCTGCTTCGCTTCCGGAGTGGCAACGACGGTGCCGGTTACTACTAAAGAGCTGCCGATGCCAGCCTTTGCGATCTCCTGGAAATTCTCCATCGTGTCATTGTAAACCACCTGGACCGGGGTAAAGAAAGTACCGTCACTTAAGACGATGAAACCAAAGCTCTTGGAGTCGCGGTTTGAACGGACCCAGCCGCCTACCGTAACTTCTTTGCCAATGTACGCTTCCGTATTTTTGTGCAGTTCGCGAACCGTCATGCAATCCATAATTTTTCCTCATTTCTTTATTAGGCACAATGACCCACTATTGTCATAATCAATTTATTGTAGCGCAAAACTACAGGATTTTCAACCCCTGTTCCGTTTGACTTTTATAAGCTCTCGTTTTATAATGTGCCCGTATTATGCATAATTTTTGCAGAGGGATCAGAGGCACTATTGCAGATCGTCCCGGAGGTTACCATGTTACGTACCATCATATTTTTTGCCATTACTGTACTGCTCTGCATTTTCGGTCTGCTGACGCTTCCGATCATGTGGGTCATTCACTTCTTCAAGCCGGATATTTACGGTATCTGGGGGTTCGCTTTTATCCGCGGAGCATGCTGGCTGGCCATTCATGTGATCGGCGTGAAACGTGAAATCACCGGTCTTGAAAACCTGCCGAAAAAAGGCTCCGCCGCAGTCTACGTTTTAAATCACCGTTCCATCTTCGATATTATCACTACCTACCCGATGTTCCCGGATCAGACCGGCTTCATCGCCAAGGAAGAACTGAAGAAGATCCCGGTATTTTCCCTGTTCATGAGACTTGGACATTGTCTGTTCTTAAATCGCGATGATCCGCGCGCAGCCCTCGCCACTATCAACAAAGGCGTGGAATACATTAATGACGGTGTGTCGATGTGCATTTTCCCGGAAGGCACACGCAACAAAAACAGTGAAGATCTGACGGAGCTCCTTCCGTTCCATTCGGGTTCGCTGAAACTGGCTGTAAAGTCCGATGCGCCCATCATTCCCATCGCGCTGTATAACACAGCAGACTGCTTTGAAGCACATATGCCCAAAATGAAGCCGGCGGAAGTAAAAATTACAATCGGCCAGCCCATCAACGTGAAGGACCTGGCCCCCGAAGAAAAGCGTCATCTTGGCAACTACGTACAAAACACTCTTCAGGAGATGATGAACACTTATGAAAAGTAAAAACATGAATATGACAGAAGGACGCCCAATCAAGCTCCTTCTTCTTTTTGCCCTCCCGCTGATGCTGGGCAATATGTTCCAGAATTTCTACGTACTGACGGACACGTTCATCGTGGGGCGCGGCGTGGGCGTGGAAGCACTCGCCGCACTTGGCGCAGTGGACTGGCTGTCCTGGCTGTTATTCAGCATCGCTTCCGGCTTTACACAGGGCTTTTCCATTCTGGTGTCACAAAAATTCGGCGAGGGTGACCACGAGGGCGTGCGCCGCGTCACCGGTGTCAGCCTGCGGCTTTCCATTATCCTGACCGTGGTCTGCACGGCAGGCGCATTGAGTCTGGTCCCTACCTTTATGAAACTTTTAAACGTGCAGGAATCCATCCGGCCGATGGCTTCCATGTACGTCTCCATTCTCTTTGGCGGCTTTGCCTTGTCCGCGTTCTATAATTTCGCGGCCTCCATGCTGCGTGCCGTGGGTGACAGCCGCACGCCGCTGACCGCCATGATCATTTCATCGGTGGTCAATATCGTACTGGATGCGCTGGTCGTGTTTGTGTTCAAATGGGGCATTGCCGGTGCTGCCGGCGCCACGATCCTTTCCCAGGGCGTGGCCGGTGTGTTCTGCTTTATTAAAATGCTGCAGACGCCGGAACTTCAGATCCATAAGTCCGATCTGAAGCCGGATCTGGCCATGGAAAAGACGCTGATGGAACTTGGCATGCCGATGTCCGTCATGAACCTGATCATTTCCGTGGGCGGCATTGTGGTGCAGTCCGTGGTAAATACCTGCTCCATCGGCTTCATTGCGGGCTTTACCGCAACCAACAAAATGTACTGCCTGTTAGATACCGCGGCCGTTTCCTACGGCTTTGCAATCACCACCTACGCCGGTCAGAATTACGGTGCGGAAAAGCACAAACGCATTCGGGACGGAATCAATGCCGCGCTTCTGCTCTGTGTGATCACCGCCGTTATCATTTCATCGCTGCTGTTCTTCTTTAGCCGATACCTCGTCATGGCATTCATCTCCTCTGACGACCCGCAGCTGGTGACCGAAGCCGTTTCAACCGGTGTGCGCTTCATCCGCATCATGGCGGTCTTCCTGATCACGCTGTATTTCCTGTATGTGTATCGTTCGGCGCTGCAGGGCATTGGAAAAACGGTGCCGACCATGCTGTCCGGCATCGTGGAGTTTGTGATCCGCGTGACGCTGGCCATCGTCATCAGCCGCACCGGAAATGAAGGAAATATTCTTTTCTGCGAACCGGCGGCCTGGATCGGGGCTATGCTGTTCCTGGGCGGAAGCTGGTATTATTATCAGGGGAAGCTGCTGAAAAATGATCGATGAGAAATAAGAACGGCGCTGTGATTTGTCACAGCGCCGTTCTTATTTCTCCGTATGTCAATTTACTCAAACTCAACTAACGTAATCTCTTCCACAATCTCGGAACGCTTCTCTTCATCAACAACCCACTTATACTCCGCCGGCATCGTTGCCCCTTCCGGAAAATACGTCGCCAAAACACATTTTTCATTTTCCGGTTCTGTTGATGTCAGGAATCGACTTAATGGATTATTACTATTTAAAGTTACACTATACTGCAGCTCGCCGTCAACTTCAAAAACCGAGATAAAACCAACGATTTCACCATTTCGGGTCACCGCATAGTTGTATACGCCGGTCGCCGCAGGAACCTCTTCCCGCAATTCATAAATACAGAAGGGCTTTAAGACAGAATACGCTCCGTCCGCATACTGCATTTGATATCTCTTCATTTCCAATACCCCCGAAAACAGTTGTCAACGCTATTCTCTTATGTTATGTTAGCCTTAACGACAGAATTTGTTTGGAAAAGTTGCAAAAACGCTGAAAATAACCAACAAAATTTGAATGAGGGTACGTTATGGAAGAGCGTTTATGGTACACCCAACCCGCCAATGTTTTTGAAGAAGCCCTGCCCCTCGGCAACGGAAGCCTGGGCGCGATGGTTTTTGGCGGCGTGGAAAAAGAACTCATCGAACTGAATGAAGATACACTGTGGAGCGGCAAGCCCGCGCACTACTTCGGCGAACATGCACAGGAAGCCTATTACAAGGCCCGTGCGCTCGTACTGGATGGAAAACTTGAAGAAGCGGAGCACGTGCTGGAGCATGATTTCCACAACATGTGGACGCACAGTTATCTGCCGATGGGTGCACTGAAAATCACCCGCTCCAAAGCCGCGAATGCCGTCGGTGATCTGGGCTCCGGCGCAGCCCCCGTTTCTTCCGATGCCACCGACTACATCCGCGCCCTTCAGCTAGACACTGCCCTGGCATCTGCAGAATTTAAGGCCGCCGGCATTTCCGTCCGCAACGAGACCTTCGTCTCCTATCCCGACGACTGCATGGTCTTCTCCGAACATACGGATGCCCCGACGGATTACGCCCTTACACTATCTTCTCTTTTGCTTTTTAACACTCGCACCGAGGGTGATACGCTTGTCCTCACCGGCCGATGCCCCGTTTCCAACGACTGGGGCGCTGCCGCCTGTGTTGACCTTCCCTACGATTTCAGCGATCCCTCCGGCGTACCGTTTACTACCGCTGTCCGCGTGGAAACGGATGGAATATTGACCACAGGCAGCGTTGCAAATGAAAAGCACACCTCGGACGCCGCAGCCCCGGAAACGCTTGCAGCGCTTATGATCCACGGAGCTTCACACCTCACCGTCTACCTGACCGCTGCCACCGGCTTTGTCAATTATAAGGAACTGCCCACGAAGGAGCATCACGACGCGTGCCTGAACAAACTGGCAGCTGCAATGGAAAAAGGTGTGAATGCACTGAAAACGGCACATGTTGCAGATCATTCTGCCCTGTACGACAGAGTTTTACTGGAGTTGTATAACGCTGATGACGGTGTGGCTGCTGACACGTCTGCGCTCGCTGAGTATACTGCTGCTACCGACCTCCCCACCGATGTCCGCCTCCGCTCCGAGACAAAGGATGCCGGCCTGCCGCTTCTTACCTTCAACTTCGGCCGCTATCTGACCATTGCCGCCTCCCGCCCGGGCACCCAGGCCACGAACCTCCAGGGCATCTGGAGCGACCTTCTGCATGCGCCGTGGAAGAGCAATTATACGGTCAATATCAATACGGAAATGAACTATTGGCCTACGCTGGCCTGCAACCTCACGGAATGCACCGAGCCGCTGACCGATCTTCTCATTCGCATTGCGGAATCCGGCCGTCAGACCGCTCGCGACTTTTACGGCCTGCCCGGCTTCGTCTGCCACCACAACACGGACCTCTGGGGACACACTTCGCCTGTCGGCTTCTTCGACAATAAGTGGTCCGTCAGTTATTCGGACTGGAACATGGGTTCCGGCTGGCTCTCAGAGCATCTGTTCCGCTACTATGAGTACACGCTGGACGAGGGCTATTTAAGAGACGTCGCCTGGCCGATCATGCGCGAGGCTGCACGCTTCTATCTGGCCATTATGACACAGGTGAACGGGGAATGGGTGAACTGCCCGTCCACATCGCCGGAGAACCGCTTCACCAAGGACGGTGCCAATCTGGCACTTTCCACCCGGACGACGATGTCGCAGACCATTATGGCAGAGCTGTTTGAAAATTGTCTGAAGGCAGCAGAGGTTCTGGGCATTGAAATGAACAATACCAATTCCGACATGGGCACTGTCGCAGTAGACACATCTGACTCATTCATAGTCAGTGAGGAAACAGATGATGCTGCTCTCCTCGCCCTCATGCGCGACCGCCTACCCGGCCTCAATCCGTTAAAGATCGGTGAGGACGGCCGTCTCCTGGAATGGGACACCACCTACGAGGAGCCGGAAGTGACGCACCGCCACGTGTCGCACCTGTACGGCCTGTACCCCGCCACCGATATGATTACTGATGCGCAGCCGGAACTGCAGGAAGCCTGCCGCAAATCGCTGGAGACCCGCGGCGATGCCGGCACCGGCTGGAGCCTGGGCTGGAAGGTCTGCCTTTGGGCACGACTGAAGGATGGCGACCACGCGCTGTCACTCATTCGTCAGCAGCTGAACTTCTCACCGGCCCCCACTGCTTCCCGCGATAATTTTGGTGAGACCATCAACTATACCGGCCACGGCGGCACCTTCCCGAACATGCTGGGGGCACATCCGCCGTTCCAGATCGATGGCAACTTCGGCGTTACCGCCGGCATCGCCGAAATGCTGGTGCAGACAGAAAACGGCAAACTTCTGCTCCTTCCCGCACTGCCCTCCGAATGGAAAAAAGGCCGCTTCTCCGGACTTCGCGCCAAAGGCGATCTGTCCGTTTCCGCGGTCTGGGATAACGGTATTGTAACGGATTTCACGATCACTTCCGGCCATGCGCAGGAAGTGACGGTAGTGGTAAATGGAGAAGAGAAAACGATCCGCGTTTAATCCACCGTCCCGCAGTCAATTCCCAACGCGGGAACAATGAACGTCGGAAACAATACCGATACGATCATGCCGGAAAGCGTCGGCTGCATGTTTGTCAAAACAGAAAGCCGACTGCGTTCCGCCTTGTCCTTGGTGGAAAGCGGAACCATCAGTGTGTGGCAGGTATTATATGCAGTATCGATTATAAATCCTCATTTTCTTTCAGTTTTTTCAAGATCCGGCTCACCAGCCCCGTCCGCTGGAACGGCGTGATGATATAGTATCCATCCACTTCTTCGGCGATGCGCTTTGCCACTTCCGTACTGATCTCCACCGCCAGGTCCTCTGCTTCTTTCCGCTTCAGCCCGTCATACATTTCGATCACTTTTTCATCCACGTTGATACCGTTCACTTCACTGTTCATAAAACGGCCGTTTTTTGCACTGGTCACGGGAATGATACCGCCCAGAATGTACGCATTCGGCAGCTCTTTCCGTGCACGTTTCAGGTTTTCAAACGCTTCCTCCGTAAGCACCGGCTGCGTCAGGAAACCAACCATGCCGCTTTCCAGCTTTTCCTTGGCCAGTTTCAGCTGCACATCAAAATTGCGGGCGTTCACATTGAGCGCACCAAACAGATGAAACGGGCCGGGAAGCTGCTGTTTGCCAAGCGTCGTAACGAAGGATGCCAATTTGCGTGAATTGAACTGGAAAACCGTCTTCACCTCGTCTCGGTCTGCAGTGGGGATCGGGTCACCGGTCACTAAAAGGACATTGCGCACACCCTCAGCGTAAAGGCCCAGAAGCAACGCTTTTGTGGCATTCAAGTTGCGGTCGCGGCAAGTCATGTGCGGGATCGCGTCCATGTTGAGTTCCCGACGGATCTTGCAGACCAGCAGGCTTGCGTCCATGCGCGCGCGGCCGATGGGGCAGTCCGCCACCGTCAGAATATCGGCACCGGCGCCCTTTAATTCCCAGGCACCGGACATGAATTTAGTGAGAGTAACATCAGAGGGCGGGTCCAGTTCCACTGCAACGACCTTTTCACCGCGAAGAAGTTTGGCATAGAAGGGCGAATCCGACATTTCGCGAATCTGCTCTCCTGCGTTTTGTACGACGCCTCCCCCGGCGTTCTGTTCAGGCTTTTTACAGCTTTTAGAGCGAATCCTGGCAAGAGTACTTTCATCTGCCCCTTCAGCCAGGCCTTCCTCCAGCACTTTCCCAGCCAGTTCAATATGCACCGGCGTGGTACCGCAGCATCCGCCCAGAATCACCGCGCCGAGGCTGCGAAGCTGTGCCAGCTGACTCGCGAAATAAACCGGGTCGCCTTCGTAGAAGGTACGGTTATTCAGAATGGTGGGGTAGCCGGCATTTGGCATGCAGGAAAGTGTTATGCCCTCTGTGTCCAGCTCCTGCACCAGTTCCAGCATGTGACGTGCACCGCTCACGCAGTTGAAGCCAATGGCATCGACCGCCGGGCAGGCTTTCATCGCATGGATCAGTTCCTGCGCGTAAATACCTTCGCGCGTGAAACCATCGGCCTGGACGGCAAAGCTTGTGATAATAAACGCCTCCGGGCAAAGGGCTTTGATATGTTCCGCTGCCGCCTTGAGCCCGTCGGTATTGGACTGCGTCTCAAACAGGAAGTTTTCTGCGCCAAGTGCAAGAAAACGATCGGCAACAAAAATCAGTTCCTCTGCAGGGTCCACAGTTTCGTTCAGGTGACTGATCGGGCCAATGTCCGCAAACACCGCCGCGTCAAAAGGCTCAGCTGCTGCTGCCGCAAGATTCCAGGACGCCGTAATGATCTCTTCCACGCACTGTTCTGCATTATTTTGAAAGAGCGTGTTATTTTTTCGCATCGGTTCCTGTCCGGCATAATTGACGCGATTCGCCGCAAAGGTATTGGTCTGGATCGCCCGGCTTCCGGCCTCCAGATACTCCGTGTGAATGCCGCGGATCAGGTCCGGCTCTGTGAGTGAAGCTTTCTCCACATCACGGCCGGAGGCATGCTTCAGCTGGGAATAATATGTTCCCATGCCGCCGTCCAGCAGCAGATATCCGTTTTTCAAAATGTCTTTTACTTTCATCCAAGAACCTTCTTCGCAATATCAGCGGATTCTTTTGCGTCCGCTGAATAGTAATCCGCGCCGATTTCCTTCGCGTACTCCGGCGTGAGTACGGCGCCGCCCACCATGATCTTGCATGGGTGACCGGACGCGCGCAGCGCTTCGATGGTCTTCTTCATGGAAACGACCGTGGTAGTCATCAGTGCAGAAAGACCGATCAGATAAATATTTTCCTTAATAGCTGTATCCACAACAGTCTGCACCGGGACATCACGCCCCAGATCGATGACCTCATAGCCGTAGTTCTCCAACACGACCTTGACGATGTTTTTGCCGATGTCATGAATATCGCCCTCGACCGTCGCAAGCAGGATCTTTCCTTTGCTCACAGTCTCTCCGCCTGTCGCGCGGATACGGTCTCGCACCAGATCAAAACCGGCGCAGGCTGCGCTAGCGGCTTTAATCAGCTGCGGAATAAAGATCTCCTGTTTTTCATACTTGGCACCGACCAGGTCCAGTGCAGGAATCAGCTTCTGATTAATGACCTCAAGTTCCGGCATGGTCTCCAGATATTTTGCGGTGAGGCGTGCAGTCTCTTCCTTGAGTCCCTTCAAAACAGCGGTGTTGAGTTCAGAGCTTTCATCAGCAGTCTTTGTTTCCGCCGCTCTTCTCTTTTCCTCGGCTTCCTCATCCGCAAACCGGCCGATGTATGCTTCACAGTCCACATCATCCCCCGCCAGCGCCCGGTATGCATACACAGCGTCCATAACTTCCTTCTGGTTTGGGTTGATGATCGGAAAATCCAGGCCGCGTTCCATCGCAAGCGTCAGGAACGCTGTGGTGATCTTGTTTCGCCTCGGAAGACCGAAGGAAATATTGCTGACGCCGAGTACACAATGCGAGCCCCAACGCTCATGCACCATTTGTACCGCTTTCAGGGTTTCTTTGGCCTGGTCCTGCGCGGCGGAGACCGTCATCGTCAGGCAGTCAAAGAAAATGTCTTCCTTAGGAATTCCGTATTCGGCAGCGCGGTTTAAAATGCGTTCTGCCATCGCCACGCGCTGCTCAGCCGTTGTGGGAAGACCGGAATCGTCCATGGTGAGTGCAACTGCTGCAGCGCCGTACTTCTTCATCAGCGGGAAAATGGCCTCCATTTTTGCCGGTTCTGCACTTACGGAATTGATGATGGCCCGGCCGCTGAATGCACGTAAACCGGCTTCGATGACCTCAGGCTCCGAGGAATCGATCTGGAGAGGAAGCGAAACCACACTCTGAACAGCTTTGACAACTTCTGCCATCATTTCCGCTTCGTTGATGCCCGGAAGGCCCACATTGACGTCCAAAACCTCGGCACCGGCTTCCGCCTGCGCCGCAGCGCACTCGCAAATATAATCCATGTCATGCTCACGGAGAGCCTGCTGAAAACGCTTCTTTCCGGTCGGATTGATTCGTTCCCCAATAACATGAATGCCGCCAAATTCCACCATCTGCGCCGAAGAGCAGATTCCCCGTCTGGAGTACCGGGGACGTTTCATTTTATCAACTTTTTCTGTCAGTACCGGGTGACAATGGGGACGTTTCTCTTTGTCAACTTTTTCTGCCAGCGCCACAATAAACTCCGGCGTCGTCCCGCAGCAACCGCCCATGGCGTACACGGGAAGTACTGCAAATTTCTCCATAGAACGCGCAAAGTTCTCCGCATTCATTCCGTATTTTCCCGAAGCCGGATCCGGAAGTCCCGCATTCGGCTTCACAATAAGCGGCTTGTCTGTCCACTCACACATGGTGCAGATCAACGGATAGATCTCATCCGGGCCGAGGGAGCAGTTGATGCCCATCGCATCCACGCCCATGGCATCCAGGGTCGATGTCATCGATTCCACCGTCGTCCCCAAAAATGTCCGCCCGGTTTCTTCAAAGCTCATGGTGACCCAGACCGGCAATGTGGAATTTTCCCGTGCTGCCAGCACGCCTGCGCGTACCTCCGCCAGGTCTGTCATTGTCTCAAACACCACAAGATCCGCCTGTGCTTCCACACCGGCGCGAATCATTTCCGCAAACAGAGCATACGCCTCATCAAATGTCATTTTTCCAAGAGGCTCCATCAGGTCGCCGATCGGACCGATGTCCAGCGCAACTTTGGCACACGTTCCCGCCGCCTGTTTGGCGATGGCAATGTTTGCCGCGACAACTTCCTTTACAGTATAGCCCGTGCCGGCCAATTTGTGCGCATTCGCACAGAATGTGTTCGCATAGAGGACACTGCTGCCGGCACTCACATATTCTTCATGTATCTTTTTCAGGATCTCCGGATGCTCCATTCCATAGACCTCCGGCCGCACACCAAGCGGCATGCCGGCAGCTTGAAGCATTGTGCCCATGGCACCGTCCAATAGAATTTGTTCTTCCATGTGAAGATCCTCCTTTACCCAATAATGTTTTTCATTTTACACCAGTTGACCATTCCTGTCAAAAAGAACTGCGTGTGCGATCATATCGACCCACATCTCTGTTTGCCAAAAGATGACAGAAAGAAACGTCCCCGGTGTCACAAAAGTTGACAGCATGAAGCGCCCCCGGTGTCACAAAAGTTGACAGCATGAAGCGTCCCCGGTGTCACAAAAATATGCCACGGGGGATTTCCCCGTGGCACATTGATGAAGTTCATTTAGAAGGATGCACCGCCGCCGTGGTTTCCGCTGGAGCCGGAGGAGGAATGTGTGATACCCGAGCTGCCGGAAGAGCTTTCAGTACGCTGCTGAGGAGTATGATCGATGGTTCTTTCCGTTGATCCGGTGAAAAACTCACTGCTTGCGACCACATTCACTGCATGATCCTTCAGATAATATCTGCGTGTCACATGTGTACGTGCCGCGTTATGGCTTCCAACACCGATCATTGTGGCAATACCGCCGCCGATGCAGCCGGACATCAACCACGCCCAGAACGTCTGGAAGAAGCCCGGACGTCCATATTCACCGATTGCCTCGACTGCGGTCAGTGCTGCCGCGCCGTTATCGCCGGCACTCATATACGGAAGCACTGCATATGTAATATTGTCAATATCAGCATCCGTCAGGCGGAACTTTTCTTTAGCATTATATTCATTTGTAAAGAAACGGCGATTGGCCATGTCCACATAGAAAACGATGGTCTCCTGCTTCTTCTTTGATGCATATCCCGCGTCGCGCCATCTTTTTGCGGCGTTTTCTGCACAGTTTCTTTCACTGTCGCTCTCCGGCTGATCTGTGAAGATGACCAGGATATCAGCTTTGATATCGCCCGATACCTGCTCGATTGCAGCCTGAATTTCCGCTTCTTCTGAGGCAGAGAGGTAATCTCCCTCATCGTACACATAGCGATCGCCGGACATGTCCGCCGGGAACGCAAAGCCGCAGAGTGTCGCCATGACGATCATGGCCAGCACGAATACCGAAAGGAGCTTTTTCATCATAAAAATCTCCATTCCGCCGCCTTAGGCTGGCGGCACAAATAGTAATGAAA
>CAMGCK010000050.1 GCA_946040795.1 uncultured Lachnospiraceae bacterium
ACGAAGCAGCCTGTATATAATATCAAATCTCAGGTCGTTTGTCAAGAACTTTTTTCTCGATCTTTCAAGACTATAAAGAGCGGAGAAGGCGGGATTTGAACCCGCGCACCGCGCAAACGGTCTACACCCTTAGCAGGGGCGCCTCTTCAGCCACTTGAGTACTTCTCCAAACAGCCTCTACCAAGTCTTTACTCTTTCTCGAGCGCAAGGGTTATTATAGCGATTCAAACCCCTTTTGTCAACCGTTTTTGATCAATTTTTCTTTATTTTTCAAGGGTTTCAGCGTTTCCACTATATCTTGTGGCAATGCGCGTAAGTAGCCCCAAGACCATCTTTTCATCTCCTTACAAATCGCTTCTCTGCCGGATCTCAACCAAAATATTTGAACATGATCTGAAACAATTGTCATTAATTTTCTTTATATTCTTCCTTAATCATTTTTCTGACCGCTTCAACAGCTATCCGGATTGCCCGATCCGTATCATGATACTGCGCATTCGGTAATCCTGCTTTTGCGCGTTCCTGGTTTGCGACTGCAAGAAGTATCGCACCGGCCTTTACGCGTCGATACTGCGCAACAATAAATAACGCAGCTGATTCCATTTCTGACGCCTTACAGCCCATTGCCACCCAGGCATCCCATTTATTCAGCAGTTCATGACTGTTTGGAAGCAGTTCAGGCTGGTGCTGTCCGTAGAAAGCATCTTTACACTGAACAACGCCGACATGATAGCTGAATCTTTCCTTTGAATCCTTCTCGGTACCAGCCGTCATTTCAGCTTCCGCGTTTTCCGTCAGGATATCCCGTCTCCGGTCTCTTACCGCTTCCTTTGCCGCTGCCACAAGCGCATTTGTGACATCCAGATCTGCTACCGCAGGATATTCAATCGGTGCATATTCTTTTGACGTTCCTTCCATGCGTACCGCGCCGGTTGCTATAACAACATCGCCTCCGCATACTTCGCGGTCAATACCTCCGCACGTTCCAATCCGGATAAATACTTCCGCGCCGACATTGACCAGTTCTTCCATGGCAATAGCAGCTGACGGTCCACCGATGCCGGTCGATGTAACACTGACCTTCACGCCGTTCAGTGTCCCCGTATAGGTCACGAACTCCCGGCTGTCTGCTACCAGGACCGGATCATCAAAATATGCTGCGATTTTTTCGCACCGCTTTGGATCACCGGGCAGCAGTACATACTTTCCGACATCGCCCGGTTTTAATCCAACATGATACTGAATTCCTGCGCCTTCCGTGTAATCGATCATTATATCTTCTCCTATCGTCCTGTTATTTGAAATTTTCCGCGAATATTAAAGAGCCTCTTTTTTAATACTGATTCTTATAAAGAAACTCCACCCCTTGTTCAGGGATGGAATCTCTTCATTTAACAAACATTTTTGTCCGTAATTCTCGGACATGTACTGTATATTGATCAATACTGTCCGTCGTCCGGAAGCTGTTTTGCAATCTTAACAATTCGTGACGTTCCCAGACGGTCTGCGCCCAGTTCCAGGAAATGTTCAGCATCTTCAATGGAAGAGATGCCGCCGGCTGCTTTCATCTTAACATCCGGACCGATGTTTGCCGCAAACACTTCAATGTCGTGGAAAGTCGCGCCCGCGGTTCCAAAACCTGTGGACGTCTTGATATAATCCGCACCTGCTCTGGTAACAACGCGGCTCATTTCCGCTTTTTCTTCATCTGTCAGATAACAGGTCTCAACGATGACTTTCAGAATCTTTTCTCCGCATGCAGCTTTCAGCGTACGGATTTCTTCTTCCAGAAGATCATAACGGCCGTCCTTGACCCATCCCATATTAATGACCATGTCAATTTCATCGGCACCGCCCTGAATGGCATCCTTTGTTTCAAATTCCTTCACAGCTGTCGTGTTATAGCCGTTCGGGAATCCAATGACCGTGCAGATGGCAACACGGCCCGCTGCATAATCCGCTGCCTGCTTGACATAAGACGGCGGAATGCAAACAGATGCCGTATTGTATTTGATACCGTCATCGACGATGGACTTGATCTGCTCCCAGGTTGCCGTCTGAGCAAGGAGGGTATGATCACAGTGACTTAAGATCATTTTAATATCCATATTAGTTCTCTCTTTTCAATTCATCGGTAATTACTGAGTTTTTACAATGAAATCCGCTTATTCTGCCGCTGTTTTCATCTTGTTTGAACCCGGTTCTTACCTATTATAATAATTCTTTTTACAGATCAAATGAATGCGGCAGCATCTCTTCCATACTATATATATGGTAGTGATCCTCATCGACCGCAAGAATTACGGAAAAATCCTTATCCGCAAATTCACTCATGACCTGGCGGCATGTTCCACAGGGCGGACATTCCGCGCGCGGAACTTCACCCTTCGGCGCACCCACTACAACAATGGCATCAAATTCCTTTACTCCCTCAGACACCGCTTTGAATATGGCCGTACGCTCTGCGCAGATCGTGGCACCATAGGCTGCGTTTTCAATATTACAGCCGGTATACACAGTCCCGTTTTTTGCAAGAAGCGCCGCACCGACGGCAAACCCGGAATAAGGCACATAAGAAAACTCACGCATTTCCAGTGCTTTGCGAATCAGTCCGCGAATATTCGTTTTATCTGTCATTTAAGCAATCTCCAGCGCGATCTCCATCATCTTGGTAAAGGAATTCTGACGCTCCTCAGCGGTCGTATTTTCCTCCGGATAGATAAAGGAATCGCTGACAGTGCAGATGCACAGCGCATTCTTGCCTGCGCGTGCCGCATTGCAATACAGAGCCGCCGATTCCATCTCGATGCCCAGCACACCCATCTTGGTCCATTCCATGGCAGAATCCGCGTCATCGTAGAACATGTCGGAAGAGAAGATATTGCCGACTTTGAAATTTACACCGGCCTTTTTGCATTCTGCAACGGCCTTTTCCAGAAGTTCAAAGCTGGCGATGGGGCAGAAGGTACCCGGAAGATTATACTGCGCCGCATAGTTTCCGTTCGTACATGCACCCTGAGCGATAATGATGTCACGGGCATGCAGATCTTTGTCGATGCTGCCGCATGACCCCACGCGGATGATATTTTTAACGCCATAAAAATTGAACAGCTCATAAGAATAGATGCCGATGGCCGGCTGACCCATGCCGGACGCCATGACAGAAACTCTCTTTCCCTTATAATAACCGGTATAGCCCTGGACACCGCGTACATTATTTACGAGGACCGCATCCTCTAAAAAATTCTCCGCAATGAATCTGGAACGAAGCGGATCACCGGGCATCAGAACAGTTTCTGCAAAATCTCCGACTTTCGCGCTGATATGAGGTGTGGGAACTGACATTACATGATCTCCTTTAAATAAATTTTCTTCTTGTTAACAGAACCGGAACCCGCATACTTGGATTCAGGACCGGCCATGATGTATTCGCCCTCTGCATCAAATGCAACAGGGTAAATGCTGTAAACCGCAGTACCATCCATCGGAAGGGTGATATTTTCAATGCTTTCAGCGGTAACAGCCGTATACTTCTTGGAGAAGTATTCATATGAAACATACTTCTGATCCGCTTTAAGACCGGTAATATCCTTATAGCAAAGGGTATCTGTGACATTACCCGTTGAAACGTTGAATGCGGCAAGTACAAAAGCATCGTCTTTAACATTAAATACCTTAAGCAGGCGGTCTTCTTTGCTGCAGTCCGTAAAGATCAAATCTTCCGTGGGACGGGCAGACTCTTCAAAACGGATAATACGGCCATCGTCCTCAATGACCGGGAAGATCATTGCCGGATCAGAAGCACCCACTTCATCACTGATGTAGACCGGAGAACCGCTGACAGCACGAAGAACACCGGACTGTACCGGAGCCGCAGTGCCGGACCACCACATATCAAAATCACAGTAGTAAAGTTCACTATGCCAAAGCGCGCTGTAAACATTCTGGGCAAGATGCTTCAGGAAGCCGCGTTCTCTGTTCGGGAAAAAATCATCACTGTTTCTTGTGATAGCGGAATGATGGCGGGAGAGTACATTCTCCATGTCTTCACCCATGCAGTTGATGATTGTTCCGTTAAAGTTTTTGTCTACGGAGCGCTCCAGAGCCTCATGCGCAATGCGGCAGGCTACCGGACCCGGTATCATGTTTTCCATGTGATGCGGATGAGAACTCTGGTTGTCGACCTTTACAAAGTCGATACCTTCTCCTGCAAGATAGGAATGCCATGCATCCCAGAAAGCAAACGCACGGTCAACATCATGCGCGGGGATGGCAAAGCCTTCCGGAGTGATTTCCAGGCAGTCCTTCCATTCCTCATATAATGCGCTTCCGATCTCCACGCCGTTCCAATATCCTTCAAAAGCATGCCATACACCAACCTGCTTGACACCGTATTCGTTCTTCATACGGTCGATGCAGTGTTTCAAGCCGTTGGGGAACTTGACAGGATCCGCTTCAAATGCACGAAGCACTTTGTCACCGGCAGTAAACCAGCCGTCATCGATGATGACCCATCCGACCGGAATTCCTTTTTCCTTGAATTCCTGCAGTTTTTCTATGATCTTGTCTTCGGTAACATTGGTATAGAAAGCATTCCAGGTACACCAGCCAAACCATTCCATGATTTCCGGATACTGATGGTCGCGCTTCAGAAGTGCCGTCATGCCGCCAAGCGCAGAAATGTTTTCCATGGCCGTACGGTAGATCGTAATGGGATTCTCCCCGACTGTAATAGCAGCAAAGTCGCCGGTCAGTGTGCAGATGTTTTCCGTGCGGGGTTCCAGGTGGAAACCTTCACCGTCGATCTCCGTGCTGAAATTACCGTTGCAGAGCGGTTGAACATAAACAATCTTATCCGCATATTTCAGGAGCATGTTCTGTGTAGTGGGAACCAGCTCGGAAAAATTTTTCGGGAATTCCGGATAGGTCCACCACATGAGATCCATATAGGAACCCAGGATCTTTTCCGGAACCGGACCTCCAAATGTAAAATTCACAGTGCGCTTTGCGCTGAATGCCTTACCGGCCTTGTAGTTCGAGGATGCGTCCAGTGAGAGGACGATGGTATCGCCCGTTCCGCGTGCCGTGATCGTCATTCCCATCAGGTCTTCAGCACCTTCAAAGGTATAACTGACGGTATCGTTTTCCTCGAATTTCTCTTTCTGGCAAACCTCCATCTGAACATCGCCGGCTTTTACGGTCAGTGTGCTTCCGTTCAAAAGTTCTTCTGTCACAAATCCCAAAAGTTCTCGATTCATACGTTTTCCTTTATTTGATGTATTAAATAGAAATAGACTTTGTTTGAATTGATTTTATTATATTGAAGAATTAATTCTTTTGCAACCGTGACCCATGAATTTCTGTCCTTTGAGATAACACATAAAATCTGCTTGCAGGGCAGAATATACGGAGGGAAAATGATGAGAAAGAACATAATAGCGGTAATTTCCTGCATTTTATCATTGTCGATGCTGCTGATTGGCTGCGGCAGTGCCATGAAGTCCGACACTTCCTATGCGGTGGCGGAAACCGCAGCGGCCTCTGAAGAATGGTACGGAGCAAATGATTCCAATTCAAACGGCGCACCCGGTAAAGAAGAAATCGCCTGGGATGATTCCAATGAGATCGGAATCTGGAATGAAAACGCCGATACTTCCGGCACCGTGCCCGGCAACGATTTTGTACGTGAGACCCAAAACTCGGAAAAGCTGGTCTATACCTGCAATATCAATATGGAGACCCTGGAATTTACAAAGACCGTGTCCACGCTGAAAGAACTGATCAAAAAATATGACGGCTTTATTGAAAGCGAGACCCAATCCGATGCTTCCGATGGCTGGTACTATTCATCATATGAAAAAACATCCGGAACGCTCAGTGAGTATGTAGTCGTGCGCATTCCGACGGATAAATACAATTCGTTTCTGGATGATCTGGACGGAACCGGGAAGATCACAGAAAAGAGCCAGAATGTAGAAAATATTACAAAACAATACAATAATACAGCAACGACCATCAAATCGCTGGAAACACAGGAAGCACGGCTTCTTGAAATGATGGAACAGGCCGAGACCATTGAAGACATGCTGTATATTGAAGACCGCCTGAGTGATGTCCAGAACGAGCTTGCAATGTACAAAAATGAACTGAGCGAAATGGACACTGATGTTCAGTACTCCACAGTGACGCTTACGATCAATGAAGTTCTGGAATACACCCGCACCCAGGTTCCCGTAAAGACCTCCACCTTTATGGACCGCCTTAAAAATACTCTTCGGAACACCTGGAGCGGCTTCCTTGATTTCCTGGAAGGTTTCCTGTTCTTCCTGATCGAGATCACGCCCGTTCTGTTATTCCTGGGTGCCTTTGGCGGAATCATCGCCCTGATCATTGTCAAGAGTGTAAAAGCTTCCAGAAAGAGAAAGGCAAAGAAAGCAGAAAAAAAAGCTGCTGAGATTGCAGAGAAAGCCACCGGCGAAGAAAATAATCATGTTCAGAAGTAAACCGGTATAGCTGACCGTAAGATTATGAAGAGAGATGCAGAAATATCCGCTGCATCTCTCTTTTATTATACAAAAAGTGCTCAAATCTTGTTGTAGACACTATCACTTCACAGTGATAAGATTTACAGTAAGTATACTCTTTGAGGTGTTCACGTGAAACGAAAAATACCAATCCTGTCGGCCCTCGCTGCCGGAAGCATATTGCTTTCCTCCTGTGGTATTATTCCCGAGGAGGAATCCTTCTATGCCGCGCCAACCATTTCTAATTCTGTGTTTGTAGACTATACCATGTCTGTCTGCGCCGTTACGGATATTTATCAGGAAGAAGTTATTTCCGTCAAGTATATCCCCGTTCAAACGGCTTCTCTTAATTTTCCGATCAATGGAATCACATATGACACATTTTTTGTGTCCCTCGGTGAAACAGTTACGGAGGGTCAGCTTCTTGCGCAGCTGAACATGGGAACCTTGCAGGAAGACCTTGCCGCATGTCAGCGGAATCTGGACGCCTGCAGTCTTCAGTTGTCTCAGCTGGAGGACAGCCGCAGCATGGCATTGAAAAAGCAGCAGTATGACGGTTCCGGATGGGATCCTTCCGACCAGCAGCGCGCGCTGAACAAAATCAATCAGCAATTTGACCGGCAGAAGCAGAGTATTGAAGATCAGATCTATCTTACCGAATTCCGTATGACTGAAATCGATGAAAAAATGAAGGAACGTCAGCTTTTTGCTCCCTTTGACGGTGTGGTCTCATACGTTTATTCTCCGGAGACCGGCGATGTCAGTTCTAATCTGAAAAAAGTCATCAATATTTCTGATTCTTCACTTTCTGTTTTCCGTGCTGAAACCAAATTATGGGATCAGTTTGACATCGGCAGTATCCACACTGCTGTAGTAAACGAACGTGAATACGGTGTCACAGTCATTGATGCAGCTGAAATCGGACTGAATACTGAAAAGCGTACCCCCGGTAAGTCCGGCGATGTTTATTTTGCGCTGAATGAACCTGTTTTTGATTTGGAGGACAATGCAAAAGGTTCCATCACCATTGTGACTGTGGACAAAAAAGATGTCAAAGCCGTACCGACCGCGGCCATTTCCAATATCAACGGAAAGGATGTTGTCTACATTCTGGGCGATGACGGCCTCCGGACTTTTCGCTATGTGGACACCGGCGTTCGAAACGAACGTTACGTGGAGATTCTGGACGGACTTGAGATCGGTGACGAAGTCATCATTAACTGACGAGGCGGAACATGAAAAAAATACTGATTCTGATTATGGCATTCGGTCTGCTTTTTACCGGATGCCGCAAACCCGAGCAGCCGGAACCGGAGCTTCTGGAACCGGTGGGCGTAAGTCTGGACACGGAGATCGTGTCCCGCGGAAACATTACAAAACAAATTACCTATGAAGCCAATGTCGCACCTTCCTCCATTCCGCTTTCGTTCAGTACAGACGGAACCATTGAAAAGGTAAACGCATACATCGGCGAGTACGTTGAGGCCGGTGATCCGATTCTGACACTGAATCAGGAAAGCCTCAAAAAGCAAATTGAAAGTCTGGAAGAGGAGATCACCGGTATTGAAAAGTCCGGTGCATATGAGGACCGGATCGCCGATTTGGACATCGCCATCCTGCAGACGGCACTGGATGAATATCAAAGCCGTCCCGATCGCGATGCCGTAACGGAAGGTTCAAAAATCGTCGCCGTTCAGCAGGCTCAGCTCCGCAAGGAACAGGCCATTCAGAACCGCAATGCCCGTCTGGAAGAACTGAACCGCAGCCTGACGGAGCTTCGGGATAACCTGAAGGAATCCGTTATTTCAGCCCCGATTTCCGGAACTGTCTATTTTAACGAATCTCTGACAGAAGGTTCCTATGTCCGCGCAGATAAGACTGTGTGTTATATATTGGATCCGACAGATCTGGTCCTGATCACCCAGACCGGCATTTCTGAAGTGGAAGTTCAGACAAAGGAAACCTATGCATGGATTGCCGGCGAACGATGGGAGATTGAACTCATTCCAATGAGCAATGAAAAAATGTCCGCGATCCTTTCTTCAGGCCAGCCGCTGAAAAGAAGCTTCAGAATCAAGGAAAAAGCCGGAAAGACTCTGAAAGCAGGAGATTATGGTGTGGTCATCGTTGATCAGTTCCGCCTGGAAGATGTTCTGATGGTGCCAAAGAGTACCTTGAAGCGTGATACCGGTGGGTATTACGTATATATCGTGACAAGTGAGTCTGAACGCGAAAAGCGCTACGTGACGATCGGACTCTCCAATGGTGTATCAACGGAAATCAAAGACGGACTGAAAGAAGGGGAGGTTATTTATGTACAGGATTAAAAAAATGACCGCTGCCTTTTCAGCTGTTTTGTTCCTCGTGGGAACTCTGATCTACGGCATGACTTCCGCTTACGCGGAATCCGAACTGATCCCGGAAACGGACATCAAAGCCAACAATACCAATTATCATACTGTGCATCCGCAGATCGGAACCTATACAGATCAGATTGCCATTAACGGAACCGCCTATATTCCTAATAAAACAACGGTTCTCTACAAGGGAAATAATGCAACATATATTAAGTCCGTCGCCAAGCACGGAGACATCGTCAAAGAGGGAGATCCGCTCATTGAGATCCGTGTTAATGTTGATAAGTATCACCTGACAGAACTGAATCTTCGTATTCAGCGCGCGAATGAGGACCTTACATCAACAGAAAATTCCTATCGGCTGGATATTCAAGACCTTCAGGAGGATCTGAACAAACTTCCCGAGGACGCTGTATACGCCAGAAGAGCAGCATCCCTTCGTATCCAGAAAGCCTCACTGGAACTGGAAAAATTCCGCTTTGAGCAGACCCTCAGCATTGAAAAGATGCAGAAGGAACTGGATGAACTGAAAAACGACCTGGAAATACAGTATGTTTATTCACCCTGTGACGGATTTATCTACAATGTGCAGTTCTATGAAGAAAATACGGATATTAACACCAATCAGGTGGTCTGCACGATTGCCGATATTTCTTCCATCCTGATCCGTGTTTCCAATGATCATATTTCTTATGGAATGACGGCAAACATTGAAGCCGGCGCAAACAAGAATCGTGTAAACCTCCCTTCAGAGGTCGTGGTCTCCTCCAATGTATTCGGTGAAGCCATGAATTCATTTGCACTGATGAAGCCGGATCTTGGCGAATTTGATTTTGCCGCTGTACCTTCTTTTGCACTGAATATAGATCGCATTATCTTCAATGTCAGTGCGGAAACGGTTCACCTGGAGAATGTTATGGTCATTCCGAAGAAAGCAGTATATCCGGACGATAAAGACTATTATGTTCTGAAAAACGGCGATCATCAGATCATTAACAAGCGTTATTTTATCCCGGGGCTTGAAAACAAGGAACAATGCTGGGTCCTTTACGGACTGGATGAAACCGATTCACTGATCATGAACTGAGAAAGGAGGCCTGAATGCTTCGGTTTGTTATTCAAAAAATGCTGAACAAGAAGTGGATGGTACTTTCTCTTCTGATCGGCAACATTCTTCTGATCAGCATCGCTGCTGCAAATCCGCTTTATACCAATGCCGTTCTGCAGCGTACGCTGACTACTTATTTTAGTAATTATGTTGCAGAAAACAATCGTTACCCAATGACATATGTTGTCCGTTTTGGCGGCCTTTCCAACAAGGACGCTGCTGTGGAGAAGACTCTGGATCACATCAATGA
Source organism: uncultured Lachnospiraceae bacterium (assembly GCA_946040795.1). Taxonomy (GTDB): domain Bacteria; phylum Bacillota; class Clostridia; order Lachnospirales; family Lachnospiraceae; genus UBA1267. Next base: position 10,240 of record CAMGCK010000050.1, read on the forward strand.
GAGCATGTATGACATGGGCGTTCCGGTCCTTGACATGGTCGGAAGCTACTCCGTGGGAAGTTCCCAGACGATCTCCGATCTGGACCGTACCGATCGCCGTTCCGTCATCAGCATCAATGCTCTTACTAATCTGAATGACCACATCGAAATCGTGGCCGGTACTTACGCTTCTCCTGAAAAAGAAGAGGATGGCAGTATTCAGGTCGTTGTTTCTGAGACCGGTCTTCAGGAAATGGGCATGCTTCTTGGTGAGCATATTACCTACAAAACGCTGAAGGATCCCGATGACAATTACATCAAGATCCATGTTGTCGGCGTTTTCAAAAACAAAGATGACAGCGATCCTTACTGGGTCCAGCCGCCGGGAAGTTATCAGTATACTGTTTTCATGAATGAAGACCTGTACAGTGACATGTATCTGAATGGAAACGTTGTCAAATCCATTTCCGCCGTGTGGTACATTCTGTATGATTATACGGCACTGAGTGTAGACCAGGTCCGTCACGTCATGAATACCGTGACAGACTTCAATGATTATTACTCCAATGTCAGCAACCTTTCATCCTTCAATTACTTTGAAGTGCTTCTGAATAATTACACCAATACCATGATAAAGGTTCGCACCACATTCCTGGTGATGCAGATACCGGTGCTTATTCTCCTTGCTGCTTTCATTTTCATGGTTTCCAAACAGATGCTGGATATGGAACAGGGTGAGATCGCCGTTCTAAAAAGCCGCGGCGCATCAAAAAAGCAGATCATCGGTATTTATTTTGTACAGAGCGCAGTAACGGTACTGATTTCCATCTTCATCGGCATACCGCTGTCCTTCCTTCTTGTTCAGATTTTGGGTTCCGCCAATGCCTTCCTGGAATTTGTAAGCCGTAAATCGCTGAAACTGCAGATGTCAATGGATACCGTTCTTTATGTGCTTGCGGCCGCGGTCCTTTCTGTCCTTGCAATGGTCATCCCGGTCTTCCGGCATTCCAATGTGACGATCGTCAACCATAAGCAGCGTAAACATCGCAAGAGTGACGCTCCGTTCTGGCAGAAATTTTTCCTGGACATCATCATTCTTCTGATATCCCTTTACGGACTTTACAATTTCAATGCTCAGAAGGAATATATTTCTCAGATGGTTCTTCAGGGAAAAGCACTGGACCCGCTGCTTTTCTTAAGCGCATCCCTTTTTATTCTGGGTGCCGGATTGTTTGCGCTCCGCATTATACCACTCCTTTCCAAACTGGTATTCGTCCTTTTTAAGAAGCAATGGAGTCCTGCTCTTTATACTTCCTTTGTCCATATCACAAGGAACCGCAAGCAGCAGGGATTTATTATGGTATTCCTTATCATGACGATTGCCATCGGTGTATTCAATGCATCTGCTGCGCGTACTATCAATAACAACGATGAGCAGAATCTTTATTATACGACCGGTGCCGATGTTGTCATCCAGGAACGCTGGGAAAGCAACGCGACCCTTGTCGCAATGGATCCGGATCTTCCGCTTGAATATCGTGAGCCGGATTACGGTCACTATTCTTCCCTGGTCGGAAACGGAGCTGATTCCGTTACCCGTGTACAGGTGGAAAAGGATCTGATTGTCAACGCCGGAAGCGGAGTGCTGAAGGACGCTCAGGTCATGGGCATCAACACCAAGGAATTCGGTAAGACCGCATGGTTTGATAAATCGCTTCTTCCGGAACACTGGTACAATTACCTGAATGCCATGGCACAGAATTCCAACGCGATCCTGGTTTCCTCCAATTTCAAGGATAATTACGGATACAAGATCGGCGATGTCATCAATATCCGATTCAGCGGTGAAAGCACACTGCGCGGCATCATTTACGGCTTTGTGGATTACTGGCCGAGCTATTCTTCCAAGATCTACACCAAGGATTTTGACGGTCTCTACAAAGAAAATGATAATTATCTCATCGTGGCTCACATGAGTACGATGCAGCAGCTGTGGGGTATTCGTCCGTACGAGGTCTGGATCAAATCCACCGGTTCCACGGAATTCATTTATGACATGCTGGATCAATATAATATCGACACCACGAAAATGATCGATACCTCCGCAGAACTCGTCAAGCATAAAAACGACGCTGTTCTTCAGGGTACAAACGGTCTTCTCACTGTCGGTTTTATTGTGGCTCTGGTTCTCTGCACCGTTGGTTTCCTGATCTACTGGATCCTTTCCATTCGCAGCCGTGAACTGCAGTTTGGTATTTTCCGGGCAATGGGTATGTCCATGGGTGAGATCATAGCCATGCTTTTGAATGAGCATATTTTCATTTCCGGAACCTCCATTGCAGCCGGCGTTCTTGTAGGTCTTCTGGCCTCCAAGCTCTTCATGCCGCTGATTCAGATCGCATATTCCTCCGTGGACTATGCGCTCCCGCTGCGTATTGTGAACGAGACCTCCGATGGTATCCGCCTTGCGGTGATCATCGGTCTCATGGTCGTAATCTGCCTGCTCATTCTTGCATGGATCATTCGTTCCATGAAGATCGCGCAGGCGCTGAAGCTCGGGGAGGATTAACATGGAAAACATCATTGTCGCAAAAAATGTGGACCGGATCTTCCATACACCAAGCGGTGATTTTCAGGCACTTAAAGACATCAACGTTGAGATTCCTGCCGGAAAACTGACCATTCTCCGCGGACGCTCCGGTTCCGGTAAAACTACACTCATGAATATTCTGGGTGCATTGGATAAACCAACCGGTGGTTCTGTTCTTCTGGAAGATAAAGACATCGTCCAGCTGGATGAAAATGCCCGCTCAAAACTGCGCAGAAATGACATTGGATTTGTATTCCAGTCTGTCGCACTGATTCCGATGATGACTGCGCTTGAAAACGTGGAATTTGCTCTCAGAATGACTAAATATAAGGGGGATCTTTCCGCTCGGGCGATGGAATGCCTGAAGCTTGTTGGTCTTTCCCAGCGCGCGTATCATCTTCCGCAGGAGCTTTCCGGCGGTGAACAGCAGCGTGTAGCCATTGCGCGTGCGATTGCCCATCGGCCCAAGGTTTTATTCACAGATGAACCTACCGGCGCGCTGGATACTGTTACGGGTCTTACGGTTGTAAAAATTTTCAAGGAACTGACTTCTCAAGAGGGCGTTACGATCGTCATGACCACACATGATGTGGGTCTGATGGAACTCGGCGATAAGGTTTATGAACTGGAAGGAGGCGAGCTGATCCATGGAGAATAACGAAGTGAAACCCATCATTCAGTGTGACAATCTGGTAAAAATCTATAAAACCGAGGATATTGAGGTTCTGGCACTTCAGGGTCTGGACATCACCATTAATCAGGGTGAGCTGATGGCCATCATCGGAAACAGCGGTTCCGGTAAGTCCACATTCCTGAATATGATCGGCGGTCTGGATCGTCCGTCCGCAGGCAAATTGATTGTTGACGGCAAGGACCTTTTCAAAATGACGGAAAAGGAACTGGTGGAATATAAGAGAAAGACAGTCGGTTTCGTGTGGCAGAACAATGCACGTAATCTGCTGCCCTATCTGACTGCCTGGCAGAATGTACAGATGCCGATGCTTTTTGATTCTGAAAAAGTAAAAAAAGAAAAAGCACTGGAACTTCTGGACCTGGTTGGCCTCTCACATCGCAAAAACAGCCGTTTAAATCAGTTATCCGGTGGTGAGCAGCAACGTATTGCCATTGCAATCGCACTGGCAAATAACCCCAAAATTTTACTCGCAGACGAACCTACAGGTGCCGTTGACATTAAAACCGGTACTTACATTCTGGACATGTTCAAGGAAATCAACCGCACGACCGGGCTGACGATCGTCATCGTCACCCACGACCGCCTGCTCAGTAAAAAAGTAAACCGTGTTGCGGCCATCCGCGACGGTAAGATCAGTTCTGAAATGTATATGAAACAGACTTATCTGGACCGCATGAATGAAATCACGGCTTTTACGGAAACCAGTGAAATCCAGGATGAATATGTGATCCTGGACCGCGCCGGAAGAATCCAGATTCCAAGAGATGTGCTTGAAAAACTCGGAATTGAAGGAAACAAAGTCAAGATGGATGTACAGGGTAATCAGATCATTATCAGTAAACCGGTAGAAGAAGAGTAATAATTCAAAATAACACCGATACTTTCTTTATATTCTAAAAACACCTCCGGCAGCATTGATACTACCGGAGGTATTTTTACATCTCTTATATTTCCTTCATAAAGAAATATTAAATCAGATTTCTGTTTCAGTATTTTCAGCGGTAACTTCTTCCGCTGCTTCAACAATATCTGCTTCTGAAACCTCTTCACTTACTTCCGCATGATCTTCATTGTTTTCTTCCTCTGAAGAAGTAACGATCGTGAAGGAAGCAACTCTGGACTCAGAATCCTTACTGATGTTGATGAGCTTAACACCGGAAGTAGTCTTACCAAGGACCGGAATACTATCGATCTTTGTACGGATAACAATACCTTCTGTTGTGATGATCATGATTTCTTCATCACCTGCAACACTTTCCGTTCCGATGAGGCTTCCTGTCTTTTCCGTGATCTTATAACCACGGGAACCCTTACCGCCGCGCCCCTGTTCATTAAAGTCTTCAAAACGGGTTCTCTTTCCAAGGCCGTTTTCAGAAACGAACAGTACCGTCTTTTCCGGATTGGAAATTTCCATGGATACCAGTTCATCATTGTCAGCAAGCTTAATGCCGCGGACACCGATAGAGGTTCTGCCGCAGATACGAACATCGGTCTCATTAAAACGAATGGTCATGCCGTTTCTTGAAACCAGAAGTACCTGCTCATCACCTGCAGTATCCTTAACACTGATCAGTTCGTCATTTTCCTTTAAGGTAATGGCAAGAAGACCGTTCTTACGTACATTTCTGTATTCGGAAGCCGGCGTCTTCTTAATGGTACCGTCCTTGGTCGCCATCATGATAAACCGTTCCGTATCCAGTTCCTTCTGCGTTATCATTGCAGTGACACGTTCTTCCGGCTGAAGCGGAATCAGGTTGATGATGGGAGTACCGCGGGAAGTACGACTGGATTCCGGGACCTCATAAACCTTGATCATGTACGCACGACCCTGATTTGTAAAGAACAGAATGTTGTCGTGAGTTTCCGTCATCTGAAGGCCGGTTGTGTAGTCATCGTCAATGACCTGCATACCTCGAATACCGCGGCCGCCGCGATTCTGTGCCTTGAAATTATCCAGGGACATACGCTTGATATAACCAAGTTTTGTCATGGCAACGACCGTATCTTCCACCGGAATCAGATCCTCGTCCACGATCTCATCTTCGTCAATACCAATTTCCGTCTTACGATCATCACCGAATTTTTCAGCAATTACGGCAATTTCTTCACGGATGACACCTAACAGTTTATTATTATCCCCAAGAATCTCCTTTAAGCGGGCAATGGTTTTCTGAAGCTCCGCATACTCTTCTTCAATCTTTGCTCTTTCCAGTCCGGTCAGCGCACGAAGACGCATGTCAACGATCGCCTGAGACTGTGCATCAGAGAGACCAAAACGCTCCATTAAATGAAGCTTTGCTTCAGAAACATTAGCTGCTTCACGAATAATACGGATAACCTCATCAATATTATCCAGCGCAATCAGTAAGCCCTCTAAAATATGAGCTCTTTCTTCCGCTTTTTTTAACTCAAACTGTGTTCTTCTGGTAACGACTTCTTCCTGATGCTTGAGGTAGTAATGAAGCATCTCCACGATGTTCATGACCTTAGGCTCGCCGTTTACCAGCGCCAGCATAATGACACCGTATGTGCTTTCAAGAGCAGTATGCTTCAGAAGCTGATTTACAATGACATTCGGATTGACATCGCGGCGAAGTTCGATTACGATACGCGTACCGGTACCTTCACGGCTGGAAGACTCATCACGGATATCCGTCATGCCTTCCACTCGCTTATCTTTATGCAGTTCTGCAATCTTTTCAATCAGCAGGGCTTTATTTACAAGATATGGAATCTCTGTAATAACAATACGGTTCTTGCCGTTTTCCATCGGCTCGATGTTATAAACAGAACGAACCTTCAACTTACCGCGGCCTGTTCTGTATGCCTGATTGATACCGTTGCGGCCCATGATCACAGCGCCGGTGGGAAAATCCGGCCCTTTAATAACTTCCATGACTTCTTCAATGGAAGTCTCACGGCCTTCTTTGATCCGGTTGTCAATGACCTTAATTACAGCACTAATAACTTCTCTTAAATTGTGGGGCGGAATATTGGTTGCCATACCGACAGCAATACCCTGAGCACCGTTTACAAGAAGATTCGGATAGCGGCTGGGCAGTACGACCGGTTCTTTTTCTGTTTCATCAAAGTTCGGAACAAAATCGACGGTGTCTTTATTAAGATCCGCCAGAAGTTCCATACTGATTTTTGAAAGACGTGCTTCCGTATAACGCATGGCTGCAGCACCATCGCCGTCCACAGAACCAAAGTTTCCGTGTCCGTCAATCAGTGTATAATGAGTATTCCAGCTCTGTGCCATGTAAACAAGTGCACCGTAAATGGAACTGTCACCATGAGGATGATATTTACCCATGGTATCACCGACGATACGCGCACATTTACGATGCGGCTTATCGGGAGTATTGGAGAGCTCGGCCATGGAGAACAGCACGCGGCGCTGTACCGGTTTCAGGCCGTCTCGAACGTCCGGAAGTGCTCGGCTCGCGATAACGGACATGGCATAATCCACATAGGACTTTTCCATGGTCTCCTTCAGCTCGACCTCATGAATTTTGTCAAAAACGTTAGCTTCCATTAAATAAACTCCAACTTTTACACAAATACATTGCCTTATTCATGCAACGTATATTATTTACGCGTCGATAGTTGCGTATTTTGCATTTTTTTCAATGAATTCGCGGCGAGGTTCAACATTATCACCCATCAGGATGTTAAATGTCATATCAATTTCCGCAGCTCTTTCATCATCGTAAAGAACCTTCTTCAGAACACGGCGTTCCGGATCCATGGTGGTTTCCCAAAGCTGACTTTCATCCATTTCACCCAGACCTTTGTAACGCTGGATCTTATTATTGGAATCGCGGCCTACTTCCTTCAGAATTTCACTTAATTCTTCATCCGAGTAGGCATACCAGACTCTCTTGTTCTTTTCCAGCTTGAAAAGCGGCGGCTGAGCAAGATAAACATGACCTTCCTTAATGAGATCCGGCATAAACCTGTAAATAAATGTAAGAAGCAGCGTTGCGATGTGTGCACCGTCAACATCGGCATCGGTCATCAGAATGATCTTATCGTAACGAAGCTTTGAAATATCAAAATCATCACGAATGCCTGTACCAAAAGCCGTGATCATGGTACGAATCTCTTCGTTGTCATAAACGCGGTCTTCACGTGCTTTTTCAACATTCAGAATCTTGCCTCGAAGAGGAAGAATGGCCTGTGTATGACGATCACGGGCATTTTTAGCAGAACCGCCTGCAGAGTCACCCTCTACGATAAAAATCTCACATTTTGAAGGATCCTTATCAGAACAGTCTGACAACTTTCCAACAAATGACATGGAATCCATGGCCGTTTTACGGCGGGCAAGATCTCTTGCCTTTCTTGCCGCATCACGTGCACGCTGTGCAGAAATGGACTTTTCACAGATCATTTTCGAGACAGCCGGATTCTGCTCAAGATAATACATCAGCTGTTCTGAAACAACTGCATCAACAGCAGTACGTGCTTCGGAATTACCAAGTTTTTGCTTGGTCTGACCCTCAAACTGAGGCTCTTCGATCTTAACGGAAATAATCGCACATAAGCCTTCACGAATATCTTCACCGGAAAGATCGGCATCATTATCCTTTAATAATTTATTGTCACGCGCATATTTATTGAATGTCTTTGTGACAGCATTTTTAAAACCGGTAAGATGCATTCCTCCTTCAGGAGTATTGATATTATTTACAAACGAATAAATGGATTCGTTATATCCGTCGTTATGCTGGAATGATACTTCAACATTGACTGCATTTTTAAGGCCGCTGCAATAAATCACATCGTTATAAAGAGGGGTTTTGGAACGGTTCATATAAGAAACGAATTCCCTTATACCACCTTCATAGTGAAAAACTTCTTCCTGCTTTTCTTCTCTATCATCGACCATGACGATCTTCAGACCGGCCGTCAGAAATGCCATCTCACGCATGCGTTCTGCAAGTGTATCAAATTCAAAGCAGGTTTCTTCAAAAATCTCATGATCCGGATGGAATGTAACACGAGTGCCGTGCTTATCCGGTTCACAGGTACCGATTACCCTCAGTTCAT
>CAMGCK010000051.1 GCA_946040795.1 uncultured Lachnospiraceae bacterium
CTGGGAACTGTGCGGATCGAAAACCACGGAGAAAGCGTAACACAGACCACAATATTCATCATACAGGAGGCAGAACATGCTTGAAAACAAGACCCTCTATAACAGAGACACTATTCACGAAGCCATGAAGCCCTTAAATCGGCCGATGATGATCTACGCATACATCGTTACGGCCATTCTGATCCTTCTTGGCGCCTATCAGCTCATTATCATCCGTACGAACAACGCCATAGTCTTCGGTGTGGCACTGGTGTTGATTGCATTCATCAATTACAGAAGCATAATGAAGCGTCTGAAGGGCCGCGAACAGTCGTATCTGACCAGTGTCCGTGAAAAGAAAGGGACAGAAGAGTACACGAATCATCTGGTGATCGATGAAACCATGATCCGCAATGCCCTCGACCCGAATGGAGTGGAAATGCATCATGAGGACATCCGCAGCACAGCGGAAACACAGAACCTGTTCATGATCCGTTATAAGACCGGAAAACTGGTCATCATCGACAAAAACGGTTTTTCCCGCGGTTCCGTTCAGGAACTGAAGGAGATCCTGCGAAAGTATACTAAAGTGAAATAAGGTCCAATGAGTTTTTTTTGTTCCGGCAGAAGAACCGGAAGAAAGGATCGTATATGAAAATGACATCGGCTGAAGCGGCAAAGCTGCTGCGCAAACTGAATGATGAGCAGGCATCGCTTCTTGCCAGGGAAGAGAACTGCCGTCAGTTTCTGGCATCCGTTGGAGAAGATGTGGAAGCGTGCCGCCCCGCGTATGATTACGCGGAGACGCAGGCCATGCTTCAGGATCTGGAGGATCAGATCCGCACACTGAAGCATGCGTTGAATGTGTTCAATGTGACGACGGTCGTCCCGGGATTTGACATGACCATCGATGAAATGCTGGTCTACATTCCTCAGCTGACCCGCGCCAAGGCCAAGCTGAACACCATGAAGCAGGTGCTCCCGAAGACCCGCGAGATGTCCTATGGTTCGCAGATCATCGACTACCGCTACGCCAATTACGACATCGCGGCGGTGGAAGCGGATTATGACAAGATCACCGATGAGCTTTCCAGAGCGCAGACTGCCCTGGACAAGGTCAACAGCATTGAAACATTTCAGGTAGAGCTTTAACAGCCCGTGCGCGGGCTCATACCCTCAGACTTATTTTTCAGCAGCAAAAAATGCTTTTTCAGAAGGTTTTTGTTCACGGTTACAGTCGATCGTTATTCCCGAAAACCGTTATCTGTTATCACGGTCCCTGTTCAATGTTCCGGACCATCAGTAGATCGTCGCTGACTGTATAAATGAGAGCTGTAAAAGCTTCTGACCGGCTGAAGCAGGGGTTCCAGGCCGGTCATTTTATTTATGATTAAAAACGGAATTGAAAAACTGAAAATCGCGTTTTCGCTCCTTTCCATGTCTCGCTACCGATATCCGCTTCTGGCAGGACTAGTGGGCGCGCTCACAGCACTTGTGCTGCTTGTGTTCCTTCCGGAAAACGGAGCAGCGGATCTTTATGCTTATTATGGCGTAAATGAAGGAGAAACGGTGCTGTTTTTAAACAGTGAGCAGTTGGAGGCACCGGTCCTTTATGAAGGCAGCCGATGCTACCTCCCGCTGGAAACGGTACAGCAGCGGCTGAACGGGCGTTTTTATTCAGATGAAGAAAGCGGCAGCGTGCTTTATGTGCTGCCGGAAGAGACGTCCTGCTATGTGCCGGACGCAGCCTCCGGAGAACTGATTACCCGGGAGGGGGTGCAGTACCTGGCGATGGATGTGATCCTTCCCTGCACTCAAGTGACCGAGCGGGAGTTTTCAGATGAAAACGGGCCCCGGCGTCTCTGGCTGTGGACGGACTTTGAAACGGAGCAGAAAAGAGCCATCGTCCGCAAAGATACGGTACTTCGGACGGAGGGCAGCAAGCTTGGCCGGGTGATTACGGAGGAAAACAGCGGAGCGGAAGTGCTGGTGCTGGAAGAAAAGGGCAGATGGACCCGTGTAATGACTGCAAACGGTCATGTGGGATATGTGCCCGGAAAACATCTTCTGGAGAGCCATGGAACCACGGCTGCATGGGACGGACCGGAGATTCCGGAATTTCCGGTAAAGACCGTCAGCGGTCGGATCTCCATGGGCTTTGACTACATCGACAACGTGTCTTATGGACTGGACATGCTGAAACAGCATCTGGAAACGGAACGTGCAGTCAATATTCTTGCGCCTACCTGGTTTGTTCTTCATGGGGCAGAAGGAGAGTTTTCCTCCTGTGCCGATCCTGAATATGTGAAGCTGGCCCATGAGAACGGCAAGCAGGTCTGGGTCATGATTGAAAACATCACCGGCGGCTGCGATACGGAGGCTCTTTTAAAAAGCCGCACCGCGCGTGAAAATCTGGTACAGAATCTGACGCAGGCTGTGGAAGCCTGCGGTGCCGATGGCATCAACCTGGACTTTGAGTCCATGTCGGAAGACCTGATTCCGCATTATCTGCAGTTCATCCGTGAACTGAAGCAGGTCTGCCTGAAAAAGGATCTGGTTCTTTCTGCGGATACATTTACGCCTTACTCCTGGAATCTGAAATACGATCATAAGGAGCTTGGAAAAGTGCTGGACTATGTGATCGTCATGTGCTACGACGAATCCTGGGAAAAGCCGGGGCCCAACTCCGATCTGGAATTTGTGGATTATACCTGCAGAAAGTCACTGGAAATGATTCCAGCGGAGAAGCTGGTCATTGCCGTGCCGTTTTATACCCGTGCCTGGGCATTGAATGACAGCGGAGCATGGACACGTCAGGAAGTATACATGAGAGACTGCAAAACGTTGATGGATAACTGCGTCGATCTGGAATGGCTGGATGATGTGGGCTGCTACCACGGTCATGTGGATATGGACGGCGTGGAAAAGGAAATCTGGTTTGAGGATTATGCATCCGCAGAGCAGCGGCTGAACCGGATCTCAGGTTATGTGCTGAAAGGCATCGCCTTCTGGCGCCTGGGGCAGGAAGATCCCGCCGTTTGGGATCTGGTGCGCTGGACGGATTGGCAATAAAGCAGTTGAAATGCCCGAAGGGGTATGATAGAAAGAGATTATCAAATAAAAGAGGTGAGCGGTATGTGTAAGACAGCAGTGGTCACCGGCGGAAGCCATAATATTGGGCAGGGAATTGCAATCGTGCTCGCAGAGCATGGTTATGATGTTGCCATTACCTATAAGAGCAGTGAGGAAGGGGCTAGTGAGACCCGGAAGGCAGTGGAAGCGCTCGGAAGGAAATGCTATGTGTATCAGGCCGCGCTGGAGATTCCGGAAATGCCGCAGCAGGTGTTAGACCGCGCGCATAAGGATCTGGGGCACATCGATCTTATGGTCTGCAATGCCGCCAATCCGGGCGGGCGTTCCTCCATTTTGAATATTACGCCGGAAGTCATCGATACTTTATATCAGACCAATCTGCGCAACTACATGCTGTGCGCCGGCGCGGCAGCGCGCTATATGGTGGCGGATAAAGTTGCCGGCAATATTATTTTCATCACATCGACCCGGGCGGAAATGGCCTATGTGGACGATTATCTTTACGGCGGCCTGAAGGCAGCGGTCAAGCGTGCAACAGAATCCATCGCGCTGGATCTTTCCGCGTATAATATTCGTGTGAACTGTGTGGCTCCGGGGGCCATCTGGCCGAATACACCGCGTCTTGCACCGCGGCTCAATTCGCCCTTTGTCAAGGAATCCATTCCGCTGCACCGGGTGGGCAATGCCCGCGACATCGGCGAGGCGGTGGCTTATGTGGCCAGCGACGCGGCCTCTTACATTACCGGTACCACGCTTCGGGTGGATGGCGGTCTGATCCTGCCCGGCATGACGGAGGGGATTGAAAAGGTGTCCTGGGTCAGTGATGAATGGCGGAAGGAGATTTACGACGATGCCATGCGGATGGTGAATGAAAAAAGGACGGAGTTTGAGGCTTGATATGAAAAAGCTTTTAAAAGCATTGATTTATTATGCGGCAATTCCGGGCCTGGTCACGTTTGCTTCCATATGGCCGGTCGCCTTTGGCTTGCCGGAGATCGTCGGCATCGGAATGGCATTTCTTCTGACCGGGCTGATCTATTTTCTGCATCGGAAGAAGATGGATGCGGCTTTTGCTGCAAAGGTGAACGGCACAATACTGGTGGTGCTGTCGGTCGTATTGATGATTCTGATGATCATTGCCCGGGGAAACATGGGCGGGACTGTTGTCTCCTGGCTCAATGCTGCGATCCTGCCGTTCTTTGCATTCCAGTTGTTGTTCATGTTGATGAATGAAGCGGAGCTTTTGTATATTACGGTGTTCGGTGTGTATTTCATCGGCATGCTGGTTTCTGTGCTTGTCTGTAAGGAAAAGAAGCTGAAAAAGCTGGCAGCCGCAGCCGCAGTGATCCTTGCGGTGACCATTGCCGTCGATGCGGTCTGCTATGTCCGTCAGGATGCCATCCGATATGCGGGTCACGGATTTGATTATATGTGCGGCTGGTCCAGTACCGACTTTACGGACTACATGGTCTATGCGGAAAATTCCAAGCTGGCAGTGCCGGATTCTCCGGTGGATCTTGTGATTGAGAATGTGGATGAAATGCCCGTTCTGGATGGCGCGGAGGCCTGTTACCCGGTTTACGCTGCGCTCGCCAAAGCCGTCTATAAAGATATCGATGTCATTGAAAAGGACTACCTGCCGGAAATGGAGGCGGATTTTCAGAAGCGACATCTGAATGGCCGTGTGGTGCAGTTTACCAATACGATCTATTCGTATAAGCGTCTGATCAGCGAAGACTCTGTCGAATATAACCAGCGGGTGGACATGTTTTTTGGTGCCCGTCCGTCACAGGATCAAATGGCGGAAGCAAAAGAACTCGGAGTGGAGATCGAGGTCACGAACATCGGACGGGAAGGCTTTGTGTTCTTCGTGGAAGAGGATAACCCTGTGGAAAATCTGACATCCGAGCAGGTGCGCAGAATCTACAGCGGCGAGATCACGAACTGGAACGAAGTGGGCGGAAAGAATCAGAAGATTACAGCGTTCCAGCGGCCGCATAGTTCCGGTTCGCAGACCATGATGGAGTACTTCATGGGTGATACGGCGCTTGCTGAGCCCAAGTCCTATGAGGTGGTCAGTGCCATGGAGGGTGTCATCAAAAAAGTGGCGGAGTACGCGAATGAAGCCGGCGCCATGGGTTATACGTTCCGTTATTTCCTGGAAGGTCTGAATCAGGAGAAGGGTGTGAAGATGCTGTCGATAGATGGAGTATATCCCAGTGTGGAGAATATTAAGAACGGTTCTTACCCGCTGACGGTCGGTCTGTGTCTGGTCACCCGGAAAAACGATCCCAATCCCAATGTGCAGAAGATGATCGATTTTATTCTTTCACCGGCGGGACAGGAAATCATCGAAAAAACCGGGTACGCGCCGGCAGAGTGAGGCGGCGCGTTCTCTTCTGAACAAACTTATAAAAAGCTGATGACTCAACAAAGAATCATCAGCTTTTTTGTTCACTCCGATGGGTTCGCATCGGATTCCATGTCCCTGTCAGGAACAGGATGCTGAACAGCACAAACAGCAGCAGATTATGTCCGATCATGCATGCCCAGGCGGAAATGAGTCCCATACCGAGGAAAGTTGTGCAGATGAAGGTGCCCAGAATCCGGACACTCCACATACCGGTGACATTGAAAACAAGGGGCGTTGTGGTCTTGCCCACACCCTGCATCATGCCTTCTACTACGATCGGCACACCGTAGAACGGCTCGGATACCGCTACCATGCGAAGAACCGTTGTACCCAGACGAATGACTTCCGGATCCTTGGAGAAGATGCCTACAAGCGGTCGGGCGAAGATGAACAGCAAGCCGCCGGAAATGATCATCAACGTGATCTCCAGTGGGACGATGGTCTTTCCGATCCGTTTCAGCCGTTCTCCGTCCCGTGCGCCATAGGCATTGCCCGCCAGCGTTGCCGCCGCAGCCTGCATGCCCCAGCCGGGGATGTAGAACGCCGATTCCACGGTATTGGCAACCGTGTGAGCGGCAGTGGAAATATCGCCCAGCGCATTGATCATGGATGCGAAGACGACATAACCCAGATGCGTTCCAAGGCGCTGGAACAGATTCGGAATGGCGACCTTGAAACAAGGCTTTAAAATATGCATGTCCGGTTTCAGCGACTGCCCCTTCGGGGAAATTTCCGGATGCTTCCACAGGGCGATGGTCATCACAATACCGCCGATGGCAAACGCCGCCGCGCTGGCGGCTGCCGCGCCTTCCACACCCCAGCCTGCGCCGACCATCGGCATGCTGAAGCCGAAGAGAGTAATCGTTCGCATCGGATAGATGAGCAGGTAATTCAGCACGACATTGGTGATGTTCATGATGATACCCACGCGCATGGGTGTTTTGGTATCGCCTACAGAGCGGAGAATCGTACCGAAAATGATGCTTGCGGCACGGAACAGCATCGGGAAATAGATGATGCGGAAATAACTGCTTGCGATGGGAAGAATCTTTGGATCTACATGCATCCAGCGGGGAATGGCGTCACTCAGGCTGAGTGTAACCACTGTCAGCACGATGCCGATGATGAGCGCCACGGAAACAGCCTGTCCGGATGCGCACTTTGCGCGGTCAAACTGTCCGGCACCATAGGCCTGTGAGATGAAGGCCAGGAAGCCTACGCCGGTCGCGGAAACCAGGCCCATGATGAGCCAGGTCATCGTACCGGTCGCGCCTACGGCCGCAGTAGCTTCTGTACCGAGTGAACCGACCATTGCCGTATCAATGTACTGAACAGCGGTTTGCATGAACTGCTCGAGCATCGTCGGCCATGCCAGGGAGAAAATGATCCCCAGCATGGCCGTGTCGAATCCTTTTTTATTCAGTTGTTGATTGGATCTTATTGAATTCATCCTTTAACCGATCGTAGTGAGCTTCTGTGTTCAGATCTCAACGAGTTCATATTCTCTTGAGCCGTAGCCGAGTTCTGCGGCTCTTTCAATGGTATGGACGCCATGACGGCTTTCCACGCGTTCCAGGAAGTGCTTCTGACCCGGGTCATCGGTTGCAGCGTAAACAAGATCTACGCAAGCCTGGTCGATGGCGATCGGATCCAGAGAAACCAGAATACCAATGTCCTTGATGCACGGATCTTCTGCAACTGCGCAGCAGTCGCAGTCTACGGACATGTTCTTCATGACATTGACAAATACCAGGTTGCCGCCAAAGTACTTGACAACGGTGCTTGCAGCCTCTGCCATGCACTCCAGGAAAGTATCCTGCGGAGCTTGCCAGATCTTTACCGCGTCACCGCCGCCGTGAATGACAGCCTTGCCGTATGCGGATGCACAGCCGATGGAAAGCTGCTTCAGCGCTCCGCCGTAACCGCCCATCGGGTGACCCTTAAAGTGAGACAGCACCAGCATGGAATCGTAGTTTGCCATGTCCTTGCCGACGTAATTGGTCTTCAGGGTGCCTTCTACTTCAACGGGAAGTGCCATGTCCGGACCTTCTGCATCCATCAGATCCACATCGAAGTATTTGGTCCAGCCGTGCTTGACCAGCAGCTTCTTGTGCTTGGGCGTGGTATCGCGCTCACCTTCATAAGCGGTGTTGCACTCAACAACGGTACCGTTGACCTTTTCAATCATCGGACGCCAGAATTCCGGAGTCAGGAAGTTCTGGTTTCCGTCCTCACCGGAATGGACCTTGACTGCGACCTTTCCGGGCAGTTCCTTGCCTAAAAGGTCGTACATTTCAGCAACTTTTTCAGGAGTGATCTCTTTTGAAAAATAAACTTTAGCGCTCATATATCCTCCTAACCCTTCGGGGTTTGATGTTTGTGTTTTTCTTTTCACGGAAGTAACCGCTTAAGCGTCGGCCGTCTCCGCGAGAATCGTGTCATTTGATGGTAAGTTCCACAGGGCAATGGTCGGAGCCCAAAATGTCACAATGGATCTTTGCGTCAAGAAGACGGTCCTTCAGGCTGTCTGACACCACAAAATAGTCGATGCGCCATCCGGTATTGTTCTCTCTGGCATGGAACATATAGGACCACCAGGAATAGATGTTGGTCTGATCCGGATAGAAATAGCGGAAAGTGTCGATCATGCCGCTTTCCAGCGTCCGCGTGAAGCAGGCACGCTCTTCGTCGGTGAAGCCGGCATTCTGATGATTGGTTTTGGGATTTTTCAGGTCGATCTCCTGATGCGCTACATTCAGGTCACCGCAGTAGATGACCGGTTTGTTTTCTTCCAGCTTTTTAATGTACGCGAGGAAATCGGCTTCCCACTTTTGACGGTATTCCAGACGTTCCAGCCCGCGCTGGGAATTGGGAACATAGACCGTGATCAGATAAAAATCCGGATATTCGGCAGTGATGACGCGGCCTTCGTGGTCGTGTTCGTCGATGCCGATGCCGTATGTGACACTCAGCGGCTCTTCTTTTGTGAAGACAGCCGTGCCGGAATAGCCTTTTTTATCGGCATAGTTCCAGTACTGATGGTAGCCGGGAAGATCGAGTTCGATCTGGCCCGCGGAAAGCTTGGTCTCCTGCAGGCAGAAAACATCGGCGTCGATCGAATTGAAAAAGTCCATAAAGCCTTTGCCGATGCACGCGCGCAGGCCGTTCACGTTCCAGGAAATAAATTTCATGGGGTCCTCCGGAATGAATTGAGTAAGAGTGCGTGTCCTGCACTACAGAATTCACGCTGTTTCTATCATAACAGTTTTTGAAGCTTTTGCATATCATTATTTTTCAGACGGACAGTTTCTTAGGCCCGGGGAATTGACACTCCGCACACTGGTGGGTAATATGGAAAGGAATGAATCGGAGGTGTTCCGGATGGAGACTTATAATGAAGCAGAGATCCGTGCGCATTACCGCGCGCTGACAAAGAAACTGATTGCGGAAAAAAAGACGATCACGACAATGGAAAGTCTGACTTCCGGGCAGATCGCGTCGCTCATTACGGATACGGAAGGAGCATCGGCGGTGCTGAAGGGTGCGTTTGTCACCTATTCCAATGAAGCGAAGATCCTGCAGGGGGTGCCGGCAGAGATCATTGAAAAATACAGTGTATATTCCGAGGAAACAGCAGCGGCCATGGCCGATGCCTGCCGCAGGGTGTACGATGCGGACTACGGCATTGGAGTCACCGGAACCACCGGCAATGTGGATCCGGCAAATGCCGAAGCGTCTGTTCCGGGTAAAGTGTTTTTTGCCATCAGTACTTCGAAAGGAACCTCAGCCCACACCGTCTGCCTGGATCCTCAACCGTCCCGCATCATGTACAAACTGGCGGTGGCGGAAGAAATATACAAGGCATTTAAGTGACATGTTTTTACAGAATCAGCCGGAAGATGCATAAAAAACGGGAAGTGATACAACTCATGCACTTGGCGCGATCACTTACGTATATGATACCGATCATGTGGCGATGCTGAAGGCGAGGATCGGGGGACACATATTATGTTATTGGATTCAGCACGCCGCAACTGCAAGCGGCCCCGGCATATGGAGTTCCTGATCAAGCTTTGTGAGTTCCGCGCCGTTTACTTTGAAGAGCGTGACATTGTCGGAAGATTCATTGGTGACAAAGAGGATGTCGTCCACCAGGAGAATGTCACGCGGGGATTTTCCGCCGCAGGAAATCTTTGAAACGACGGTCAGCTTTTCATTGTCCCATTTCAGCACAGTGATATCGTTCATGCCGCGGTTGGAGGCATAGACGTAGTCTCCCGATACACGGATGGCAGCGGCGGTATTGCGGACGGTCAGCGGAGCATCAAACATGAAGGTGCTGTTTTTGTAAGTGAGTTTGCCGTCGTCATATGCGAAAACGCTGACAGAGCAATCCAGTTCGTTGATGCAGAAAACGGTCTTGCCGTCGTCTGAATATGCCAGGTGGCGCGGGCCGTAGCCATCCGGAACTTTCGCGGTGGAAAGTTCCGCCAGGGTGTCATCATAGGTATAGATCGTATCCTGGCCAAGGTCCACGGAGAGCAGGTATTTGCCGTCCGGGGAAACGTTGATGTAATGGGTGTGCGGCATGTCCTGGCGGGGCTGGTTCGGGCCGTGGCCGTCATGGGTGACGAGGGTGCCATCGGAAGCGAAAAGACTGCCGGAAGAATAGTTTGCAACAAATGTCTTGCCGTGGAAGCGGCAGA
This sequence comes from uncultured Lachnospiraceae bacterium, assembly GCA_946040795.1. Classification (GTDB taxonomy): domain Bacteria; phylum Bacillota; class Clostridia; order Lachnospirales; family Lachnospiraceae; genus UBA1267. The sequence continues at coordinate 10,192 of CAMGCK010000051.1, forward strand.
GGTGGCAGCCTTCCATACCCAGGGTCATCTGAATGGGACTCGGGGACTGCAGTTTGTGATCCTTCAGCGGATAAGTGACCAGTGCGCTTTCGTGAACGCTGTGAAGCGGCTGTTTGAGGATGATCTGCATGTCATCTGCGGTCAGGTCCATGTACATCGGCTTGTCTACCGGTGTCTTTTCAATAAAAGTCAGGGCATCCCCTTCTAAAGTGTAGTGATAAATGCCGCCGTCCTTGTCTGTGTCAGCGCATGCGGCAATGTATACATGATGAAATGAAGCCATAAGTGTACCTCCGTTTTTGTTAGAAATCATTATAGCATTTCCTCAAAAAATGTGAACGAAAAAGCGAACATATGGTGTATGATAAAAGAAACGAATCCGGTCTGTTCGGGTCAATACCTTTGGTGTGGAGTATCCCAAGCCGGATTTCCCGGAATTTGAAATGCCGGATAACTGGAAATAAGCCAAAACCTCAAAAGTTGACAAATTGTGGAAGATATGATATAGTTTCACTTTGCGGTGAATACTGCACAAAAAAACAACTGTAATATTATATAAAATCAAAAAAAGGGGTATTATGAAAAAGATTTTAAAATGGACCAATAAGTTCAGCAATGAGCAGGGGTACCTGAAGAGCGTTAAGAAAACAGACGGTCATTTCGTCAACACCAATGTTAAGGAAGAAGCAAAGACCTTCTCCAGACAGTGCGATGTGACCAGAACCCTTAAGGTGCTTGAGGAGATCGGCGAGTGCGAAAATAACGTATTTGAGGCAGAAGAGATCTGATTTCCGCCGGTGGCGTAACTATTGCGAAACTCACAAAAAACCGTCAAAGATCCATGTGGAATCTTTGGCGGTTTTTGTGAGTTTCACAGCATTTTCACACATCCTTTGTGTGGAAAATCAGGTCGATGCTGTCCTCCAAAAGAAAAAACGAGTTGGATTTTTGGAATCCTATCACGACGAAGTTCCTTTTTTTTGTTTTAACTATGGACTTTACCTGCTTTTATGATTAGAATAAAAGCGGTAGATGCCACCCCCTCTTTGCTCGATTTGTTTTATGGGTATCTGCTGTACTATTATAATTTTGCTGTACTCCCTTGAGACAGCTCAGGAGCTTTATGAACGATCTTCAAACCAAAAAGAGAAACCTCTGGTTCTACCCCCTGGGTACCGTCGGCCGCGACGCCATCTACCAGCTGTTTACGAATTACCTTTTTACCTATGTACTTTTCACGCGTGAACTGACTTCAGCCCAGCTGGCCGCCATCACCGGCATCATGGTTGCTGCCCGTGTTTTTGACGCAGTCAATGATCCGATCATGGGTAATATCATTGAGCGCACCCGCACGAAATGGGGCAAGTTCAAGCCCTGGCTTCTCATCGGTATCATCAGCACGTCCTTTGTCGTGGCGTTCATTTTCAATACCCGCCTGCAGGGCTGGAGTTTCATCTGGGCATTTGGCATCGTCTATTTCCTGTACAGCCTGACATACACCATGCATGATATTTCTTACTGGGGCATGGTTCCGTCCCTTTCCGAGGACGCGGACGCCCGCAACCAGTTCACTTCCCGTGCAACGCTTTTTGCGGGTATCGGCGGTACGCTGGCATCGATCCTGATTCCGGTTCTGACGGCCGGCGCGTATGCCATCGGCGGCAATGCGCAGACCGCATATGGCCGCATTGCGCTGATCATCTGCATTCTGGCGCCGCTTTTCATGTGTTTCCTGCTCTTTGGCGTGCGTGAAAACCGTTCCTATTCCAGCGAGCCGGTTCCGCCGGTTTCCGCGAAAAAAATCATTGATACTTTCACGAAGAACGATCAGCTCATGTGGATCGCCGTGATCTTCCTGATTCAGCAGTTGGGTAATGGTCTGGTCATCGGCGGCATCGGCGGCACCTATATCTACTTTGAGTTTGGATACGAAGGTGGACTGTATTCGATTTTTTCCACCATCGGCATGATGGCAACGGCATTCCTGATGATCTTCTATCCGATGATTTCCAGAAAGATCAACCGTAAGCCGCTGATGAGCATCATGACGATCATTGCTGTTTTTGGTTATGTTCTGATGCTTGCTCCGGGCCTGATCCTTCCTACCGGAAGCATGGTCAAGTTCTGGCTGGTAACACTGGGCTATATGTTCTCCAACTTTGGCCAGTATTGTTTCTACCTGATCATGATGATCTCCATTTTCAATACTGTTGAGTACAACGAGCTGATTCGCGGAATCCGTGATGAGGCCATCATTACTTCGCTCCGTCCCTTTGTGACGAAGCTGGCTTCCGCGCTGATCATTGCGCTGATCAACCTGTCCTACATCGCGTTCCGCGTGCTGGACAAGACCAATCAGATCTCCTCCATTGAGCAGGCGGTCAATGCCGGAACCATCGACGAGGCGGAAAAGTCCACGGAGATCGCGGCGGTCATTGCAGGCGTGCAGCATTCTCAGACAACGGGTCTTCTGATCTTCATGTCCGTGGTGCCTTGCATACTGATGCTGATCTCCTATGTGCTGTACCGGAAAAAATACACGCTGGATGAAGCACGATACGATGAGATCTGCAAAGAGCTGGAAGCGAAAAAACAGGCTTGATCATCAGCTGCCGCGTCCTGCGGCAGCTTTTTGTTAACTTGATACATAACCGCGTAGACACGGGTTTTTACACCAATTGGAGGTATTATGAGCTTTACCGGACTGGCAATACGGATCGCCGTACCGAATCCTAAAATCGAATCCCTGGACCGTTTTCTGTTCGTGGGGCCGCATCCGGATGATCTGGAGATTGGAGCGGGTGCAACTGCAGCGAAACTGGCTGCGCAGGGTAAAAAGGTCTGTTTCCTGATCTGCATGGATGGGCGGTTTGGCGATGGGGCCTCGAACGGTGTGAAGGGCGATGCGCTTGCTGCGCTTCGCATGGAGGAGGCGCGGAAATCGGCGGCGGTCCTTGGCGTGACTGATGTCCGATTCCTGAATCTGTGCGATGGCAATGGATATGATCAGAGAGAACTTGTACGGGGTGTCGCCGGTGTCATTGGAGATTTTCAGCCGGACATTGTCTTTGGGCCGGATCCGGAGTCGCGCTCGGAAAGTCATGCAGATCATCTGAATACCGGGGCTGCTGTGCGGGAATTGGCTTGTTTTTCGCCGTATGGCGGTATCATGGAGAAAAATTACGGAGCAAAGGCGGCACCGGTAAAAGCGGCGGCGTATTATATGACGGCGCGGCCGAATGAATTTGTCAAGACGAAGGGCTTTAAAAAGAAGCAGTTTGAAGCGCTGGAATGTCATAAAAGTCAGTATCCCGCAGGGTGTGCGGAGCTGGATTCATTGAAGCTGTATTTGAATCTGAGGTCGGCGGAATTCGGGGCACGGCGCTTTTGCAGGGCGGCGGAAGGGTTCCGCGTGTATAATGTGACAACGATGCATTGTCTGCCGGAGGCCGGGGAATGAAGCACACACGATGGTACAAGAACCGCGTATTTTATCAGATCTGGCCCCGCAGCTTTGCCGACGGCAACGGTGACGGCATCGGAGACCTTTGGGGCGTTCTGGAAAAACTGGACTATTTGAAGGAACTTGGCATCGGCGGCATCTGGTTTTCACCGCTGTATCCATCGCCCAATGCGGACTGCGGTTACGACATCTCCGATTACAAGGACATTGCCCCGGAATACGGCGGCATGGCAGCATTTGAGAAAGTGCTGGAGGAAGCGCACAAGCGTGACATGAAAGTCATCATGGATCTGGTCGTGAACCACACGAGCGATGAGCATGAATGGTTCCGGAAATCCAGAGAACGCATCGACCCGTACACAGATTATTACATCTGGCGTCCAGCCGGTAAGAACAACAGGCTCCCCAACAACTGGGATTCCCACTTTGAAGGAAAAGCCTGGTCCTGGGATGAGGTGAGGCAGGAATACTATATGCATCTGTTTGCCGTCAAACAGCCTGACCTCAACATGGACAATCATTTTGTGCGTGAGGAAGTCAAAAATATCATGGATTTCTGGCTTTCCAAGGGCGTCGATGGCTTCCGCGAGGATGTCATTACCTTTATTTCCAAAAAAGAAGGCCTTCCGAATGACCGGCTTCTTCCGGTTTTTCGCGGCATTTTCCATTACAATCACGGCCCGCGTCTGCATGAATACCTCCAGGAATTCAAACACGAGGTACTGGACCGATATGATTGTGTGACCATCGCCGAGGCCCCGCTGGTTTCGCCCCGAAAGGCACTGGAATACGTGGATGAGGACGGCAGCAATGATTTTGACATGATGATCCAGTTTCAGTGTATGTGCGGCAATTGTCTTTTTCTGGACTACATTCCCACGCCCTTTTCTCTGCGCCGCTTAAAGTATGCCTTCAGTTCCTGGCAGAGGAAGCTGAACGGAAAGGGCTGGAATCTGCTGTACCTGGAAAATCACGATCATCCGCGCGTGGTGTCTCGCTACGGCAGCGAACAATATCGCGTGGAATCCGCAAAGATGCTGTGCGCGTCGTACATGTTCCAGCAGGGAACCCCCTTTGTTTATCAGGGACAGGAACTTGGCATGACAAACTGGTATCCGGAACATATCAGTGAATATGAGGATGTACAGACACTGAACAATCACCCAAACTGGCCGGAGGAAAAGCGCCTGAAGCTGTACCACCGTGCCTCGCGGGATTCTGCCCGGACACCGATGCAGTGGAATTCTGAGGATAACGCCGGATTTACGACCGGAACGCCCTGGTTTCATGTGAATGAGAATTACAGGGAGATCAATGTGGCGGATCAGCTTCAGGACAAAGACTCCGTGCTTGCGTTTTACAAAAAGGCCATAGCCCTCAGAAAAAAGCTTGCTGTGGTGAAAAACGGTGTGTACAGGGAATATATGCGTCTTTCCGGAAAGGTATACATGTATACGCGGACCGATGGCATGCATAAACTTCTTGTAGTGGCTTCATATTCAGAAAAGCCCGTGAGGGTCAGTCCGGCGTTTTGTACCGGTTTCACAAAAACGTATTTTGACAAAAACAATTGTGTGCTTTTCAATTATCCCGTGAGTGAAAACGGTGCCGCATTTACCATGCGGCCTTACGAGGTGCGCGTATACTATTGCGATCATCTGTAACAGCGTACGGCAGGAAGCATAAGCATGACGATCTGTTCACAGTTCTTTCATAATAGCGTTGTATATTGAATATGCGGGATCAGATCGCCCGCGTGAAAGGATCTGTTATGTTAAGTGATAAAACGGAAAAAACAATTTTTGGCATTACCGGTGCGCTGGCGCTCATAGGCGGCGCGGCAGCACTGTCTTATAAAGCAATGAATCTTCTCATGACCGAGGCCATGGATCGCCATGAGCCGGAGGTTGTCAGCAAGATGAAGGACAAACTGGAAGGCTATGTCATGGACCCGGAACTTCTTGCAACTCTGAAAAACGCGAAAGCCGATCTGGAGGCGCGCGTAACGGAGACTGTGGAGATGGAATCCTTTGACGGTACTCATCTGGTAGCACATTGGTATCCTGCGGAAAATCCCAAGAGAACGCTGATCTGTATGCATGGCTGGCGTTCCTCCTGGTCTTCGGATTTTGGCGTCATCGCTCCGTTCTGGCACGAAAACGGCTGCAATCTGCTCCTTTGTGAGCAGCGGGCGCAGGGTGAAAGCGCGGGCGAGCATATGAGCTTCGGTATGATGGAGTGCCGTGACTGCTGCGCGTGGGGACATTGGCTGAATGTCAATAAGCCTTCCGTTCTTCCGATGTATCTGGCCGGCGTTTCCATGGGTGCGACCACGGTATTAATGGCGGCCGGACTTGAGGAACTTCCCGAGAACATACATGGTATTCTGGCGGATTGCGGATTTACCTCTCCCGATGCCATCTGGAAGCATGTCATGCAGGATAATCTGAAGCTTCTGTACAGCCCTCAGCGGCCTGTTATTGACGCGCTTTGCAAGCAGCGCATCAACATGGAAGGTGATTCCTGGACTGCACCGGAATCCTTAAAGCGCGCCAAGGTGCCGGTTATCTTTGCACATGGAACGGATGATACCTTTGTTCCGGTGGAAATGACCTATGAAAATTATAAAGCCTGTGCATCGGAAAAACGGCTTTTCATCGTTCCCGGGGCGGATCATGGTATGAGTTACCTTGTGGACCGGAAGGGCTATGAGGAAAACAATTTGAGTTTTTTCAGGGACTTTGACTGACACGCGAAAGAAAGCGTGGAAGAATGAAACAAAAGGAAAGGGCACTTATGAGTGACAAAAACAGTGGTAAGGCATACGAACTTGGTCTGATGGTTGGACGGTTTCAGATGCTGCACGACGGTCACATCGATATGATCGAGCAGGCTCTGTGCGTCTGTGACAAGGTGGGCATTTTTGTCGGCTCATCCCAGGAATCCGGAACGGCAAAAAATCCGTTTTCCTATGAGCTTCGTAAAGAAATGCTGGAACGGATCTTCGGAGAGGCCATCATTGTAAAGCCGCTGCCGGACATCGGTGTGGGAAATAACAGCCGATGGGGCGATTACGTGCTGAAAATGACACTTGAAAGCTTTGGGCGGCTGCCGGATATTGTGGTTTCCGGAAAAGAAGCCCGCAGAAGCACCTGGTACGACGGAGAAGCAGGAGAGAAGATCGCTGAACTTATGGTGCCCAAGCGCATCGGGATCTCTGCTACGGAGATGCGCGATTTTCTTACGGAAGGCCGTGAGGAAGAATGGAAAAAATATGCGGATGAACGTCTTCATCCGATGTATGAAAAGCTGCGCGAAGCCATGCTGGCATCCAGGGACCGCACGGACACCGCGAGCATTTGATAAAGGGGAAAACTTATGAAACTGGAACCAATCATCGTTTCACTGCTGGACACAGACCTGTATAAATTCAATATGGACCAGGTTATTTTTCACAAGCATACGGATCTGAACGGTGAGTATTACTTTAAGTGCCGCAACGAAGGCGTTGTTTTTACACCTGAAATGCTGGAAGAAATCAATGCGCAGATCGATTATCTCTGTGCGCTTCGTTTTAAGAAGGACGAGCTGAATTATCTTCGTTCCATTCGATTTATCAAAAACGACTATGTGGAATTTCTTCGCCTGTGGCATCCCATTCGCGAGTATGTGGAAACCGGCCTGTCCGAGGATGGGGAGCTTTCTGTCATCGTACGCGGCCCGCTTTTCTCTGCCATGCAGTTTGAGATCTATCTGCTGGAAATCATCAACGAAGTCTACTTCCGCATGCAGTACGATTATGAAGTGCTTCGGGCGTCTGCTGAAGAGCGTTTGAACCAGAAGATCGAAGACTTTAAGAGCGGAAAATATAACTTTAAGTTTGCAGAATTTGGCTGCCGCCGCCGTCTTTCCAGAGAATGGCAGGATGAAGTGGTACGCCGTCTGGTAGATGAAACAAAGAACTGCGTCGGTACTTCCAATGTATATCTGGCGATGAAATATCATCTGACGCCCATTGGCACCTATGCGCACGAATATGTGCAGATGTACCAGGGCATCGATTCCATTCCGCTGGCATACACGAACCATTACGCCATGAAGGACTGGTTCAACGAGTATGACGGTGATAACGGTACTGCGCTGACAGATACCCTGACCACGGACCTGTTCCTGCTGGACTTTACCCGGGCTATGGTCAACAACTATTCCGGTGTGCGTCACGACAGCGGCGATCCGTACGTATGGGGCGATAAGATCATTGACCACTTCAAAAAGTACGGTGTGGATCCGATGACCAAGACGCTGCTGTTCAGCGACAGTCTGGACTTTGAGCGTGCACAGGCGCTGTACGAATATTTCAAGGATCGTGCGAAGGTTTCCTTTGGTATCGGTACCTTCTGTTCCAATGATACGTCCGCGGGGGCATTGAACATCGTTATCAAGCTGCAGTATGTCAATGGACGTCCGGTCGCAAAGCTGTCCGATGCAAGCGGCAAGGAGATGTGCCGTGATGAGGATTACATGGAATATCTGAAGCGGTCCGTGGATTTCAGGATCAATCGAGAATCCAAAAATGATATGAGATAAGGACACACGAAAGCCGAGACGGAGTCGAGGGAACAGTTTCGAAGAAACTGCGTGTGTGTCCTCAGGGCTTTGCCCGCAGGTTGACAAAGAGAAACGTCCCCGGTGTCAGGACACACGAAAGCCGAGACGGAGTCGAGGGAACAGT
>CAMGCK010000052.1 GCA_946040795.1 uncultured Lachnospiraceae bacterium
GTTGAAGGACGGATAAACAAATAACAATATTTGAACTGACAGAGACCGTAAACTTTCAGTTTGATGGAGCGTCAAAATTCAATTTAACAAAGCAATGATAGAAACGACTCATTGGCCTGCGAAGGAGAATAAAAATGAAAGCGTTTATGATGGCAGCATTGCCGTGGATCTGCATCGGTATCGCTGTTGCATTGTTTGCGGCGAACCAGGGTGCGGTAAAGAAAGCAAAAGCCAGTGGCAAGGAATATGGAAACTACATGGCCGAAGGAATGTGCCTGGGAATGTGCATGGGCACTGCATAGGGTGACAACGGAGTGATTTATGGAATGCTGCTTGGTCTTGTGATTGGTATGATTATCAAGAAGGAGAAAGGATAATGTCCAAGCGATTCAGGCAATACATAGGCATTTTAGCCGCAGTAATCAGTTATTACATAATCCACGAAGGGGCGCATCTTGTTGCAGCCCTCTATTACGGCGTGTTCAAGGGAATCAACTTCATGGGACTGGGGATGCAGATCGATGTGTACGCAGACCGTATGACAGACAACCAATTAGGCATCTTCTGTCTGGCAGGTCCTGTTGCAACACTGCTGCTCGGTTGGGTGGTGATCCTGCTTGCAAAACGGATCTGCACTTCCAAATCCAAGCTGTTCAAAGCGATTATGTGGTATATCAGCCTGTCCTTTCTGATCATTGACCCGCTGTACATGAGTGTGCTGTGCGGTTTCTTCGGCAGCGGAGATATGAACGGCATCAAGCTGCTGTTCCCGGAAATTGCAGTTAGAATCGTGTCTGCGGTAATCGGAGTGATTCATGGCGTTGTGATTTGGAAGTACCTCTTGCCGTCTTACACGAAATCCTTTCAAAAGGATAACATTCATGGAGAATAGAATATGATTGACGACTCGATGAACAGGAGAAAAACATGGAAAACAAAGCAAGCATAACAGCTCTAATGTCTGCTTTCGGCAGAGCATGGCACACAGAACATGAAGAAAATCCGATTTTTGCTGACTATAAGGCTAAAGCATTATTGACCGACGAAGAATACAAAATGATGAGTACCTATATTCTTAGCGGTATTGATTTCTTTGCCCCAGAAAAAAGGGGGGCTTTCAAGGATGATACCGAAACAATGAGGTATCTGATCAATACGCATATTGCGCCAACGCCGCTTTGCCGTAGTGCCTATTGTGAAGCAGCACTTAAAACAGCAATGCGCACAGGAACAGAGCAATATGTAATTTTGGGTGCAGGATTGGATACATTCGCATTTCGTGAGCCGGAGTTTATGAAGAAATATATGGTTTACGAACTTGATCACCCAAAAACACAGGCGGATAAAATGGAACGTATTGCCCGCGCAGGGTTAGATGTTCCTGACGATCTCGTTTTTGTTGGAGTGGATTTTACAAAAGATGATTTATGTGAAATGCTTTTGAGTGCAGGATTTGATAAGACGAAAAAGACATTTTTTTCGTGGTTAGGTGTAAGCTACTACCTTTTCAGAGACGATATTGAAAAAATGCTCAAGAGTATTGCCTCCATTGCCGCAGATGGCTCAACTCTTCTGTTTGATTATGCTGATGCGGGACTTTTCCTGTCTGACGAAAAGCGTGTACAAAATATGGTTGCCATGGCAAAAGCAGGCGGCGAAGAAATGAAATTCAGTTTTGATTATTGGAGCATGGAACAGATGTTATCCAACTATGGCTTTCTGATTTATGAAATTTTAGAACCAAAGGATATTCAAACTCGGATTATTGGTAAGCGCGGGATGAAGGCATTTGAGCATATCAATTATGTGCAGGCAGTAATAAAGAAAAACGGTTGATGATTATTGCTGGATTCTTTGGGAGGAAGTTATGGCATTTGATTTCAAAAAAGAATACAAAGAATTTTATATGCCTAAGAACAAACCACAGATTGTGAATGTTCCAAAGGCAAATTATATCGCCGTAAAAGGTAAAGGCAACCCGAATGAAGACGGTGGTGCATATCAGCAAGCAATTAGTGTTTTATATGCTGTTGCATACACCTTGAAAATGAGTTATAAGACAGACTATAAAATTGAGGGATTCTTTGAATATGTTGTTCCGCCGCTTGAAGGATTTTGGTGGCAAGATGATGTTGATGGTGTCGACTACGCTGACAAGTCAACCTTTAACTGGATTTCTGTAATCCGCCTGCCTGATTTTGTATCAAAGACAGATTTTGAATGGGCAGTAACAACAGCAACCAAAAAGAAAAAACTGGACTGCTCATCAGCAGAGTTGTTAACCGTTGATGAGGGCATGTGTGTTCAAATTATGCACGATGGTCCTTTTGATGATGAGCCTGTAACAGTTGCCTTGATGGATACATACTTGGAACAAAATGGATATGCAAATGACTTCAGCGAAAGCAGATTGCATCATGAGATTTATCTGTCTGATGCAAGAAAGGCTGCTCCCAATAAGTGGAGAACCGTTATTAGGCATCCGATCAAAAAGGTGTAACAAATTCGTCGAACTGGCTGCAATAACAGATTGCTTTTCAACTTCGGAGTTTTTGAAATATCCCCCAGAGCTTTTCGTTTCGCAAAAACATTTCAGCAAAAAACATCGAGAGATTCTTTCTGAAGAACAGTAAAATGAATCTGCAAACGTAAGGAGGTGAACAGCGTGAAGGAACAGATTTTAGCGGTACAGAGAATGCAGGACTACATCGAAACGCATTTGGATGAGAAGATCGGCCTGTCGGAGCTCTCGAAGGTGTCCTTATTTTCTCCCTGGTATTCCTACCGGATCTTTCAGGAATACACGGGCATGACTCCAGCGCACTATATCCGCCGCTTCCGATTGGCAAAGGCAGCTCTGCGGCTCAAAAATGAGAAAGACCGTATTATTGATACGGCGTTTGATTTGGGCTTTGGAAGCGTGGATGGATTTACACGTGCGTTTAACCGTGAGTTTGGAATGTGTCCCAGCGGCTATACCGCCAATCCTGTCCCGATTACGTTATTCGTCCCTTACGGTGTGAAATTCAGAGAACTCAGAAAGGATCAGAATGATATGAAAAAGACGAACAACATTTTTATCCAGGTCATTCACAAACCCGAACGCAAGGTTATCTGCAAGCGCGGCGTCAAGGCAGAGGATTATTTTCCCTACTGTGAGGAAGTGGGCTGCGATGTATGGGGGATGCTTTTGAGCATGGATTCCCTTTGCGGTGAGCCGGTTTGTCTGTGGCTGCCCCAGCAGTATAAGAAGCCGAACACTTCCACCTATGTGCAGGGTGCAGAAGTCTCTGCTGACTATGTCGGACCTGTGCCGGAAGGCTTTGACACGATCCTGCTTCCCGCAGCAGACTACCTCATGTTCCAGGGCGAGCCCTTTGCCGAGGAGGATTACTGCGATGCCATCGTTTCCGTACAGCAGGCAATGGATAATTATGACCCTGCGGTGATCGGTTATGTGTGGGATGACAGCAATCCCCGTATTCAGCTGGAACCCCGTGGGAAACGTGGATATATTGAGATGAGGGCAATCAAGCGTAACGCATAAAAGAATGAAACCGCTGCAATTTTCATCCCCATAAAGGATGGAAGTTGCAGCGGTTTTTCTTTTTATAGTCCAATATTATTTGCGTTTTCTTTTTCCCTTGCCGTGGGGCATACTGCCTTTGCCACGCTGGCTGATCGGGCTGTTCATATGCCTGGACAGTTTCAGCACTTCAATCAGATTTGTAAACTGCTCTCTGGTAATCGCATCATAGTCAATGTCAAGGTTAGCAAGGAACAGGCGGGCTTTCTTTTCTTCGGTACTGCCCTTGTAGTCCATGGCATCCTGTAATTGTTTCTGCACATCCAGCGCAGCGGAACTCTCGTTGGCTGTGGTTGCATCCTTGCGGTGCGTATCACGAATGCCACGGCATATGACGCTTTTACCCGACCAGAATAAGATAAACTAACATACACCGGGGTTTATGGCCGGAGTGTACTTCACCAGTACCTCAATCCCCTATTTTTCAGAAGAGTTCGATTTGACGAGCAATCTATGATCAGCCCCAGAAATGGGCAGAAGAAAGGACTCTATTATGGCCAGAACAAGGTCAATTGGAAAAGTAAATTCCAGTTCCAGTAGGGCTTAACTGGAACTTACCATTGCAAAAACAGTGGTGGAAGTAACTTTTCCAAACCTTTCTCCAACCGGTTGAATTCCGGTTAGTAATCCAATATAATATAGTTACTTTCCCTGAGAAGCAGGATAAGGCAACGCTGAGGAGCGACCTGAGCGGCATCCAGGGTTACACAGGAGCAGCACTGAGCGTGTTGCTCTTTTTCTTTGCTCCTGTGGAAACACAAAGCGATAAACCTCGGGGTTTAAGGGGCAGAGCCCCTTCTGTTATAATCAACCTTTCAGCTGATATCCGGATGGCATCCTACCAAAGGAGAAACTACTATGGCAAAGAATGCACATCTGACATTTGATGAAAGACAGACGATAGAAGTATCACTCCGTGATAATCTCAAATTTAAGGAAATCGGGGAACTCCTGGGAAAGGATCCATCAACGATTTCCAAGGAAATCCGCAATCATTATAAGATTGTGGAAAAGAGTACCTACAATCCCTGTGCTAATAGACATACCTGCAAGCATTATGGTGACATCTGCAAGCCCTGCAAGAAACGCTGGGGGCAGGACTGCAAGAAGTGTGCTCCTCCTTGTTATACCCACTGTCCTGATTTTGAGGAACAGGTTTGCCTGAAACTCAAGAAGCCGCCTTATGTTTGCAATGGCTGTGATACCAGACAGGGGTGTAAGTTAAAACGCCATCTATATGAGGCTAAGTATGCTCAGAACGAATACGAAGCTGTTCGCAGCGAAAGTCGACAGGGGTTCGCTATCAGTTCTGAAGAATTAAAAAGGGTTGATGGTATCATCTCTCCTCTGATCAAACAGGGACAGTCCGTTCACCAGATCTGTGTCAATAACGTTGACCTGATCATGCTGGATGAGAAGACAATTTACAACTATATCGATGCTGGTCTTCTTTCTGTTTGCAACAGCGACCTTCCACGCAAAGTCCGTTACCGCATTCGAAAAAAGAAGAAACCTGTAAGGGTCGACAAGAAGTGCCACGTCGGCCGCACTTACGAGGATTTTCAGGCATATATCGCTTCTAATCCTGATGTTGCTGTGGTTGAAATGGACTCTGTTGAAGGAAGAAAGAGCGGAAAGGTCTTTCTGACCATCTTCTTTCAGAGTTGTAATCTTATGCTGGCATTTATACGTGATGCTAACACTGCACGCTCTGTAACAGATATATTCAATCAGCTCTATGTCCTTTTAGGGCACGAGAAATTCACTGAATTATTTCCAGTGATCATAACTGACCGTGGAAGTGAATTTACCGATCCTTTAGGCATTGAGTTTAATGGTGATGGCGAGAGAAGAACCCGTGTATTCTACTGTGATCCACAGCGTTCTAACCAGAAAGGTGGCTGTGAAGTATGTCATGAGATGATCCGCCGGGTCCTTCCGAAGAAGACATCATTTGACGACTTAACCCAGGACGATGTGTCTCTTATGATGAGTCACATTAATTCCTACACAAGAAAAAAGCTGAACGACCAGTCTGCAAACCAGTTGTTCAGCTTCCTTTACGGTGGAGACACCTTAGCTAAGCTCGGCATTAAGGAAATCCCCGCGAATGAGATCAATCTCACACCATATCTGCTGAAAAAATAAGCTGATCGGATCGCCATCCGGATTCATAAACACTACCATCAGGGGTGGAATTTAATCTTGCAAAAAAAGAAAGATAAATTCGACCTCCGCTTAAAGTGCGCCTTTTTTCAGCACAGAGTTTGATCTGGGATTATCTTACCATACCCCAGCAACTGGTTCAATCTATTTGGTTTTGTAAGTTCCAGTTCGGAATTGTAAATTCCGCTAAATCTATGATTTCTTGAAATACCAGAATTTAGTCTTGCAAAGGTTTTCAGGAACAGGTATTTACTTTTGCAAACTGGAAGTCAGTTTTCCAATTCAGCCAGTCTTTTCGATGATATAGTGCATTTATCGAAAAACGATAAATACTTATCGAAAGGAGAAAATCTGAAATGCAAACGGCTGCAATTGAAAAGATTATGGCAATTCTGATGCTTCCCATCAGCTATCTGTATGTTCACGCGTTTTATACCGACACATATTATCGGATATTTCTGGCGCTGTTTACGATTGCCTTTTTGGCTTTAGTGGAGACTTTTTATTTCCGGAGAAAACGTTCTGCGGAAAGTGTGATCCTTCTGGTCGGAACCACACTGGTACTTCTTGGCAGCGTCATCGCAGGAAAGGACGGGGCTGTCGGTTTGTCCCTTGGACGATACAGCGTCTGGGAACCAGCGTTCAAGATCCTGTTTCTGCATTTATTTGCTGCTTATTATGTGATCTGCCGTTCCGACCGTCTGGCAGAAGGAAAGAGCAGTCTGCTGCTTCAGGATGCCGGAATTTTATTTTTCGGTATGCCTTTCTCACAGATCTTTCTGCATATCGGCACGATCGGCACCGTATTTCGCGGCATACTGACCGGCCGAACGAAAGAACGCATGCGGAAGCTGCCGATCGTTCTGCTTGCATTTAGTGTCGGTCTGATTTTGCTGTGGATCGCTGTCGCATTGATGAGCGCGGCCGATATGAATTACAGCCTGCTCATGATTTCACTTTCCGCATTCTTCCGGCCCGAATGGAACTGGGGAACGCTGGTTTCGGAGATCCTGCTCACACTGCTCCTTACACCGTATCTGTACGGAATGCTCGGTGGGTTTTACCGCCAGACCGAAGAGAGCGCACGCACACGAGGAAGCAATTTCAGGATACTTCAGGAAAAGTGCCGGAGAGTTCCGCAGCTGGTCTGGATCCTGTTGATTGCGTTGTTCACCGCATTTTACGGATTGTTCTTTTTTGTACAGGGAACGGTACTGATCCCGACATTTTTTATGAAACTTCCTGCCGGCCTCACCTATGCTCAGAATGCCCACAGCGGTTTTATTTATATGTGCGGCATCAATTTTGTGAATCTTACACTGCTTTATCTGACGATGGTCAGTGCGGAACGTGAAACACCGCTCATGAAAGGTGCGGTTACCCTGCTGACAATGGAAAACATGCTGTTTTCCGTCATTGCCTTCCTGAAACTGCTGATTTATATTCAGGTCTTTGGTTTTACGCCGCTCCGTCTGAAAAGCGTGTGGCTGTCGGTAGTTCTGTTTTATGCCGGCATTTGTCTGCTGGTGCAGGTACTCAGCGGAAAGAAGACAATGCGGCTGTGGTTCATCGGAAGCGCGGCATCGCTGGCTGTTTTGTGTGCGTTGTAACGGCGTACGTATAGAGAAAGAGTTGAGTATTGCGATGATGGAAGAATATCGGAGACCCCATGAAACAAGAAGAGCAGATTGAAAAGAATACCAATGGAACCAACGAGAGCGCAGCAAAAGAAGATGGAATGACCGGCGCAAAGATCCGGCTTCTGGATGGCAGCATGGAAGAACTTTCCGGCGAGGTTCATTGAACCTTCGATCGAATACTCAAATCGCGAAGAATTGAACGGTGTTACGGACAGATGAAAGCTTTCATGGCATACCTTGAGGAGAAGGAGTGTAATGCTTTCCGCTATACAGTACATGCAGTGATCCTTCCCGAGATGCCGGTTGATCGGAATGCGGCACAGTCCGGTCTGAATATGGACATGTCCATCATGGGAGTCGGCATGATTCGCAGTCACATGATCCAATGCGCGGTCTATTTTGATCGATTGGAATGGCTTGAGGGCATTGGGGACGAGGAAATCCGAGAGGCTCTGAAAAACTGCAGCCGGGGTGGAGGCGACCTCATGGAATTGTGGGAGAAACATTGATTCAGGATAATCGACCTGCTGAAAACCATCCGTCCAGCCTCTTGACGCCAAATCACCTCATTGCTATGATGAAGAAAAAGCTTTGATTCGTTCACATCAAAACAAAGGAGGTCATTATGGCAAAGACATTCCGCTGCGATCCGGACTATCCGGTCGTGCAGACCAAGGCGGGTAAGATCCGCGGTTTTTTATATGACGATGTATTCACGTTCCAGGGTATCCGTTACGGTGTTGCGAAGCGCTTTCAGATGCCGGAACCGGTGGAACCCTGGGAGGGTATCAAGGACGCATTGGCTTACGGTTACGACTGTGTATGGGAGGGCTTCCCGCGTGAAATGCCGGCAGAAAACATCATGCTGCCCAATCAGTGCTGGCCTCAGAGCGAGCATTGCCAGTACTTAAATGTTTGGACGGATACGCTGGACCCGAACGCGAAGAAGGCTGTCATGGTCTTCCTGCACGGCGGCGGCTATTCCGTGGGCTCCTCCATCAATTTAGAGCCGTACCCGGGCGATGGTATGGCCAAAAACGACGATGTGGTCGTGGTGTCGCTGAACCATCGACTGAATGTATTCGGCTTCCTGGACGTTTCCGAATACGGTGAAGAGTACAAAAATTCCAAGGACGCGAGCCTGGCTGACATGGTCCTCGCCCTGGAATGGGTCCGTGACAATATTCAGAACTTTGGCGGCGACCCGAATAACGTCACCATTTACGGCCAGTCCGGCGGCGGCGGTAAGGTCAGCGCGCTGGCACAGTCTCCGGCAGCCGATGGTCTCTACCACAAGGCCATCATCATGAGCGGCGTCATTCACGACAAGGATCCGAACGATCCGTCCGCGGCCACCAACGCGGAATTCCTGGATGCTTTATTTGCTGAACTTGATCTGAAGCGCAACGAATTTGAACGTTTTCTGGAGGTCCCGGATTTTGTATTGATTCGTGCCGTACGCCGCGCTGAAGCAAAACTGGCAGAGACCGGCAAGAGCTTTGGCTGGGCGCCGATTCCCGGCGACTATTACCCCGGCGATCTTCCGCATAAAGGCGTATCCGAATACTTCAAAAACATTCCGGTGATGATCGGCTCCTGCTTTGCGGAATTCCAGATGGATAACGGTCTCCGTGAGGATCCGAAGTACCTGGAGCTTTTTGCGGACGCATACCCGACCGTTCCCATGAAGTACGCGCATCTGATGGATACATTTTTTCGCAAAAATACGCTGAATTATGCCAAACAGCGTGCAAAAGAGGCCGATGCTCCCACATTCCTCTACATGTTTGCACAGGAACTTACCGTCTTTGGCGGCATGATGTCCGGACACGGTGCAGACCTTCCGTACTTCTGGCATCATGCGGAAGACTGTCCTGCGGCCAACATCGGACCGGATACAGACAAACTGGAGGCCATCATGGCCGGCGCGTTTACATCGTTTGCAAAGAACGGCACGCCGGATACGGAAGGCCTTCCCTCATGGGTACCATGCACTCCGGAGCATGTGAACAGTATGCTGCTTTCCGCAGAACCGGAACTGTATACAGACCGTGAAGAAGCGGTCATGGCCTATGTGGATGAACACGGAGAAAAGCGCAGATTCAGAGACACACCGAAGTACGAAGAAGCAGTGAAGTGGCCGTATTAATAACAAGCAGAAAGAACCGGTTGATTTTCTTCGGGAAATCAGCCGGTTCTTTTTATGATTGATTATTTCACAAGTTCCAGGATCTTTGCCACGGTCTCTTCGGGAGTGCCGTTGTTGTCAATGACATAGTCCGCAAAGCGTTCGTACATGGGTTTGCGGGTCTCGTACATTTTGAAAAGATCGCTGTTTTCCGAAAGCGGACGTCCGTCACGCGCAAGCTTGTTTACATCGCGCTCGATGCAGATGATCACGCCGTTCTGATGCAGCAGCGGATAGTTTACAGGACGGGTCACGCAGCCGCCGCCGGTTGAGATGATCTGACCGGACTTCATGCCGATCCGGGAGAGGGTTTCTGTTTCCATAGCCCGGAAGATTTCTTCACCAAAATCACGAAAGATTTCCGGAATGGTCGTGCCGGCATTTTTAACCAGCTCTTCATCGGCGTCCACCAATGGGCGGCCGGTCTTTTCCTGCAGCAGCTTGGCGATGGTGGTCTTGCCGCATCCCGGCATTCCAATGAGAACAATGTTTCCCATGTCCTTTGCCAGCTGATTTGTGACGCGGATCGTGTTGATATCCGGCACCGGCTCGCCGGTGAAGCGTTCGCAGGCTTTTTTAGCTTGTGCCACCAGCATCAAAAGACCGTTGATGTGCGGAATGCTCAGTTCCTCTGCCTGAAGCAGAAGAGCAGTGCGGGCCGGGTTGTAGATGATGTCCAGAACGCCTTTGCAGCTCGGGAAATCCCGGAGGTCGATGACGGATACGCCCGTTTCCGGGTACATGCCCACCGGCGTTGTATTGACCAGGATCTCCGCGTCAGCATGACGTTCCAGCAGATTGTCGTAATTGTTCTCACCGGAACGGCTGATGACAACCGTTTCTGCGCCCAGTCCGTGCAGCGCTTTCAGTACCGCCTGTGCCGCGCCGCCGTTGCCGAAGACCAGTGTTTTTTTTCCGGTGACATCGATTCCGGAAACTTTGACCATCTGTTCAAATCCGTACACATCCGTATTATCGCCGAAGATGGTACCGTCCGGACGGCGT
Organism: uncultured Lachnospiraceae bacterium; assembly: GCA_946040795.1. Classification (GTDB taxonomy): domain Bacteria; phylum Bacillota; class Clostridia; order Lachnospirales; family Lachnospiraceae; genus UBA1267. The sequence continues at coordinate 10,586 of CAMGCK010000052.1, forward strand.
ACCAGCGTATTGACGCTGCCCATGTCCCGAGCCGTTTCCGACACCTCATCGCAGCATCGGAAGGCGTCTTTCTTATACGGAATCGTGACATTCAGTCCGTTCCAGTCGCCGTTTTTTATGAAATCTTCCACTTCTTCAGGTGCACGCTCATAAAGCAGATATTCATAATCTGCAAGAAGTTCGTGAATCTGCGGGGAGTAAGAATGCCCCAATTTTTTGCCCAAAAGTCCGCATTTCAGCATCAGATCACCTCACTGTAGGTTCCAAGGTAGGTAAAGGTCTCGCAGAGACTCTTCATCTCACCCATAAGGTCCATAAAGGCCGGTGAGTACACAGAGGCCTCCAGGTCAAAGTAGAACATGAACTCAAAATCGCGGTCCGGAATCGGCCGGCTTTCCAGCTTGTTTAAGTTGATACCCTGAGCATAGAAACGGGAGAGCATCTTGTACAGCGCACCGGGGGTATGCGGAAGCGTAGCCATCAGACTGGTTCGGTCCGCCCCCGGATAGATCTCCAGATGACGCGTGATGCAGATGAAGCGAGTGTAGTTATTGGCCTGATCCTGCACAGAGGATTCCAGGCATCTGAGACCGTACAGCTTCATGCAGTTTCGGGAAGACAGGCAGGCGATGTCGTTTCTTCCGGAGGCAGAGACCATTTTTGCGGCCACCGCCGTGTTTTCACTGGGGATGACACGGGCATTCGGGAATTTCTTCAGGTAGCTGGCACACTGAAGAAGCGCCTGCGGATGCGAATAGATCTCTTTGATATCCTCGAGTTTTGTCCCCGGATTGACTAAAAGGTTGTGGTCGATCTTCAGGCGTACGGAACGGACGATGTAGAACTTATGCTTCATCATCAGGTCGTAGATGGTATTTACGGAGCCTGCGGTGCTGTTTTCAAGCGGAAGGACACCGTATTTGGCGACACCGTCTTCAATGGCTGTGAACACTTCTTCAAATGAATTCACATAACTGATGCACGGATTTTTAAATACCCGGTCACAGGCCATCTGCTGATAAGCGCCTTCCACGCCCTGACAGACCACGGAAACGCCGGAGGGGAACAGCTTGGGGGTGTTCTCCAGCGCGTCGTTGATTTTATTCGGAAGAGCAGATGTCGTGCCCACCAGGCGTCCCTGATAGCTGCGGCTTAAGTCAAACATCAGTGAATAGAAAAGCTGCGTGTACTCTTTCATGCCGTCCGGTGCCAGTCTGGCAAGATCGGCCAGTTTCTGACGTTCTCTTGTGGCATCTATGAGCGGCAGTCCGTTTTCTTTTTTATAGGCGGCAATGTCAGCGGCAACGTCCATGCGTTTTGCGATGAGCTTCACGAGCTGTTCATCGATCTTATCGATCTTTGTTCTGTAATCATTCAAATCCATAAGGATCTCCTTTGGTAAAACCTCAATTTTTCAGGAACGTTTCACTTGGCGGTACGTTTATCAAGGCGTTGCGTCAGGCTTCCAGCTCTTTCTTCCGGGTCAGCAGTGCGTCATACACCGCCACCGCTGCAGCAGCTTCAATGCACGGGACGGCGCGCAGCACGATGCAGGGATCGTGACGTCCCTGAACCTGCATTTCCGTTTCCGTCATGGTACTCATGTCCACGCTTTTCTGCGTCAGCGCGATGGAAGGGGTGGGTTTCATGGCTGCGCGGAAAACAAGAGGCATGCCGTTTGTGATGCCGCCCAGAATGCCGCCGGCGTTGTTGGTTGTCGTGACGACTTTGCCGTCCTTCACGGTGAAGGGATCGTTGTTTTCACTGCCGAGCAATTCAGTCGCCTTGAAACCGGCGCCGAATTCGATGCCCTTGACGGCCGGAATACCGAATACCACGGGGGCGATGTGACCTTCCATACCGTCAAACAGCGGTCCGCCGATGCCCACGGGAAGCCCGGTGATCATGCACTCGATGATACCGCCCACAGAGTCGCCGATGGCCTTTTTCTCCAGAATCAGTTCCTGCATTTTTTTGCCCTGAGCGTCATTTACGCAGGGCCAGGCCTTGCCGGAGACCGGTGCGGTAAAATCGCCCTCATCGTAAATGTTTCCGATGGACAGAATGCGCGCGAAAATGTGAATGCCTTCCTTTTCCAGCTCCTGCATCAGCATGCCGCCCGCAATGCAGAGCGGTGCGGTAAGACGGCCGGAGAAAGGACCGCCGCCGGCAAGTTCCGCCTTTTCACCGTATTTCACCATGGCGGTGTAATCGGCGTGACCCGGGCGGGGAACAGTGCGCAGATTATCATAATCGCGCGAACGGGTATTGGTGTTTTGGATCTTGGCGTGGATGATGTCACCGTTTGTGACGCCGTCTGTAAGACCGGTCAGAAATTCCGGCATGTCCGCTTCCTTGCGGGCTGTGGAAAATGCGTTCTGCCCCGGTGCGCGGCGGTTTAAAAATCGCTGTAAAACGGCGGTGTCCACCTGCATGCCCGCGGGAACACCGGTCAGTTTCATACCGATGGCCGGAGCGTGGGACGCGCCGTAGATCTCAAGTTCGATGTTGTCTCCGTGAAAAATACTCATGTGGTCTCCTTCAGTGCGCTGAAATCATCAAAAAAGCGCGGGTAGGATTTCTGTACGCATTCCGCGTTCAGGATCGTGACGGGGCCGGTGGATGCCGTGGCGGCAACGGCCGCAGACATGGCAATGCGGTGATCCAGGAAAGTCTCCGTGGTACCGCCGGTAAGCGCCGGTCTTCCGGTAACGACGATGTCATCGCCTTCCTCGTGGATATCGGCACCCAGTGCGGAAAGCATGGTGCATGTGGTCACGATACGGTCCGATTCCTTCAGGCGCAGACGGGATGCGTTGATGACGCGGGTAGTGCCTTCCGCCAGGGAAGCGACGGTACAGAGGACAGGAATCAGATCCGGAATGGGGGCAGCATCGATGACGCAGCCCTTCAGTGTGTCTTTTTTGATCAAAATACCTTCATCGGTTTCGCAAATGCTTGCGCCGAAGGTCCTCAGAACATTCAGCACGCGCGAGTCACCCTGCGCGGACTTTAAATTCAGGCCGCGAACCAGCACTCCTTCATCGGACAGTGCACCGATGGACAGGAAAAATGCGGCATTGGACCAGTCGGCTTCCACTGTCACATGGCCTGAGAGGGCACTCCTTTGAGCGCCGGGAATCCTGTAGTGATCCTGCGCCTTATCATAGCAGATGCCGGAGCCTCTGACCACATCTTCCGTCATGGCGATGTAATCGCGGGATTCCACGGTACCGGTGACATCCAGCGTACTTTTACCGGAAAGAAGCGGCAGCGCCATCAGAAGTCCTGAGATGTACTGTGAGGAAATATTGCCGGGGATACTGTAGGATCCGGACGTCAGCGCGCCGGAAACATACAGAAGATCGCTGTCTTTGCGAAGGGTCATGCCGTGAGCCGTCAGCACTTCATCAAGCGGTGCCAGCGGGCGGGCCGGAAGACGGCCTTCCATATGGAACACTGCATTTGCTTTCAGCGCGCCCACAAGGGGCAGCAGGAAACGGAGTGTGGAACCGCTTTCCCGGCAATGCAGGTGACAGAGGCCGGACGGAACCTCGCGGATGGGGGATACGTGGATCGTGCCGTCCTGAGACAGCACAATATCCGCGCCCAGGGAATTTAAACAGTCCATGGTCGCGGTGATATCGTTTGAAAGCCCTTCACAGCGGATCACGCTGTCACTCGTGGACAGCGCTGCCATGATCAGGTAACGGTGTGCATAGGATTTGGATGCAGGAATGGTGACAGTGCCTGTCCGCATGCCCGGCTTCAGGGTCTCATTCATGGATGCCTCCGGAAATCAGCCAGTTCTTCAGGTCTGCGGCCGGGACGGAATCGATGCGGCAGACGCCGATCTCTTCCGGGAGGATCACACGGAGCGTTCCGCCGGCCACCTTCTTGTCGGTCAGCATGATATCGACCATCTGGTCTGCGGTGTAAGGCATTTCCGTGGGAAGCTCGTAGACCCGGAGGATATTCAAAAGTTCGTTCAGCGTTTCTTCCGAACAGATTCCCTGCTTTACGGCAATGCGGGTAATGGCTGCCATACCCATGGAAACGGCCTGACCGTGCAGTGTCTGAAAGTCACTGAGGGCTTCCGCCACGTGGCCGAGCGTGTGTCCCAGATTCAGCTTCATTCGTTCGCCGCGGTCGAATTCATCCTGCTCGACGGTATCGCGCTTCATGGAAACGCAGACCGTGATAATGTGTTCAGCCTGGTCCTTGATGGGGGTCTTTAGGCATTCATCAAAGAGCGTGCGGTTTCCGAGGACACCGTATTTGATGATCTCGGAGCAGCCGCAGCGGTATTCCGCGTCAGGAAGTGTTGCCAGAACATCGGTGTCGATGAGGACCAGGGAGGGCTGCCAGAAGGCACCGACCTGGTTTTTGCTGTGTGCGAGATCGACAGCGGTCTTTCCGCCCACGGAGGAGTCCACCATGGCAAGGAGAGAAGTCGGGATCTGCACAAAACGGATGCCGCGCTGATAAGTGGCTGCGGCAAAACCGGCAAGGTCACCGGTGACACCGCCGCCCAGTGCCGCGATCATGTCGCTGCGGGAGAGGTGCTTCTCGTCCATGAATTCCAGGAGTTCGCCGTAGGTCTTCAGGCATTTGGAATGCTCACCATGCGGGAAAACAAAAACGGAAACTTCAAATCCGGCGGCTTCCATGGCGGCCTTCACGGTCTCACCGTACAACGGGTAAACATTGTCATCGGAGACCAGGGCGATCTTTTTCACCTTGTCAAAAGCTTTCATGCGCTCGCCGATGGAGGGCAGGAGGCCCTGTCCGATCACGATGTCATAGCTTCCGGAAGCGCTAACGTGTACTGTGTTCATCCGTCTATCTCCTCTTTTCTGTCGCGTCCGTCTGCGAGCAGCTGAATGAGGCGGTCGCGGTCATTGTCCGCGATGGCATCACGGTACTCGGTCAGACTCTTGATGATAAAGTCGATCTCGTTGTTTAAGTTGTCGCCGTTTTCCAGGAAAAGTTCAGCCCACATCTGCGGGTTCAGCCATGCCACGCGGGTCATGTCCTTGTAGCTGCCTGCTGAAAACCCTTTGTGCGAAAGGGCGGTGGGGCTCTTGATGTACGCATTGGACACCACATGGGCCAGCTGAGACGTAAAAGCAATCATTTCGTCGTGCTTTTCAGCGGTGGTGACCGAGATACTGCCGAAGCCCGCAGGGGCTAAAAGACCCTTAATTTTGCTTAACAGCATGATGTCGTTGAAGTCCGCTGGAACGATGACCATCGGCGCATTGTGATACAGTGTGGACTTCGCGTACTTGAAGCCGGAGTACTGACGGCCGGCCATCGGATGACCGCCCACATAGGTGAAACCGTTTTTATCCGCAATCTCACGGCAGGCGTGGCAGACCGTGCGCTTTGTGCCGCAGCAGTCAATGACCACCGGCTTCTTGCCGATATACGGTGCCATTTCCTCCAGATAACGGATGGCGGCTTCCGGATAGACGCAGACCAGAACGAGGTCACAGTCCCCGATATTTTCCCGGGTCAGTTCCTCCTGAATATCGCCGCTGATGCCGGCAAAGGAAAGGATCTGACGGTCCGTATCAAAAGCCAGGACATGATGTCCGGCTTCTGTATATGCTTTTGCGAATGAGCCGCCGATGAGGCCCAGTCCGACGATTCCTACATTCATGCAAGTGCCTCCCGGATCTTCTGAACTTTTTTGCATACGACATCAAAATCTTCCGGACGCAGGGACTGCGCGCCGTCGCAGAGAGCATGTATCGGATCGTTGTGGACTTCGATGATCAGGCCGTCCGTGCCGCAGGCAGCGGCTGCGCATGCCATCGGGGATACCAGGCGGGCGATGCCGGTAGCATGGCTTGGATCCACGATGACCGGAAGATGAGAGAGCTCGTGAAGCATGGGAACAGCGGAAAGATCCAGCGTGTTCCGGGTGTAATCGCTGTAAGTACGGATACCGCGCTCGCAGAGGATGACATTCTCATTGCCTTCGGACATGATGTATTCCGCGCTCATTAAAAGTTCCTTCAGCGTGTTTGCGAGGCCGCGCTTTAAAAGAATCGGCTTGTTGGTCTTGCCGAGTTCCTTCAGGAGGTCAAAGTTCTGCATGTTGCGCGCGCCAACCTGAAGAACATCCACGTCATCAAAGAGCGGCAGGTCACGGAGATTCATGATCTCGGTAACGATCGGAAGGCCGGTCTCCTCGCGGGCGATCTTTAAGAGTTCGATGCCTTCCGCCTTCAGACCCTGGAAATCATACGGGGAAGTACGCGGCTTGAAAGCGCCGCCGCGAAGCAGGTTGGCACCGGATGCCTTGACGGCCTTGGCGATGTTCACGATCTGATCTTCGGATTCAACGGAGCAGGGACCGGCCATCATGGCAAAGTTTCCGCCGCCGATCTTGATGCCGTCCTTGTTTTCAGCCGCTTTGATATGAGCGGTCGGAATGGTGATGATGCTGTCCTCCGGATGGAATTTCCGGTTGCACTGCTTGAAGGTCTCGGATACGCGCTTGACGGAGTCCACGATGTCCAGGCTTGCGATGAGATCGGTGTCGACCTTAGTGGTATCACCGATGAGGCCGAGTACGGTACTAAATTCTCCGATTGAAATATGGACGCCGAGGCCCATGCCTTTCAGCCAGTCGATGAGCTGATTCTGACGTTCATCACTTACATTGGGTTTAACTACTACGATCATGTTTTCTTCTCCTTCTGAAAAATAAAGCGGCGCAGAGTAACCTGCGCCGCTTTATAAATTCATCGTATTATCGGAATTTTTAGCATCACAAATTACTCTTACTACGTTAGATAGTAAAATAAAAGTAATAATATGAGCTGCTAAAAAGATTCTGCTTCATGAAAACTTGTCCTCCGTGACAATATATCACTTTACAGTGGTAAATTATACGCCTGTTAGTTTGTATAGTCAAGTAAAAGTAAGGAAATATGTAAAAAAATAAGGAAATATGAAGAAGGTGGGAGCGTGCAGTAAGACGCCTGAGAATGTTGATTTCCAAAAAGCATCAAAAAAGGCTGAATCATGAAAATCGATGCCGGCAAGTGATGGTGAATTTCCAAAAAGCATCAAAAAAGGCTGAATCATGAAAATTGATGCCGGCAAGTGATGGTGAATTTTCAAAAAGCATCAAAACCAGCTTGATCTGAGAAATTGGATGCCATTGATAGAGATAAAAGTCAATCAAATGCAGTAAATCGGTGCTATAGATGAGTTGGTACGCAATCTTTTTCTATAATCAGCATCAAATACGCAGAAAACAAGTGTAATAGATGCTTTTTGGAAAAATACAAAGTTGTGAGAGCATCAAAAAAATGAGAACAGGAAATAATTGATGCTTTTTCAAAAATGCAAATTAAATGCAGGCATCAAATCCCATGAAAAGAGCGCTTATTGATGCTTTTAGTTCTATGGACGCTTCATTCAGTAGAGCATCTTTATTAGACAGCTGTATGGAAGCTTTAAGATTGC
>CAMGCK010000053.1 GCA_946040795.1 uncultured Lachnospiraceae bacterium
AAAGTCAACCGGCGTTTTTGTTATGTTTTAAAGTTGTCATTGGGGACGTTTCATTCTGTCAACCCTGTTAACGGGCAAAGCCCTAGGGTCACACACGCGGTTCCTTCGGAACACGTTCCCTCGACTCCGTCTCGGCTTTCGTGTGCCCCGTTTTCTGCTCTTCTTCCAGCTTGGTCTTCTTTGCGATGTAGGCCTCCAGCTTCGGCTTGGCGTAGCCTTCAATGTTGGTCTGGCGTTCACGGGCAATACCCATGTCTCCAGCCGGAACGTCCTTGGTGATGGTGCTGCCGGCCGCGGTGTAGGCGCCGTCGCCGATGGTGACCGGCGCAATCAGGTTCGTATTGCATCCGATGAAGCAGTAGTCGCCGATGGTCGTGCGATGCTTTGCACTGCCGTCATAGTTGCTGGTAACAGTACCGCAGCCAAAGTTGCAGTACTTACCGACATCGCTGTCGCCGATGTATGTCAGATGGCTGACCGTGTTGCCGCGTGCCAGGTTGGAATTCTTGGTCTCAACATACGCGCCCAGATGTACGCCGTAATCTGTCACGGTATCCACACGCACGTGTGTGAACGGGCCGATGTTATTCTTCTCACCGATCTTTGAACCGTAGATCTGGCTTGCATTGATCGTGCTTCCCGCACCGATCTCACTGTTTTCGATCACCGTATTCGGGCCGATGACACATCCAGCCGCGATCTTTGTATTTCCGCGAAGAATGCAGCCGGGAAGGATCACCGCACCGGCTTCAATTTCAACCGTACGGTCAATCTGCACATTACGGTCCGTAATAGTGACACCCGCTGCGATGGCATCGAGGATCACGTTCATATTCTCATTTTCAGCATCCATCAGTTTGGCCAGTGCTTCCTGACGCGCCTGTTCTTTCATTTCCTGCATATATGCTCCTCCTGTCCGTTTCCGGACCATCTTTTTACGTTTCCAAACCGGTTTCCACTGATTTTCCCATCTGATGCATCGGTTTTCCACCGCTTTTTCTTTCTATCATAGCAGTTTTCCGTATTTTTTCAATATCCCCTGACAGGCATATTCTTTTCAACAAATTTCAACAAATTTCCTCGGAAATATTTGAAATCTCTGTTTTTTTTGCTATAATCATAAACAGATTTTCTAATATGAAGATTCCTCGGTCCGGCAGTTCCTGCCGACCACAAGCACCATTACGTACATTCACAAGAAAAGAGGAAGATCAAGGAAGTCTGATCATTCAGTCACTGATCATGAATTCCCGGCAAGCACCATTGCCGGGAATTTATTTTGCTGACGCACATTACGCTGCGAACCTGCGCTTCACAACATCGATCTCATTGACCGGATCCAGAAGGATACCACCGCAGTAAAATCTTTTGCTTCTGCAAAACCGAAAAATCTTTATGAAAACAGGCATATGAATGTTTAAAAAACTCGATCGAACTTTATTTTCCGAAACCCTGAACATGGCATGGCCCGCCATCGTGGAGTCCTTCTTCGTGGCACTGGCCGGCATCATCGACTCCGCAATGGTCAGTTCCTTGGGCGCAAGCGCTGTCGCGGCAGTCGGCCTGACGCAGCAGCCCAAAAACATCGGCTTTGCAATGTTTACAGCCTTCAATGTTTCCATTTCCGCGCTGGTTGCCCGCCGCCGCGGTGAAAAGAAAGAGAAGGAAGCCAATGAGATCCTGCTGACAGCCCTCATCATCGTCACTCTTCTGAGTATTCTGATGGGCATCGTTTTTGTGGTCTTTGCGGATCCCATCATCCGCCTCTGCGGCTCCACCGCCGATACACAGTATATGGGCGTTACCTATCTCCGCATCATCATGGGCTGCATGATTTTCAATGTCATTCAGATGGCTGTCAACTCCGCACAGCGCGGCTCCGGAAAGACCCGCATCACAATGCGCACGAATCTGACCTCCAGCGCCGTCAATGTGGTCTTCAACTACCTGCTGATCGGCGGTCATTTGGGTTTCCCGGCACTTGGCATCACCGGTGCAGCACTGGCCACCGTCCTCGGTACCGTTGTTGCTGCAGTCATGTCGCTGCTCTCTCTCTTCCAGAAAGACAGTTTTGTCAGTATCCCGTACATTCTCGCTAAAAGGATCCGCCCCAAGCTTCGCGCGGTGAAGGACATGATCCGCATCGGCTACGGCATCTTCCTGGAGCAGCTGCTTCTCCGCTTTGGCTTCATGGCAACCGCACTGATGGCCGCCAAACAGGGCACAGCCGCCATGGCCGCGCATCAGGTGGGTATGAATCTTCTGGGTCTTTCCTTTGCTTTCGGCGATGGTCTGCAGCAGTCCGCTGTTGCCCTCATCGGCCTTTCACTGGGCGAAGGAAAACCGGACAAAGCCAAAAATTACGGTCACGCATGCCGCTTATTCGGTGCCGGCATCTCCGTACTTCTGGCAATCCTCTACTTCTTCTTCAGCCGTTCCATCTTCGGCATATTCTTTGAAGAACAGGAGATCATTGCCACCGGCGTGAATATTTCCTACATCATTATCGTTACCGTTGTGTTCCAGATCCAGCAGGTCATCTTCAGCGGCAGCCTGCGCGGCGCGGGCGATACGCTGTACACCGCCATCGCCGGTGTCATCAGTGTTTCTTTCATTCGTACCATCGTGTCCTATATCTGCTGCTACTGGTTCCATTGGGGCATCATCGGCATCTGGTGCGGCGTTTTTGCCGATCAGTGCTGCCGCTTCATCTTCATGTCCATCCGTTTCTACAGTGGAAAATGGACCAGGATCAAAATCTAAGAGGTTATTATGAGTACTGTTGATTCCCGCCTTTTTCAGGCAGACGATTGGAATAACACCTACCCGCGTCCCCGTATGGTGCGCAAACGCTGGGCGTCACTAAACGGCACCTGGCAGTTTGATCTTTCCCTGCCGCGGAGCATGACCTCCCCGGGCGGCGGCGAGGACGATTACGGTGTGGAGATCCGCGTCCCCTACCCGCCGGAGTCCCGCCTTTCCGGTGTGGATTATCCCTTTGGCGATGAAGATGTGCGCTTCTACCGCACAACCTTTGCGTTAGACGACGGGCTGCTGTTTGACCACGCGCGTGTCCTGCTGCACTTTGGAGCGGTGGACCAGGTGGCCGATGTCTTCTTAAACGGCCATCGTCTGGGTCGCCATGAAGGCGGTTACACGCATTTTACCTTTGATATCACCGATGTACTGGAGGAACTGAATGACCTCGTTGTCCGTGTAGAGGACCATCTGAACGAGGGAATTTTCCCCTACGGAAAACAGAAGCATAAGCGCGGCGGCATGTGGTACACGCCGGTCTCCGGCATCTGGCAGACCGTATGGCTGGAAGCTGTGCCTGCACAATATGTGGATGACATTGAAGTCGTGACACATGGCACGGAAGTGACTGTAAAGATCTCAACGGCAGACGCCGCTGCGGGTTCCGCCCTCAATATCGCTGACAGAACATCCAACGATGCCCCGTATCCTGTTTCGCGCCTCATATTATCCGCCGCCGGAACGGCATACGAATTCACCGGAAATACGGTCACGTTTACTGTGACAGATCCTGCTTTCTGGACTCCTGAAACACCCGTGCTGTATGATTTCAGCATTGAATACGGTGATGACCGTGTAGATTCCTATTTTGCGCTCCGCGACCTGACGATCGAACTTGAAAACGGCATGCCCCGTCTTTTCCTGAATCACAAGCCCTACTACTTCCACGGTGTTCTGGATCAGGGTTATTTTGCAGATGGTCTGTTTACGCCGGAATCACCCGCGGCTTTTGAAAAGGATATTCTTCTCCTGAAAAAACTAGGCTTTAACATGCTGAGAAAGCATATCAAGATCGAGCCCGATGTCTTTTACTACTGCTGCGACAAACTCGGTATGGCTGTCTTCCAGGATATGGTTCAGAACGGTTCCTACAGCTTCATCCGTGATACCGCGCTCCCCGGAGGACTCGGCATTGGCCTGAAAAAGAGCGATCACCACAAGAAATTTGACAAGAATGTACACAACGCATTCCGTTCCGCCATGGAAAGCACCGTAAAACAGCTGAAAAGCCACCCCTGCATCGTTTACTGGACAATCTTCAATGAAGGGTGGGGCCAATTTGACAGCGCTGAAAACTGCCGTTTTTTGAGATCTCTGGACAACACCCGTTATATCGACACCGCATCCGGCTGGTTTGAAGCCCCGGAAACCGATGTCATTTCCAAGCATATTTATTTTAAGGATCTGAAGTGCATGCAGAAGATCCTTGCATCACAGAAGGCCGAAGGAACTGCTTCTAAAAATACTGCCGGAGCTGCCGGTCTTTCCTGCGGAAAGCCCGTTGTTCTCAGCGAATACGGCGGTTACACCTACGCAGTGGAAGGACACGTTTTCAATCCCAAAAAGTCCTACGGTTACCGCACCTTCAAGGACCTCGATGCATACCGCGCCGCTCTGAAATCACTCTTTGAAGAACAGCTGCGGCCACTCATTGACGCCGGCCTCTCCGCCGATGTTTACACCCAGCTCTCCGATGTGGAGGATGAGATCAACGGTCTCATCACCTATGATCGAGCTGTGGAAAAACTGTGATTTTCCCATCGGATCTTCGCACAGTACCAAGCACAAAAAAGCTGCTCAGGGGCAGCTCATGAAAGGACTTCCATGCCGGAACAGGATGAATTATTCAAAAGAAGAATGATCGACCTCGCTCGTCAGGCGGAAAGCCGCAGTATGTACACCTTCAGCGGTTTCCTTGGCCTCGCGGAGCAGGACATGTATACCCGTATGGGGAAGGATCTGGGCTTCATCGACCACGAACTGTACGGCGGTTCTCCAGCGGCAGAGCGGCAGATTGCTGTTTTCGGCTCGGAAGCGGAATTCGGCTATCCGCCGGAGTATCCCATCGCTGTGATGAGCATCGTCCCGGCTGCGGAGAAATTCGCGGAGGAGCTGAATCATCGCGACTATCTGGGGGCGATCCTGAACCTGGGCATTGACCGGAGCCTGATCGGGGACATCGTCATCCGTGGAAAACGTGCGTGGTTTTACTGTCTGGATTCCATCGCCGATTACATGGCAGAGAACCTGACCCAGGTGCGCCACGACACGGTCCGCTGTACCCGTGCTTCCGGCGATATTCCCGAGCTTACCCCGGAGCTGAAAGAAGTTTCCATCAACATCGCCTCCGAACGGCTGGACTCCATCGTCGCCGCGCTGACCGGTATTTCACGAAATCATGTGACCGAACTTTTCACGCAGCAGAAGGTTTCCGTAAACGGCCGCATCGTGATGAACTACAGCAAGGGGCTGAAAGAGGATGATGTCCTTTCTGTCCGCGGATTTGGCAAAGCCATTTATGTGGGTGTCACCGGCGAATCCCGCAAAGGCCGTCTGTATGTAACATTGAAAAAATATGTATAAAAACGATAAAGAACCGGACGTTTCCACGCCCGGTTCTTTTGTTTTCACTGTTTGCCCGTCCCAAAGAGCACTTCCCGGAACAATTCTCCGGTAAGCTCTTTTCCGTATACTTTTACGAACTGATCCGTGCTGGGACCGCCGTTTGAAAATTACTTCTTGCTCTTTGCCGCTTTTTTCGCCGCCTTTTTGGCTTCCTCTGCCGCGATCTTTTCCGGCGTCGTCGTATGGTAATAGGGAATAAGCGGAATCAGAATCGGCGTGCTGTCCGCATAGGCATTGTATTCCGGCTTGTCACCGTAATTCTTGATGTGACGTTTTTCCAGACGTTTTGCGCCGGCAAACATAATGTATACGATCTGAACATAGCCCAGCAGCGCAACAAGCCACTGCCAGCCCTGCAGCATACCAAAGCCGGAGACAAAAATACCGGTCCAGAACAGGATCTCACCCAGATAGTTCGGGCAGCGGCACATCTTGAACAGGCCATGCATGGCCGGCATGTTCGGATTCAATTCCTTTTCCTTGCTCTTCTGCTTATCTGCCACAGCTTCCATGACCACGCCGATCAGGCTGATCACAAGGCCGATGTACATAGCCGCATTCGGAGTCTCCACCGCGTCATTAGCCAGACGATACACGAACGGAGCGGCTTCACACACATAAAGCGCGCCGCAGTACAGCCACATGAAGACAGCGACAAAGAACGGGACCCTGGCCTCACCGCCGATGTCCTTCAGTTTGGCTTTGTATTTTTCGTTCTTCAGGTTGCGGATCAGCAGGAACCCGCCCAGACGGATACCGTAAACCACCAGAAGAAGACCCTGGATCAGATAAAACACATTGAACTGTCCTTTAGTCAATGCCAGAATGATCATTGCCGCGCCGATGGCTGCGCTGGACATACCATAGCCCACGGACATGAACCATACAAAACTGTAAAAGCCCATACAGCAGAACACCAGACTTACTGCAAAAACGATCCAAATATATGCAGGAAATACCATAAAACACCTCTTAAAATTTTTTATCAAATATGCCAGTTTATCAGAACTTCAGCCCTTTTTCGTAGATCTCTTTAATGTAAGCTGCAAAACTCCGCTCACCGTACATTGTATCCGCAACCATGTCTTCCGTCATGGTCCACTTGCCGAATTTGATGACACCGCGTTTCCACTTGGGTGACATGGCAATGATCAGATCAAACAAGAACGGCGGCGCGAATTTGATGACCGGTTCTTTTCCTGCAGCAGCGAAGAACATCTTTGCAATCTCCTCGTAGGTATAGATTTCCTTGCCGCCCACATTGTACTCTTTATTTTCATCGGTCATATGCTGTACGATGAAATCCGCAAAGTCGCGCGTGTCGATGACATTGCAGCGAATCGGCTCTTTGGTTTTAAGCAGGGTAACCTTGCCGGCTTCTACTTTGGGCTGGAAAATATGTGCCGTATCATAGAAATAACCCGTGGGACGGAAAATGGCCCATGTGATGCCGGAAGCCTTCAGGGCTTCGATGAGCTTTGCCTTGGCGCCAAGCATCGGAATATCCTTTCCTTTCTCGTCCTTCAGCACGGAAATGTATGCATAATGCTTAACACCGGCACGAAGCGCTTCATCCAGCAGATTCTTGTTGGCACCGTAATCAATGTCATACGCCGTGATAGTCTCACTGGCCTTTGTCAGACCAACCGTCGTAATCACCACATCAACACCGTCACAGGTGCCCTTCAGCTTCTCCGGGTCGGTCATGTCGATTTTCATCGGCGTGAAGCCGCTGAAGTCCAGATCACGGATCACCACATCGGCGGCAATTACTTCATGGCCTGCTTCCACAAGCGCTCTTAAAACATCCTGTCCAAGATGACCAAATGCACCGGCAAGTAAAACTTTCATATCAGATCTCCTTATAATAATTTGTTCAGGATCATGGCAAGATCCTCGTAGGGACATTTTCCCTCCCACGTGAGTAACGATTCCGCCAGAAAACGCGGCAAGATCGACTGGTTATCAAGGCCGTTTTGCTTGAGCACATCTTCCAGAATGGCGGACAGCTGTTCAAGCAGTATCTTATGATAAGGCCGGTCGCTCAATGCATAGGATCTCTGTGCGCTGCGATCTTCAAAAACGCTCGAATAGAGTGATCTGAAGTGCGAAAGGCCGTTGTAAATGGCTTCCAGGGCCACCGCAGGCGATGCCTTGCGACATTTTTCTTTCATCTCCTCTACTTCCTGCTGCCAGTCTTCCAACATGACTTCTGCAAGAAGCTGTTCCTTGGATCTGAAATAGTTGTAGACGGTGCCGACGGAATAGCCGCATTCCTGTGCAACGGAGCGGATGGTCATTCCGGGATAGCCATTGGTGAGGGCCTGTTTGCGGGCAACGCTGATCAGTCTGATTCTGGCATCTTCTAAAATCTTGGGCATGTGAACTCCTTTACGTGTAATCGTGATGTGCCGAGTGTTCTTTGTGGTGGAGGTAAATCCTCTTTGTTATGAACGTGTTCATAAAAATAATACGCTCATTTCAAAAAAAAGTCAATGTTCCGGTCAAAATCATATGCGCCCCAGTAAGATTCTCATCAAATTGCGTACGTGCTGCAACACATTGCCGGGGAAGTGGTTCAATATGGTATCCCGATATACGCATAGCGAGGCTTCCGTCACGCAGTGCAGTCTTGTGCATTCCGTGCGCCTCCGGCGCATCCAGCACACCGTGCCAAGGGCCGAAGGACCGGTTTATGCGATGACATAAACCGGTCCTGAGTAAACAAAAACGGTCTTTACTTCTTGAGAAGTAAAGACCGTTTTTGTGCGTTTGGGCAGACCGGAATGCTATTACACAGACTGCCCAAAGCAGGAAACGCAGCGTCCGCATGCGGAATATCATATTAGAACACATATCCATTCCCGGCAATGTATTTCAGCCCAGCCGCAATTATTCGCCCTTCTGGTAGTAGTGTACACCTTCCATCGCCGGCGCCTTATTCTTTGATCTTACAAAGAACAGCACCAGGATCGTAACAAGATACGGCAGCATCTGCACGAGCTGTGCCGGGATCTTAACAGACTGAATACGGAACTGAAGGCTCTGCGCCACACCGTATACCAGACCGGAAACGACGACACCCACCGGATGCCAGCCACCCAGAATGACCATGGACAGTGCGATGTAACCACGGCCCGCAACCATGCCCTTACTGAACATGTTGATATCGCCGATGGACAGATAAGCGCCGCCCAGACCTGCAAGCGCACCGCTGAGCGCCATGCACGCATACTGGATACGATAGACCTTGACACCCATGGAACCTGCCATGAAAGGATTATCACCGACCACACGGATACGAAGTCCGATGGGCGTATGATAAAGAACGAACCAGACAATGAGCATAAGTGCTACCAGAATGTAGAACAGAGGAGAAATCGTGCCGATCAGATCCTTGATGATCGGGATCTTATTGATGACCGGAACGGAAACAACGCCAAGACCATTGACAGCTTCAGACTTACCGCGGGTATTCCAGATCATCTGCAGAAGCACGACCGTAAGACCGCTTGCCAGAAGATTGGCTGCAACACCGGTCAGCATGTGCTCGCACTTGAAGCCGATTGCAAACACGGACATCAGAAGACCGATCATCGCGCCTGAAACCATGGCAAAGATCAGTCCGATCCACGGAGAACCGGTAATATAAGAACCTACAACACTGAAAAATGCGCCGATCAGCATCATGCCTTCCAGACCCATGTTGATAACGCCGGCACGCTCGGAGATCATGCCTGCAAGAGCAGCAAAGCCGATCGGAATCGTTACTCGGATGGCACCAGCCAGAAGATTCATTACAAAATCCATCGTTACTTACCTGCCTTTCTTGCTTTCATCTGCTTCTTAATGTATTTGAAGATACCAGGTGTTGAAACGAACAGAATGATCAGAGCCTCCAGGACTTCGATCAGCTCACCCGGAATACTGGTGGACTGGTTCATGCCGGCCGCACCGTTACGGAGCGCACCAAACAGGAATGCGGAAACAACCGTTCCGATGGGATTGTTCTGACCCATGGTTGCGATGGCGATACCGTCAAAGCCATAGCCCTGCGTCATGGACGGAATGTAGTAACCGCAGTAGCCCAGAACTTCACCTGCGCCGCCCAGACCTGCAAGCGCGCCGGAGATGAACATCGCCAGACGGATGTACTTTTTCTGATTGATACCTGCGGACTGTGCTGCCAGCGGGTTGGTACCGACGGCACGAAGCTCGTAACCGAACTTGGTTCTCTTCAGAACGATTGCCAGCACGATTGCAACAATCAGTGCCAGGAAAATACCGGAAGAAAGGCGGGTGTGCGGAACCAGGATCGCCAGTCTTGCACTGTCCTGAACATACTCGGTACGGACAACGTTTCCTTCCGCCTTGAAGGGGAAGTTGACCATGTAGGAGACCACATACTGTGCAACATAGTTCAGCATGATGGTCAGAATGACTTCGTTAATGTGCAGGAAGTTTCTGAGTTCAGCTGCAATGAGTGCCCAAAGACCACCCATCATGATACCGCAGAGAAGAGAAAGCGGCAGATGGATGAACATCGGAAGGCCCTTGATGTAATAGCCGGCAAGTGCCGCTGCAAAGGAGCCCACCAGCATCTGGCCTTCAATACCGATGTTGAACACACCGACCTTTGAGGCGATGGCCATGGACAGACCGGAGAAGATCAGCGGTACCGCAATACCGATGGTCTGTGAAATATTATAACTGTTGCCAAAGGCACCTTTTACCATGGCACGATATGCTTCCAGCGGTGAATAACCCAGGATGCCGATGACAACGGCACAAAGGATCAGCGCAAGAACCATGGACGCAAGAGAGAACAGGATACCGCTCCTCGTCATGAGATCTTTAAGTTTTCCTTTCATCTTAACCATGACTTAAGCTTCCTCCTTTTCCGGATCATGACCAAGCATGTAAGAACCAAGCTCAGACTCAGTGAATTCTTCTGCCTTGCGAAGTGCTGCCACACGGCCTTCGTAAAGAACGGCAATACGGTCAGACAGTTTAACGATCTCATCCAGTTCCGCAGAGATCAGAATAACTGCGGCACCGGCATCGCGAAGCTTGATCAGCTCGCCGTGTATGTATTCAATAGCACCGATATCAACACCGCGGGTGGGCTGTGCAGCCAGGACCAGGCCCTTCTGATGGCGCAGCATACGTGCAACGATCAGCTTCTGCACATTACCGCCGGAAAGGGAATCCGTTAACTGCAGCGGGCCTTCGGTACGGATATCGTTTGCTTCAATTTCATCTTCAGTGATCTTGCGAATCTCACGGGTCTTTAAGAAACCGGCCTTCGTCATATAATCGGAAAGCGTATGATATCCCAGGATCATGTTTTCCCAGTTGGTGAAGGACTTCACATAACCACGCGCACGACGGTCTTCCGCAATGTTTGCCATGTACTTTAAGATCGTCTTTGCGTTCTTGTTGGTCACATCCGCATCACCGATCATGTAGGTTCCGTCGTAGTGCTGTGCAACACCGGTCAGAACTTCAATGAGTTCAGACTGACCATTGCCTTCTACACCTGCCACACCCAGGATTTCTCCTGCATGAACCTCCAGGGAAAGATCATTGAGTGCCTGCTTGCCGTTCTTCTTCAGTGAAATGTTCTTCAGTGAAAGTTTGACCGGCATGTCATCCTTCATGGGCTTCTTTTCAACACTGAAGTTAACCAGACGACCGACCATGAGGTCTGCCAGTTTCTGCTCATCGACCTCTTTGATGCTATACCGTCCGATCAGTTCACCTCTTCTTAAGATGGTAACGGAATCGGCGATGGCCATCGTTTCCTTCAGCTTATGTGTAATAATGATAATGGTTTTGCCGTCCGCCTTCAGTTCATTCAAAACCTTGAAGAGGTCATTGACCTCCTGCGGCGTCAAAACGGCCGTCGGCTCATCCAGGATCAGGATGTCTGAACGATGATACAGCGCCTTCAGAATCTCCACACGCTGCTTGATACCAACAGAAAGGTTTCCAACCATTTCCCTGGGATCGATTACAAAATGATAACGGTCAGCAATCTCCTGGATCTCACGGAAAGCACCTTCTCGATCAAACAGAATGCCCTTATGCGGTTCTGCGCCAAGGACGATGTTTTCCGCGACGGTCAGGTTATCGACCAGCATGAAATGCTGATGCACCATGGAAATACCATTGTCAATGGCTTCCAGGGGAGAGTCGATCTTCACTTCCTTTTCATTGAGAAGAATCTTACCGGAGTCCGGTTTGATCATGCCAAAGAGAATATTCATCAGGGTGGTTTTACCGGCACCGTTTTCACCCAGCAGGGAATGGATCTCGCCCTTCTCTACATGGAAATCGATATCGGAGCTGGCAAATTTGGAACCAAAGCTCTTTGTGATTCCAAGCATTTCAACAGCTTTCATGCTATTCCTCCTGTTGTTTCAATAAATACGCCAATGGAGCGCTGTGTTTCCTGTCAAAGCGGTCCGGCTCCGGATCAATCGCCCTACCGTCTGCCATAAACAAAAATAGGCGCGAGTGCCCGGTACCCCCGGACACACGCACCTTTTTTATAAAGTTCAATTAGAAATCAAAGCCGATCTCTTCGTAGGTGTACGGAACCTTGATGGAACCGTCCTTGATGCCTTCGACTGCTTTTCTTGCAGCATCAAGAGCTTCCTTGGAGGTGGTCAGTTCAGAACCTTCGTTGGTGAAGTCCAGAGAACCTTCAGCAAAACCTTCACTTGCTACACCGCCCTTGAAGGTGCCGTCGATCTTCTCGCCGATACCAAGAACGATGGAGTTCTGCATAAGACGCATACCGGAAACCTTAACAACAGACGGCTCAAGCAGGCACTGGTTGATATCACAGCCGATGCACTGGAACTTGCCGCTTTCCTTAGCTGCAGCGAAAGCACCGAGACCGGAACCACCTGCTGCAACATAAACCAGATCACACCCTTCATCAGCAAGAGTAAGAGCAAGCTCCTTTGCGGTGGTGGTATCTGCGAAACCGCCAACGATCTTGATGTTGATGTTCAGGTCTGGCTTAACGGAATGAGCACCTGCGATGAAACCGGTAGAGAATCTTCTCAGAGACGGAATGTCAAGAGCAAGAACGATACCAAGAGAATCAGCCTGGGTCTCCATAGCAGCAATGATGCCGAGGCAGTAGGTCTTCTCTTCATCACGATACCAGACAGACTTTACGTTGTCACAATCAGCAACTTCACCGTCAACGAACAGGAACTGCTGTTCCGGGAATTCCTTAGCAACCTTGGAAACAGCTTCGATAGCATCGAAACCACCGCAAACGATCAGGTCATATTCCTTGGAAGCAGCAAGCTGAGTGAAGTGACCTTCAAATTCAGCAACTTCCTTCGGCTCGATGAGCTGATAATCGCCAAAACCATACTTTTCCTTAGCCTGGTCAACACCTTCCTTCAGAATATCATTGAAGGAACCGTCGCCAAGACCACCTACACCGATAACAAGTGCAACCTTAAGATCGCTCTTGTCGCCTTCTGCCTTATCGTCAGAAGTGCCCTTGTTGCCACAAGCTGCAAGGCTCATGATCATCAGAGCGCTAAGAAGCAGTGCAAGAAACTTTTTCATAACTTTTCTCCTCTAAATTTTTATTTATCGAAAAGAGCATCGCTCTTTAAGATCATGCATTGTTGTGCTCACCGACGTTGGTCTTTACCCAGTAGTCTTCAGCCTTCTCCGTGATCTTGGACGGGTCGATTGCTGCGATGGAACGAAGCATGACACGGCCGGTAAGCGGAGCGGTGCGCTCGTAAATGTCGTGAATCGGCTCTTCCCAATCCGGGTTGATGCCTTCAGCAAAGTTGCTGATGAGGTACAGCGGTGCGTACAGAGCGCCGATGGCTCTTGCAAGCGGAGCTTCCGGAACCATGGTCTGACCAACGATGTCAACGTGCTGATCATAGACCATACGGATCTCAGCAGCCGTTTCAAAACGCGGGCCTTCCATTACGCCGTATACGCCGTTGCGGAATACACGGTCATACTCCTTCTTGGCTTCCGTGTACAGGATCTTCTGCAGATCCTTGGAAACGATGTTCAGCATGCGGGTAACGCACGGATTGAACTTTTCAAGATAAGAGATACGCTTGGTGTAATCGATGAAATCAGAGGGGCAGATGATATCGCCCGGCTCAAGAAGCGGATTGACGCCGCCGCCGCTGCCGTCAGCCAGTACAAACTTAACACCGGCTCTCTGGAGGACCCAGAAAACGCGCTCGCTGTAGCATTCGTCAAACGGAGACTCAGTGAGCCAGCCATGGAACGGAACAAACAGCACTTTACGCGGCTGATGATCTGCAGTGATGGATGCATCAAACTCAAGAAGCTTCATCGGGCAGGTCGTACCGAACGGAGTTTCAAACTCCATGCCCTTCTGAAGAATTTTTACGCCTTCAAAATGAAGGTCTTCGGGGAATTCACAACCCCAGGTACCTGAACCGCCGATGTGGGCGTATAAAACCTGCGGAATCTCTGTGCAGATCATGTTGAACCTCTTTCCCGGCTTCTCGCCGTCTAATCTAAAAACACACTTGTATTATATAAATATTGCCTCAAAATAACCAGTCGGCATTATGACAATAAATGCACGATTTTTCTAAATGGACATCACATTTTGACCAATTTTCCCTTGCCGGCCGCCGGACATATCGCCGCGTCTTAAATCACGTTTTTATATCCGTGATCACTCTTCTGCCACCTCCACTAAGAATTCACAGTAATCATCACCGTTTGCGCAGCACTTCACTTCACGGACGCGGCAGAGCTTTCCCAATGCTTCAGAAAACATACCGGAAGCTACGCCGGCCTCGTACACGCAGATCTTTTCGCCGATATTCGGGATGCCATAACAATCCGCGCACTCATAATGGCGGTAGATCGCATGCAGGTCATCTGCTTCTATGATCTCCTCAAAAGCGTAACCATCGGCAGAGGCGATCGGCTTATTGCTGTCCATGATCTCAGACAGGTTCTTGCCGCGGATCTTTTCAGAGCATACACCCCTTCCGATGATCTGACCCATTTCATAGGCAGTCTGCTTCAGTTCCGGATGCAGAATAAAGGTCGTTGTCTGACGTTCCTGCATATAGTTGATGGGCATGCTGCTTCCCAGTCTGGGACGGATCTTCTTACCGTATAAATTCTTAAAATGTTCGGATACCAGCGATAATTTTTCTTCTTTTGTCATGATTGCTCCTTTGGGGATATCCCCCTAAATCCATGATATATGATATAGGGAGGACAAAAAAATGTCAATGCGAATGCTTCGTTCTTTCAGAAAAATCTCGTAAAAATTTTCCCTTCGGTCTCCGGAAGATTGTTTTTCTTCTGTGCACATGATATACTGAAATAAGGAATTGTAAAGAGATCCTTATGAATGTCCGTCTGCGATCTCACCCGTTCCCGATCGCGCGTTAACGCTTCAACAGGAAATATCTTCCTGTTCTGTAAAAAAATGCAATGCCAGAAAATTGTTGTACATTTCAATCACGATCATATTCCCGGCCACAGCAGATGAAACAGCCGGCCTCAGGACCTGTTATGATCGACAATAAAGGAGTTCTCATATGACTGTATATCAGCACGCAGCACTCGTAACCGTCAATGACAATTTTGATGTAATTGAAAACGGCACTCTTGCCGTGGAAGGAAAACTCATCACCTACGTTGGCCCGTACAAGGATTTTGAAAACGCAGAAATCGTGGACTGCACAGGAAAAGTGATCCTCCCCGGCTTCATTAACGGCCATTCGCACCTGCCCATGACACTGTTCCGCGGCTATGCGGATGATATGCGCCTGCAGGAATGGCTGTCCGATAAGGTCATGCCGATGGAAGCCCGTCACACCAAGCGAAGCATGCGTAACGGCGCGCTCCTTGCTGCGCTGGAACTCACGCGAAGCGGGTGCACCACAGTCAATGACATGTACTACGATGGCAATATTATTGCAGAGGCCCTGAAGGAAGCCGGTATGTCCGGTACGGTCTCTTCCTGCCTGATCGGCGCTATGCCGAATCACGAAGCAGTCCTGGAGCAGGCCATCGCTTTGGCGGAAAAATACAAGAATGATCCGGACATCCGCACAGCCATCGCGCCGCATGCGGAATATACCGCAACGCCGGCACTGTTGGAAAAGTGGGGGCGCGCGGCCATTGAGACCGGGCAGCCCATCCATATCCATTGCAGTGAAACGCTTACGGAACATGAGGAATGCATCGGCCGGCATGGGCTGACTCCGGTAGCGCTGTTTGACAAACTCGGCATGACAGAAGCGCCTATGTATCTGGCGCATTGCGTGTACCTGTCTGATGAGGACATGGAGATCGTCAAAGCAAAAAATCTCTCCGTTTTGCACAATCCCTGTTCCAATCTGAAGCTTGGAAGCGGCATTGCCCGTCTTCCCAAAATGCTGGAGATGGGGCTGAACATTGCTCTTTCCACCGATGGCTCCGCCAGCAACAACACAGAGGACATGTGGGAAGAAATGCGCATAGCCGGGCTGATCCATAAAGGGGCAAATCGGGATGCTACTGCGGTTTCCGCAAATCAGGCACTGTATATTGCAACGCGCGGCGCGGCGCGGGCACTCGGCTATGCCGATCGAGGCTCACTGGAAGCCGGTATGCGTGCAGACTTCACGATTTCTACACTGGATGTGCCCTCCATGCGGCCCTTGACCAATATCACCAATCTGATTGTATATAGCGGAAATTCACGCGATATCGAGATGACCGTGGCGGGCGGTAAAGTGCTGTATGATCATGGTGAGTTTACTAAACTTGATAAAGAAAAGATCTTCGCTGATTGTCAGGAGTATTTTGAGACGCTGTTCCGGTGAATATAGCGTTAGCAGACTGATAGTTTAAAATGCCGCTCAAGAAAAATCTGAGCGGCATTTTCATTAATGTTGTAAACTCAACATGCATCTTTTAAGACATCAATGTCTGACTTTGAAATAACTCATTAAAATCGTTTTAATATAATTATAACGACGAGCATATGTATTCTCAACTCGTATCAACTGCAAGTTATGTTCCTGACAGATCTTATTCTTATGCGCATCTCTCATTTTGACAATTTCATTGTCAAAATGCTCTTTTCCATCAAGTTCTATTGCTAACACAGGAATCTCATGTGATTTCGTTTTTTCATACACAACAAAATCAAATCGGCCCGTATAAAAAAGATTGTCAAAACTTGTATTGTCGGAAAAAACCTGAGAAATTGCCACTTCCTTATGAATCGTATATTTGGCCTGAGTTAACCAAATATTCTCCAATGCATGTGTAAGGTTTTCGAGAAATGCATTCTCTGTCTCTGTACTGAACGGTTTAATTCCCAAAGCTCGTGAATCATTTGTTATGGGTGTCACAACTGTTTTACCCTCGCCTTTAACATATTGAATCAACTCATAGAAATCATCACCACTAAGCCCATCATGAAGTCGTTCAATATTCCGTGAGTCTCCCAACACTATCAATTCATTTTTTGCACGTGATGTCGCAACATTGATCAATTCGCGATTCGTTTTCAACCATTCATAAGTTCCCGCCTGTGTATTGGAACCAATGGCCGTTGAAAAAAGCACCACATCTTTTTCATCGCCTTGAAATGAATGTACCGTACCACACACAATATTATCCAAATGTTCTTCACGCAGTGCATTATTGATCATATCCTTTTGATTTACAAACGGTGTTATGATGCCAATATTCTTGTCCTTATTTGCTTTTACATATTCGACAATTCTTTGCACTTCAGCCAATGATGTATTTTTTACAATCTGTTCGTCATTATGTGTATCTATATAAATCAGCGGCGTCTTTGATACTGCTTTTGTCATAGTTTTGAGCTTAGAATTATAATACTTTTTGTTATTGAACTCAATAATTCGCGGATCACAACGATAATGATTATGCAGCAATATCTCATCACTAACAGAATCACTGGCTAAAAATGTTTTGTATATGGAATTTTTACGATAATTGTATTCTTCCGTAATCTGATACTCTCTCATAAGCTTTCTATTGGAAAACTCATCTAAAAGAATAACAGGGTTCAGCTGCTGCGGATCACCGACCAGCATCAGATTCTCGCCACGGATAATCGGTACCAAAGACATTGCTGTATTGCACTGACTTGCCTCGTCCATAATCACCATATCAAACTGCGGCTCAGGAC
>CAMGCK010000054.1 GCA_946040795.1 uncultured Lachnospiraceae bacterium
AAACCCTCACCAGCAAAGAAAGGACTGTGAAAAACCGAAATGATTTTTCACAGCCCCTTTTTGTTTTACTCAGCAGCGGAAACTGAGCTTAATCGCATGTTCGGAATGATGGGTGCTGCAGTAAATGATCATTGCTGCAGCTGCAGGAAAGTTCCATGATAACTTAAGCAAATGATGCATATTTAAAAGAAGATTGAAACAGAATTTAAGTATGGATTTCATTGACGTAATATGTGTTGTTATGTTAGGATATTACCATCTTATGAAAGAGGGTAGGACGAGTGGAGAGATAATTCGAGTTCAGTGCTTTGAGATACGGCAGGAATGCCGAGTTGAGTGCATTTACGGATGCACGTTATTGTTCAGCGCACTGAAGGATCGAATCAGACTCTACGGACACGCTCATTTCGGCTTTGTCGGAAGGTTGTGCCACAGACTGTCGAGCCTTCTTTTTTTTGTGCGCATTGGGAGATGAATATGGCACAGATCAACGTGAAGGACTTAACTTTTGGATATGAAAGCGCGGCAGAAAATGTGTTTGAGCATGTGAATTTTTCTGTCGATACAAACTGGAAACTGGGCTTTGCCGGAAGGAACGGCAAGGGCAAGACCACATTTCTCAAACTGCTCATGGGCGAGTTTGAGTACAGCGGCAAGATCAGTACGACCACGGCGTTCGACTATTTCCCGTATCAGGTGACAGAAGCGCAGCGCGAACTGCCGCTTTCGGCTTTTATGGAAGAACTTGCAGCCAATATTGAGGATTGGCGCGTGCTCATCGAGCTGGACAAGCTGAACGCGCCGGCGGAGATCTTATATCGACGGTTTAAGGAGCTTTCTAACGGCGAGCAGACCAAAGCGCTTCTTGCAGTACTGTTCTCGCGGGACAATTATTTCCTGCTCATCGACGAGCCAACAAATCACCTGGACGCCGGTGCGCGCGAAGAGGTCAAGGAATATTTGAAAAGCAAAAAGGGCTTCATTCTGGTATCGCATGACCGGGATCTTCTGGACGCCTGCATCGACCATATTCTGGTGCTGAACCGCAGCACGATCGAGGTACAGGCCGGCACTTTTTCCAGCTGGTGGGAGAACAAGGCGCGGGCGGATGCTTTTCACGAATCCGAGAATGAAAAGCACCTGAAGGAGATCGGCAAGCTGAAGGAAGCCGCGAAGCGAGCGGACCGATGGGCAAGCAAAAGCGAAAGCTCGAAAATCGGATATGATCCCATCAAGGAACCGGACCGCAGTATTTCAACGCGTTCCCACATCGGCGCAAAGACCAAAAAGATGGAGAAGCAGAAGGCATCCTTTGAAAAGCGGATCGGACGGGAAATTGAGGAGAAGGAAGGGCTGCTGAACGACATCGAGGAAAAGACGGAACTGAAATTTTTCCCGACGAAGTATTTCAGAAAACGTATGATCTATGCGCAGGATTACACATTTTCGTATACAGGCGGTGAGCGCCCGATTCTGCGCGGCCTGAACCTGGACCTGGGTATCGGCGAGCGTCTGATCCTGAAGGGCGGAAACGGCTGCGGAAAATCCACGCTCATCAAAGCCATTCTGGCAGCAAATGACGGGTATCGGAACGCGCATCCCGAAGCGTGTGAGGCATTCATGTCAAACGCGAAGACCTGCGGCACGCTGGAAGTGGGCAGCGGCCTTACGATTTCTTACATCTGTCAGGATACATCGCAGCTGAAGGGGAGTTTAAGTGACCACATCGTGAAGAACGGGCTCGATGAGACCCTGTTCAAAGCAGTGCTTCGGCAGATGGATTTTGACCGAAGCCAGTTCACGAAAAATATGGAAGAGTATTCCGAGGGACAGAAAAAGAAGGTGCTGATCGCCTCGTCGCTGGTGACATCGGCGGATCTGTACATCTGGGACGAACCACTGAATTACATTGATGTGTTCTCCCGCATGCAGCTGGAAGAACTGATTTTGAAATTTGGGCCGTCGATGATTCTGGTGGAGCACGATGCGCGGTTTACGGAAAAGGTCGGAACGCGTGAACTGATTTTGCAGTAATTGTTGATGGAAAAGCATGAAACCGGCTCAGGCGGGCGAGGGTTTGTGTTTTTATTGTCTACAGGAGGAAATCGTGCTATGATAAAGCATTATAGTGTAATAAAGCGGTAAAGTGTATTGATGTTTTCTGCGGCTGCATGTTTTTTCAGCTGCCGCACATACTGCTTCATATCGATAATAAACACTTATGAATACAGGAGGAATTTTATGGGTGCAAAATGGATCTGGTATTCCGGCGATTATGAGGTCTACCACAGTATGCTTCTTCATGCAAGAAGAACAGAGTATGATTTTGCATTTGGCCCTATGTGGCATGTTTCCCGTCCGGAAATGTCTGCATATTTTTCAAAGAACATTACCGTTGACGCACCGGTGACCGCCAAGGCTGTCAGCAAGGGCTTCGGCTATGTAAAGCTGGATGAGCGCCGTATCTGCGCATTGAACGAGGAGTTTACGATCCCGGCAGGCAGCTATCGCCTGGTGGTGAATGTCACCAATCTGGAGACGTTCCCGTCCTGCTTCATCGACGCACCCGGTATTGAAACCGATGAAACCTGGACCGGTCATTTCAATGAAGCCCATCCCAAACCGGTTGGCTGCAATGACGCGTTCACCTGCGTCGATCAGGATCCGGCGGTCTTCCCCTTCAGTTATAAGCCTATTGAGATCGCTTCAGCCAATGAAGTGGACGGCGGCATGCTGTACGATTTCGGACAGGAATCCTTTGGCCCGGTTTATGTGACTGCGGAAAAGAGCGCCGGCACCGTATCCGTTTATTACGGCGAGTCTGAACCGGAAGCACTCAGCATGAAATATTCCTATCTCCGTGAGCATATTCCGGCTTTTGACGGTGAAAAGAAGCTTATGTCCCGCGCGTTCCGTTATATTTATGTGCGCACGGAAAATGCAGGTTCGGTTCCTGCCATCCGCGCGGAACTGGAGTATCTGCCGCTGGAGGATCTGTTCGTGTTTACATCGGACGATGCCCGTCTCCCGGAGATCCTGAAGATCTGCTCCAACGCGTTCCATTTAAATTCCCGCGAGTTTTTCCTGGACGGCATCAAGCGTGACCGTTGGGTATGGAGCGGCGACGCGTACCAGTCCTACCAGGTCAGCCGTTACCTTTTCAACGATCCGGACATCACGCGCCGTACCATCCGCGCGCTGCTCGGCAAGCTTCCGGTGCTTCAGCACACGAATACCATCAATGACTATTCCGCTTACATGTTCCTGGGCGCATGGGACTACTTCTATGCAAGCGGTGACATCAAGTTCATCGCAGACATCTGGGAGAACCTGGTTGGACTTTACGATTTTATTGTGTCCCGATTGGATCCGGAAACCGGCTATGTTGTAAAGCAGGAGGATGACTGGATCTTCATCGACTGGGCGGACATCGACAAGGACGGCCCGCTGGCAGCGGAGCAGATTCTTCTGTACAATGTGTATACGACGATGGACAAGCTGACAGCTGCACTGAATGAGAACGGTTATGCAGCACTCGCAGCACGTGTCAGCCCGATGGTGAACAAGCTGGCCGGTGCCGGAGAGACCTACAGTGAAAAGGCCGAGACCCTTAAAGCGCGTATTATGAAAGATTTCTGGCGTGAGGAGCGGGGCGGCTTCATTGACACCTATGCGTCCGGCCGTGAACACATGACACGCCATGCCAATATTTTTGCGATCCTGTTCGATTTTGTTCCGGATGATGTGAAGGAAGTCATTACACAGTCTGTGCTGCTGAACGACGATATCGATCAGATCACGACTCCGTACTTCAAGCTGTACGAGCTTATGGCTTTCGCGCGCATGGGCCGCATGGAAGTCATTCAGGACTACATCGACAGCTACTGGGGCGGCATGATCAAAAACGGTGCCACCAGTGCCTGGGAGGAATTCGACCCGAACAAGGAAGGGATAGAGCACTATGCCATGTACGGCGAGCCCTTTGGCTGTTCTCTTTGCCACGCATGGGGGGCCGGTCCCATTCTGCTGCTTGGTAAGTACTGCGCAGGCGTGAAGGAGACCTCTGTGGGCGCAAAGACCTTTGAAGTCGCGCCGGTTCCGGGCAGATATACGCACTTTGAGGCAGCGGTTCCCATGGCGGGCGGCGTTGTGAACGTGAATTATGCGGACGGTAAAGTCACCGTGAGCGCAAGCATTCCTGGCGGTACGCTTAAGTGGAACGGCAGAGAAGCAGAGATTCCGGTGAATCAGTTCGTGACGCTGTGATCAAAATAGTACAGGACCGTGTGCAGACGCTGTACCGATAAGCGAAAAAGTACAAAAACGTGCACAGAAGCTGCACGCAGATCAACATAAAAACAGACATATTCTGTAAAGAAAATAATCAAAAGAGGAGACATCTATGGAATTCAGCACAAACAGCCCGATCCTTGCGGCTGTGATCTTCCGCGTGCTGCCGGATTGGAAGGCGCTGGAGCCGGCGTTCGCGCAGATCCTGCCGGCACTGTTCGGTGGTCTGGGTGTGGTGTTTATTTCCAAGAACTGGAAGATCTCCATCGCACCGGTCATTCTGATGCTGATCCTGTTTGTTTTTGTACCGGCGCTGAACGCGTCGACGGTAGGCATCGTGGTGCCGGTGAGCGTCGTGTTTACGGTGGCGGTGACACGGTTCCTGTATAAAAAGACAAAGTTCCTGGAGGATTGAGCAGGAAGGAAGGGAAAAGCTTGGTATTTGGCGGTAGACCGGGAAAATGGAACCGGGCAGTTATGAACGGTTGATCGGGAGAATGGAAGCACCCGGAAATAGAAGAATGCCAAATCTCCCGTGAAGCAGATAAAGCTTTCATGGAAAGAGATGAGAGCAAGAAAGTGGAGGGCCATCCCTTTAAGAGTCATGTTACCAAGCCGGTTGCGGAAATGTTTGATACCCTTGGCCGTGAATCCACCTTTGTGTACCGCATGATCTTCGCCAATCTGTGGTGCTTCAAGGGCGTGCTGGACATGATCTGCAAGAAGTCCGGCGGCGAGCTGAATGCGCTGATGCGCACCACGGTTGCGTTTACGCAGATGCAGGGCAGTAAGGCACCGAATGTCATACCGCCGTCTGCGTCCATGCTCTCCAATATCCGTATCAATCCGGCGGATTCCATTGAGGGTGTGAAGAATTATATCGGCGGTGTCATCGGCGATGACCGCATTAAGCTCACTGAAAGCAGCGCAATGGAGCCGAGCCGTATTTCACGCACTGACTGCGAAGGCTGGGATCGCGTGGTGAACGCGGTGGAAGGCACTTGGCCGGGCTGCATCGTGGCGCCGTACCTCATGGTGCAGTGCTCCGACTCCCGTCATTACGGCCGCATTTCCGATAAAGTCTACCGTTTCTCGGCGATGGATCTGACGGCGGAAGAACGTCACACCATTCATGGTAATAATGAGCGGATCCGGCTGGAGACAGTTGGGAAGGCGACGGAGTTCTTCATCCGGGTGATGAGGCAATGCTGATGAATCGGTCATATAAGAATGTAAGAAAGAACCACGCTTGGGCGCGGTTCATTTTTGCGTGTCCTTGGCTTGGGTGCGCTTTAAGAATTCCAGGATCGCCTTGGTGGAAATACCGAGGGATTCCGGGGTGACGGATTCGGGTACGTAATTCTGTGACATGACTGACCTCCGTTTTTAACTGCCTGTTCGGGCAACGATTATCAGCTGCCTGTTCGGGCAGACACATTTCATACTGCCTCGTCGGCAGTATTTTGTCGCCATCACGATCCGCGGCACTTGTTTTTCTGCTTCGACTATATCTTCCTTGAGAATAATTTGCAATTGTGATAAACTGACTAATAGATGAATAAAACTGTTTGAATGGAAAGAACCGGTACACGGGCCGGAAAGAGGAGAGACACCAGAGGCCATGAAATATGCGCTCATTAACTTGAATGTCTGCTCGATATTCACCCTGTTTCTGGGTTATCTGTTCCTGTTCAGGAACGCGCTTCAGGGAGCGGGACTTACCGTGATTCCGCTGCGGGGCCGGTGGCATGGATCGGCGCATGTACCATTCTGACCATTCGTTATATGATGTTTGCAAAAGAAATCAAAAGGAGGGAGAGCAATGGCTGAAGACAGAAATCTGATGTCCGGCAATGAAGTGAACGACTGGGAGACCCTGATGTTCCTGTATGGGTCCGCCATCAAGGAAATCAATACCAAAATCGAGGTTCTCAGGGACGAGTTTCAGTTTATTAATCATTACAATCCCATTGAACATGTGACGAGCCGCCTGAAATCCGCAAAGAGCATCGTCCGGAAGCTGCAGCGGGAGGGCCATGAAACGGACCTTCAGAGCATGCAGAAATATCTGAATGACATTGCGGGTGTACGCATCGTCTGCTCCTTTACGTCCGATATTTACAAGATCGCCGACATGATCTCCAACCAGGATGATATCAAGGTCCAGCTGATCAAGAATTACATCGCCAATCCCAAGCAGAACGGATACAAATCCTATCACATGATCGTCACGGTACCGGTCTTTACATCGCATGGTCCCATCGATACCAAGGTCGAGATCCAGATCCGCACCATTGCCATGGATTTCTGGGCATCTCTGGAACACAAGATCTACTACAAGTTCGATGGCAACGCGCCGGCCTCCATCAAGGATGAACTGGTGGAATGCGCGCACATGATCAACGAACTGGATGACCGCATGCTTGCGCTGAACGAGCAGATCCAGGCACTGAAAGGTAAGGAAGAGGAGCAGTGAGACTCCTTTTACGTTGGAACACCCGGCAGAGTCGGGCGGTTGATCGCATCATAACATTATGAGTCGGATGGGAATAAAAGGTTTGCCTTTTATTCCCTTTTTTGGTATAATCAACCTATCTATACTATCAGGAGGTAATCCCATGGAACAGAATATTATGGAAAAAATCGGAGAGGTGAGCATCGCAGATGAAGTGATTGCAGCGATCGCCGGCCTTGCAGCTACGGATGTAAAGGGTGTGGCATCCCTGGGCTGCGGAATTACCCATGACATGATCTCCCGTTCCGGTGAAAAGAGCCTTGCCAAGTCCATCCGCCTGAACAAGGCTGATAATAAAGTTGGTATTAAAGTTGCTCTGATCCTGGACAGCACTGTCAGCATTCCCGAAGTATCCAGGAATACGCAGGAAAAAGTCAAGAGTGCAGTAGAATCCATGACCGGCATGGAAGTGACCGGTGTCAGTGTTACCATTTCAGGAGTTAATGTATGATTATTTCAAGAAGAGAAGCACGTGAGCTTTGCTTCAAGATCGTTTTCGAGTACGATTTTTATCCGAATCCGGAACTGGATGCCCAGCTGGATCTTTTTCTGGAGCAGCAGCCGCTGTTAACGGAAGAGGACCGCGCGGAGATCAAGACCAAAGCCCAGGATATTTTCTCTAAAATGGAGGAACTGGATAAAGAGATCAGTGAGAAAACGGAGGGCTGGGCCGTTCAGCGTATGAGCCGCGTGGACCTTTCCATTATCCGTCTGGCTCTTTACGAGATCCATTTTGACGACGATGTTCCGGTCCGCGTCGGTATCAACGAGGCTGTTGAACTGGCAAAGGCTTACGGCGGAGACGAGTCTCCCAAGTTTGTCAACGGTGTCCTGGGCCGTCTGGTAAAAGGAATCGATGAATAAGATCTACACCGTCCGACAGATCAGTGCCTATATTAAAAACATGTTTGCCCAGGATTTCCTCATGAACCGGGTGAGCGTGAAGGGTGAGATCTCCAACCTGAAGGATCATCCCACCGGGCATCTGTATTTTACACTGAAGGACGATTCCGCACAGCTGAATTGCATCATGTTTGCGGGCAGCCGCAGAACCGGTCAGAAATGCCGCTTAAAAGACGGCATGCAGGTGGAAGCGGCGGGCAGCATTTCCGTGTATGAAAACGCGGGACGCTATCAGTTTTACGTAAAGGAGATCAAGGAAGACGGTGAGGGTGACCTCTACAAGCGCTTTCTTGAACTGAAGGAACGGCTTGCTGAAATGGGCATGTTCGATGAATCCTTCAAAAGGCCCATTCCGCGATACGCGCGGACGGTCGGCATCGTTACAGCGTCATCAGGCGCAGCGCTGCGGGACATCATGCAGATCGCAGAGCGGAGAAATCCGCATGTGCAGCTGATTTTAAGTCCGGCGCTGGTACAGGGCGATGGGGCTCCGGAAAGTCTGATCCGTGCCATTTTGCGCATGGACGCTTATCATCCGGATGTGATGATCGTGGGACGCGGCGGCGGATCGCAGGAAGATCTGTGGGCGTTTAATGACGAAGGCGTTGCACGCGCTATCTTTGACTGTGATACGCCGGTCATTTCCGCGGTAGGCCATGAGGTGGACTTTACGATCGCGGATTTTGTGGCGGATCATCGCGCGCCGACTCCATCGGCGGCAGCGGAGATTGCGGTATTTGATCAGAAAACATTTGAAAATGAAATGGCCGGTTATATGCGCCGCATGGAAAATGCGATGGGGAACCGGGTGACTGCGGTACGTTCCGGTTTACAGCGGAGTTTGCTGCGGCTGAAACTCAGTCATCCCGGCACTCGTCTGAGTGAGCAGAAGCTTCGGGCGGTTGACCTGGAGACGCGTCTGCATCGGGCCATGAGCGATACGCTGAACGACCGCAGAACGGCACTTAAGCTGTACGCGGAACGTTTGAACGGCCGTTCGCCGCTTTCCAAACTGACCGGCGGTTATGGATATGTATCCACGGAAAAAGGCGCGGTGCGTCATGCTGCCGATGTGACCCCCGGTGACAAACTGCGGATCACACTTTCCGACGGCATCATTGAAAGTAAGGCAGAACGGATCATTCAGCGGAAAAGCACACAGGACTGAGTGGATCCGTATTGGAATACGGCAGACAGGATAGATCATAGATGGAAGAGAAGAAGATTTCAATTGAGGACAATCTGAAGGAACTGGAAACGATCATTTCCGGTCTTGAACACGGTGACCTGACGCTGGAGGAATCCCTGAAGGAATTTGAAAAAGGCGTGGGGATTGTGAAGGCGTCCAATGAACTTTTGAACGAAGCGGAAAAACGGATGCGCGTGCTAACGGAGGATGGTGGCGAAGGTGAGCTTTAAGGAAGAACTGATCCTGCGCACGGAAGGTGTGGAAGAGATCGTTGAAAAATACCTTCCAAAAGAGGAAGGCTTGCAGAAAACCATTTTTGAAGCATCCAATTACAGTGTCCGCGCGGGTGGAAAGCGGCTGAGACCGCTGATTATGCAGGAAACCTATCGGTTGTTTGACGGCCATGGCAAGGTGATCGAGCCTTTTATGGCTGCCATCGAATTCATCCACACCAGTTCGCTGGTTCACGATGATCTGCCCTGCATGGACAATGACGAATTCCGCCGCGGCAAACATACCACCTGGGTGGAGTATGGCGTGGACATGGCAACACTGGCCGGTGACGCGCTTCTGATGTATGCGGTTGAAGTGGCCTGCAAAGGCTTTTCCTATAATACAAATCCGCTGAATGTTGGGCATGCGCTGGAAATTCTGGCGCAGAAGACCGGTATTTACGGCATGATCGGCGGCCAGACCGTCGATGTGGAAATGACCGGAAAAGCACTTTCACCGGAACAGCTCAAATTCATTTATGAGCTGAAGACCGGCGCGCTTCTGGAGGCTTCCATGATGATCGGCGCGACGCTGGCGGACGCTTCCCGTGAGGACATCCGTATCGTGGAACAGATCGCCCGCAAGGTGGGCATCGCTTTCCAGATCCAGGACGATATTCTGGACCTTACTTCCACGTCCGAGGAACTGGGAAAGCCCGTCCATTCGGATGAAAAGAATGAAAAGACCACATTTGTCAGCCTTTACGGCCTGGATGAAGCAAGAAAAGCGGTGGACCGCCTTTCCAATGAAGCCATCCATGACATGCATATGCTTACAGGCGAGAACCGATTCCTGGAGGATCTGTTTGGATACCTGATCGCGAGGGTGAACTGATTACATGTTAGAGAATATTCCGGGACAGCGCGAGCTGCAGTCCATGAGCCGGAAGGAACTGGATGCGCTTGCGGCCGATATCCGGGCTTTTATAATTGAAAAAGTGGCAGAAAAGGGCGGGCACCTTTCTTCGAACCTGGGTACGGTCGAACTCACGCTCGCCCTGTTTTCTGTGTTTGATTTCCCAAAGGACAAGTGCATCTGGGATGTGGGACACCAGTCCTACACGTACAAGCTTTTGTCCGGACGGAAAGAAGGATTTGACTCACTTCGGGAATTTGGCGGTATGAGCGGTTTCCCAAAGCGCAGCGAGAGTGCGTATGATGCCTTTGATACCGGTCACAGTTCCACATCGATCTCCGCCGGCCTCGGTATGGTGGCGGCACGGGACAACCGGGGAGAGGATTACCATGTGATCTCTGTCATCGGAGACGGTTCCCTCACCGGCGGCATGGCGTTTGAAGCGCTGAACAACGCTTCGCGCATCAAATCAAACTATATCATCATCTTAAACGACAATGAAATGTCCATCGCCCGGAACGTGGGCGGTCTCCGAAAATACCTGACCGGTATCCGCGCAGGCCGTGGCTACAACCGTGTAAAGAACGATCTAAAGAAAAGCCTGACGGGTATACCACGGATCGGCGCGGGCCTGACTCGTATTATTTCCGACATCAAGGACAGTATCAAAGAGATCCTGGTGCCCAGCGGCATGCTGTTTGAGAATATCGGCATTACTTATCTGGGACCGGTGGACGGTCACAATATTACGGAAATGCGGCGGATCCTGAAGGAAGCCCGGGAATTGAACCGCTGCGTCCTGATCCATGTCCGGACACAGAAGGGCAAAGGATACAAGCCGGCGGAAGAGCAGCCGGATGTGTTCCACGGCATTGATCCCTTTGATGTTGCAACCGGAAAAGTCAAGAAGAAAAAGAACGGTCCCACCTGGTCGGAGGTCTTTGGCGCTTTCATGGCTGAAGAGGGACAGAAAAATGATAAACTGGCCGGAATTACAGCGGCCATGTCACATAATGTGGGCCTCACGGCGTTTGAAAAAAGCTGCCCGGAGCGTTTCTACGATGTGGGCATTGCGGAGCAGCATGCGGTGACCTTTGCGGCCGGCATGGCAGCCGCGGGCATGCATCCGGTGACAGCGATCTTTTCTTCCTTCCTGCAGCGCTCCTATGACCAGATCGCGCATGATGTGTGCATGCAGGACCTGCCGGTCACCTTTGCCATCGATCGCGCGGGCCTGGTC
This sequence comes from uncultured Lachnospiraceae bacterium, assembly GCA_946040795.1. Taxonomy (GTDB): domain Bacteria; phylum Bacillota; class Clostridia; order Lachnospirales; family Lachnospiraceae; genus UBA1267. The sequence goes on from CAMGCK010000054.1 coordinate 11,266, forward strand.
GGCAAGGACGGAGAGACCCATCAGGGCGTATTTGACATCGGCTACATGACTGAACTGCCCAACATGACGGTCATGGCGCCTAAAAACGCGGAAGAACTGACGGAAATGCTGAAGTTTGCGGTGAATGAACCGCATCCGGTATCCGTGCGTTATCCCCGCGGGGAGGCTTATACCGGTCTTTCCGGATTCCGTTCCTCCATTGTGAAGGGGCGCGCGGAAGTGCTGCACCGGGCATCCGGCATTGCGCTTCTGGCTTTTGGATGCATGAACGAAACGGCGGAGGAAGTCCGACTGGGACTGAAAAAACAGGGGATTTTGGCAACAAGCGTCAACCTGCGTTTTGCCAAACCGCTGGATACGGAACTGCTTCTGGATCTTGCAAAAGATCATTCGCTGTTTGTGACCATGGAGGATGGGGCGCTTTTGGGCGGCATCGGCGAACAGATCGGTGCGCTGATGGCGGAAAAAGCATCGGCCGTGCAGGTGATGACCATCGGCGTTCCGGACCGCTTCATACCGCAGGGAACGGTGGACGAGCTTCGGAAAATGCTGAATATGGATGCCGTGAGCATCACAGAGAGGATCCTTGAGACACTGAAATGAAAGAACGTCTGGATGTATTAATTACCAATATGGGGCTTATGGAATCGCGGGAAAAAGCCAAGATCGCCATCATGGAAGGTCTGGTTTACGTCAATGGTCAGAAGGAAGACAAGCCGGGTACCAAATTCGATATTTATTCCAATATCGAGGTGCGTGGCAAAGCGCTGAAGTATGTCAGCCGCGGCGGTCTGAAGCTGGAAAAGGCCATGGAGACCTGGCCCATCACGCTGACCGACTGTGTCTCAATGGATGTTGGCGCGTCCACCGGCGGATTTACGGACTGCATGCTGCAGAACGGCGCGTCCCGCGTTTTTTCCGTGGATGTGGGCTATGGTCAGCTGGACTGGAAACTTCGGAACGATGAGCGTGTCGTCAACATGGAGAAAACGAATATCCGGTATGTGACGCCGGAGGACATCGGAGAACCGGTGCAGTTTGTTTCCATTGATGTCAGTTTCATTTCCCTGACCAAAGTGCTGGAGCCCGTAAAAGCGCTGATGGCTGAACGCGCACAGATGGTATGTCTGGTGAAGCCGCAGTTTGAAGCCGGGCGTGAAAAGGTCGGGAAAAAGGGCGTGGTGCGTGAAGCATCGACCCACATTGAGGTCTGTGAAAGCGTCATCGCGTATGCAAAGTCCATCGGCTTTGGCATTAAAGGCCTGACCTTCTCCCCCATAAAGGGACCGGAAGGCAACATTGAATATCTTTTATATCTGCAGAACACACCGAATGAGGAGGAGATGGCGGTACCGGATCCGGATGTAAAAGCCCTGGTATCGGAATCACACGAGTTGTAAGATGAAGAATTTCTATCTGATACCGAATACGGATAAGCCGGAAGCTGTGCGCTTCTCGCTTCTGGTGCAGAAATATATTGAAGAACACGGTGGACAGGCTGTCAATGCATCTCATCGGATGATGAACGGTCATGTGGACCCGGACGATGTTCCCGCGGAAATGGAGTGCGTGATCACGCTGGGAGGCGACGGTACCATCATTCAGGCTGCCCGTGACCTTGCGCGCCTTCAGCTTCCCATCATCGGCATCAATCTGGGAACGCTGGGCTTTATGGCCGAGGTGAGCACGGAACAGTATGAAAACGCGCTGGACGTCCTTATGAATGACCGGCATCTGGTGGATGAGCGCATGATGCTGCGCGGACGGATCTACCGGAATCACGAACTGATCTACGACGGCCTTGCGTTAAATGATATCACGCTGCATGCAAGCGGCGAATTCCGCGCGGTAAAATATGAACTTCTGGTCAATGATGAGCATCTGGCCCGCTATTTTGCGGATGGCATCGTGATCTCCACGCCCACCGGTTCCACCGGCTACAATTTGTCTGCCGGCGGTCCCATCGTCATGCCGAGCGCGGAACTCATGACGGCTACGGCAGTCAATCCCCATACGATGCTGCAGAGAAGCATCATCCTCCCGGATAATGTCCGCGTGACACTGAAGCTTGTGGAACGGGAAGACCAGACCGCCAATGTTTATCTGGACGGTTCAGTTTATAAAAATTTCCGTCTGGGGGATGAGATCATGGTGGAAAAGGCTGCACAGAAGGTCAAATTCATCAAACTTGCCAAAGACAGCTTCATTGAAGTCCTGAGAACCAAACTGGAGAACTGACCATGCTCGAGAACATTCATGTAAAGAATCTGGCACTGATCCGGGAATGCGAGCTGGATCTCAAGGAAAATCTGAATATTTTAAGCGGTGAGACCGGTGCCGGTAAATCCATTCTGCTGGGTTCCGTTAATCTGGCCTTAGGAAGCCGTGCGGATGCGGACCTGATCCGAAACGGTGCGGACTACGCTTATGTAGAACTTGTTTTTAAAGAAGAGGACCCGGTCATTCTGAAGAAGCTTTCGGAAATGGAAGTCGAGCCCGAAGAAGGACGGATCATCATTTCCAGAAAGATCAGCGGCGGTAAGAGTACCGGCCGCATCAACGGGGAAACGGTAACTCTTACTCGATTAAAGGAAGTGTCTGCACTTCTTATCGACATCCACGGTCAGCATGAGCATCAGTCGCTGTTGAATGAAGAAAATCATCGGAAGGTATTGGACGATTACGGGCGCGAGACCCTGAAAAGCGCACGGGACGAGTACCTTTCCGTATATCATGCCTATCGGCAGAAAAAAGAAGAAATCCGCAAAATGGGCGGGGACGATGAGGAGCGGAAGCGCCGGATCGATTTCCTGGCCTATGAGCTTGCGGAGATTGAGGAAAGCCATGTAAAGCCCGGTGAAGAAGAGCGGGTGACGGCGGAGTATCGGAAGCTGACATCGGCCCGGGAAATTGAAGCGGGGCTTTCCGAAATTTCGGAAACGCTTTCCGAAGAGGTTTCCGGCGGCATTTCCGCCTGTGTTCGAGCAGCAAGCGGACTTGTACAGTTTGATCCGGCCATGAAAGAGGTTTTGAGCCAGCTTCTGGAGATTGAAAGTCTTTTACAGGATGCGGAACGGGACGCCAAGGACCGGCTGGAGGACATGGAGTCCGATGAGGAGAAGCTTCAGAATCTGGAAGAGCGGCTGGAACTTCTGAATCGTCTGAAAAAGAAATACGGCGGCTCGGAAGAAGCCATTTTAAAGACTGCGGACCGGCTTCAGCATGAATACGATGAGCTGGTCACCTTTGATGAAAACAAAGAGAAGATCCTGGCGGAGCTCTCCGAAGAAAAGCATAAACTGATCCGTGCAGCCAAGGCACTCACTGCAGCGCGCGCGGAAGCAGCAAAGAAATTTGATGCTGTGATGACCGATGCGCTGAAGGACCTGAATTTCCTGGATGTACGGTTTGAAACGGCAGTCAGGGAAAGCAACCGCTACACCTCCGATGGTGCCGATGAAGTGGCATTCATGATCTCCACGAACCCCGGTGAACCGGTCCGTCCGCTCACCAAGGTTGCATCCGGCGGTGAACTTTCCCGTATCATGCTGGCCATCCGCACGCTCACAGCCGGCGCGGACAGCATTCATACACTGATTTTTGATGAAATCGATACCGGTATCAGCGGAAAGACAGCAAAAGCCGTCGCGGATAAGATGAATGAGATCGCCCGCGATCGCCAGGTCATCTGCATCAGCCATCTGCCGCAGATCGTGGCCATGGCCGATCATCACTTTTTGATTGAAAAGCATGTGGAGGACGGAGAGACCGTGACCTCCATCACAGAACTGGATGAGCAGGGTTCTGTGGAAGAGGTTGCCCGACTGCTGGGCGCCGGCGTGCTCACGGATACCGCCGTGGAAAATGCCCGTGAAATGAAAAAGATTTTAAAGAAACAGGAGAAATGAAATGAGTCTGAGGGAATCTGCAGCGCAGATCATTAGAAATTCCATACGTGAGGTCCTTCCGGGCCCCAAGACCCGTGAGGCACTTCAGAAAATGGAACTGGATGAAGGAAAGACCGTGGTCGTATCCGTGGGTAAGGCAGCCTATGCCATGGCAAAAGCCGCAGAAACCGTGTTGAAGGACCGGATCGATGACGGCATTGTCATCACCAAGTACGGCCATGTCAAAGGTGAACTCAAGTACTGTGAGTGCTTTGAAGCCGGTCATCCCGTGCCGGATGCCAATTCCTTCCTGGCTGCGGAAAAAGCCCTGGAAAAGGTCATGCCCCTCGGTGAGCATGACAATGTGATCTTTCTGTTATCCGGCGGTGCATCGGCGCTGTTTGAAAAGCCGATAATAGAAGAAGAACAGCTGAAGCGGATCACGGACTGCCTGCTGGCATCCGGAGCGGACATCACGGAGATCAATACCGTCCGGAAACATGTTTCCGCTGTCAAAGGCGGCCGTTTTGCGCTGGCTTGCGCCCCGGCTCATGTTAAGGCGATCATCCTGTCCGATGTCATCGGCTCCGATCTTTCAGTCATCGGCTCCGGCCCGGTAACCCCGGACGCCAGCACCGGTGAGGATGCGTTTGCCATCATCGATAAGTATCATGTCAAGGTGGCTGCGGATATTCTGAAGATCCTGATGCTGGAAACGCCCAAAACACTGGACAATGTGGAGGCGGAAGTCATCGGTGACGTGACTCTGCTGTGTCAGGCGGCCAAGAAGGCCTGTGAAGCCGAAGGATTTCGCACGGTTGTGCTGACGGACAGCCTGGATTGCGAGGCTAAGGATGCCGGCGCGTTTCTGGCAGGCATTGCGCGTTATTACCAGAAGACCAAAGTCAGCCTGGCATTCATTGCAGGCGGTGAGACGGTGGTCCACTTAAAAGGCAAGGGGATGGGCGGCCGCAACCAGGAACTTGCGCTTTCTGCAGCAGCCGGTATTGCGGGGCTGAAGGATACCTGCATTTTTTCTGTGGGTTCCGATGGTACCGATGGCCCCACGGACGCCGCCGGCGGCATCGTGGACGGTGAAACTGCTGCGCGTCTGAAGGAAAATCGGCTGAACATTCACAAGGTGCTGGAAAAGAACGATTCATACAATGCGCTGAAGACCGTGCAGGGACTCGTTGTGACCGGTCCCACCGGTACAAATGTCAATGATGTGGCTGTGATTCTGATTAAACGATAAAAAATCACGGAATCCTGCAACCTTCATCCCGATGGTTCTGTCCCTTGGGATGGATAAAGAGACCTGAGAAAGGAAACAAACTTGGAAGATGAGAAGATCGTTGCCCTCTATTTTGAGCGGAACGAAGACGCCATACAGGAATCGGAAGTGAAGTATGGCAAGTACTGTCATACGATCTCTTATAATGTGCTTCGAAACGTTGAGGACACGGAGGAGTGCGTCAATGATACCTGGATCCATGCCTGGAACGCCATCCCGCCCACACGGCCGGTGTCCCTGAAGGCATTCCTTGGTAAGATCGCGCGAAATCTGTCCCTGAACCGTCTTCAGGAGAACCATGCCCAAAAACGCGGAAACGGGGAAAACTATACTGCACTGGAAGAGCTGGATGAGATCCTTTCCGCGCCGCGTACCGTGGAAGAAGAAGTGGAAGGGAAACTGCTGAAAGAGACGATTGACTTGTTTCTGGAAGGCTTGTCTGAAAAGTATCGGATCGTCTTCATGCAGCGTTACTGGTATTTCTATTCCATTGAAGAAATTGCCAGATTGAACGGCTATACGGTGAATAATGTTAAGTCTCTTTTGTTCCGGACAAGAAAGCGTCTGAAAGATCATCTGGAAAAGGAAGGGGTCACGTTATGACATCAAAGGAACTAGCGGCACTGATCGGTGAGGCCGATGAAAAATATATTCTGGAAGCGATTCCAAGAAAGCGGGTTCCGGCCTGGAAAGTGGTACTGCCGATGGCCGCGGCGGCGGTCCTTATGATCGCTGCAGGCAGTTTCTGGGCGATGAACAGCACAAAGGGCGCAAAGTCCGCGGATGCGATGAACGTAGCAGAGATGCTGTTTGGGCTTGGAGAAAAGACAGCGGATGAAGAATGCATGGAGCTGGATATGGTAATGGAAACCATGGCCGGAGAGGACGCTGTTCAGGAAACCGGCGCAGCTTCAAATTATATGGCGGACAACGCTGGATATTCCGGAGAAACCACAAGC
>CAMGCK010000055.1 GCA_946040795.1 uncultured Lachnospiraceae bacterium
GAGGTATTCTTTTATGTCAATCTCTTGACCTATTTAAAGTATACAGGAAGCTTTCATTTCTCTAATAAAACAACAGACGTTATGAATTTCGTTTCTCTGCAAAGCAGCGTCAGGCGGTATGAATTTCCACATCCCGGCCGATGTGATTCAGCACAAAAGCCTCCACCAATGCCTCTTTTTCATTCTCGATCAGGATCTGCGGAGCGCCGATATTATAAAGTCGAAAAACACGGACGATGAGGGTCAGGAATTCCACACAGACTGCGCCGTTCAGTTCAACAAATTTACAGACGATGTCCGACACACGCTGTAAAGTAGCTTCATAGGATTCATTGTAGATCTCATCGATCTTTTCAGTCGCTGCTGCCTTGATCTTACGCACCATTTCGCTGCAGGACGCGCCAAGCTCTTCAGGCCCTGCAGACGCAAAGTCCAGCCGGGCGTGGATCGTGCTGTCCTCAGTGTCAAGGTCCAGGCAGAATCCATCCAGTTCAATGACGCCATCGACTGCCGCCTGATCATAGAGTGCATGGATCTGTGTGGTTTCAGGTGTTTCATGGATAATTGTCTGCTGGTTATAGAAATTCATAATGCGCCCCCTTTTTTAGTGTGCAAATTGGTGCTGCAGCTGCTATTTAACGTAAGTTTCAGAAGTGAATTGCAGAAGTGTTTTTGAAGTATCCGTATTTTAGCACAACCTTCATCCTGTATTCAAATAAAAACCTTATGTTTTTTATGCAGATCATCGCACGCCGCTCGTGGCGATATTGCGGGGTACGATCACCATAACCGCATGTGGCGACATTATGAAGCCCAGTTATCATAAGCCCCGCATGACGGCATTACGGATCACAGTCAAGACCACCCGCTAAGCGGGTGGCTTGCTCTGCCCCCTTCTGGGGGCTCTTTCAGTGCATCTTCCTTCCGGCTCAGCCTCAAAAGAGGCTTGCTGGTTTGCTTTGACTTCCTCCTTACGCTCCAAGCGTCTCATTTATTGTGTTTCTTCACCGGCTCTCCCGTGAACGGGTCGATGTACTCTACCAGACTCATCTGATCATCTTCCAAATCTTCTTTCAGCTATGATTTGTATTTGTGGTTTGCAGACCTACATTTACTTTATCATAGGAGTTTACTTTTTTGACTTTGATCTAAAGATCTTTCCTCCGCCTGCATAGCAGGTGATTTTTTACTGTGACACAAATAAAACCGGCAGGATGATGTGCACCTGCCGGTTTCAATATAACATTGTCCTGTATTCAGTACATTCAAAGGCCGGTCAGCGTTGAAGTAATCATTTTGCCGCTCCATCGATTGCTTATTCAAACTTGCTCTTTTTCATCGTGAATCCGCTGCAGCTGAAGGAAAACATCACCTGTCCCCTGTGGCAGAACTCCCACAAATTCCGCTCTTCATCGTAGGTGATCTGCGAAATGAAGGCCTTGGCGGGAATATCGGCCGTGATGCTTTTAATGCCCTCAATGCAGAAAGAAACGTCCCCACTGTCACAAAAGCCGCGGGGCTTTCACGCCCCGCGGCCTTTCGTTTAAGTTACGCTCAGTCTAATCTGCCGTCGCAGTACTTCTTGTGCTCGCCTGCAACCGCTTCATTAACTTCGCAGTTTTCAAACAGGAAGGATTCCATCAGATGATCGATTTCTTCCTTCGTCTTTCCCTTGAACAGATTCAGCCAGTAATGCTGCATTAACGGAGCAACATAAATGTCACTGATGGTCTTGGGCAGATATTCATCATGCTGGAACGGATCGAAGTCCGGGAGGAGCGGCAGGAAAAGATCCTGGATCGCGTCCTGAAGGTTCTTAACCGCATCGGAAAGCTTGATAGCTGCCTGATTCTCGGACGGATGCCTCTGAGAATGCTGCAGATCCATATAAGGCTTGATGAGCTGCATGTACGGGCTGTCTTCCTTGCAGTGAACCATGCCGAATGAGCCAACCATCTTGTAACTCCAGGTGGTCCAATGAACCTCTTCCTTCTTGAAGATATCCAGCTGACCGTCAAACAGCGCAAATTCGCTGACCCACAGCGGAACATTGTACTTGTTGACATAGTCCCACCACTCACCGTTGTAGAACTCTTCGTTCAGCAGGCGATAATACTCTTCACTTCCCCGCTCCACACCCGGATTCAGGCGGGTAACAAAGGAATAGTTGTGGCTGGAGTAGATCATGTTCGGGCCGTACGGAGCATCCATGCCCACAAAACGGCGGCTGAAGTCATCGCCCTCGATGGCAATGATATGCTTCGGGTCGATGGCACGGATCGCGTCGTACAGTCTGTGATACAGGCTGTTCATTGCCTTCCAGTCGGAAACATACGGAAGCGGCATACGGTTGTACTGATTGTTCGTGGTCGGCTCATTTAACAGGTCGTAAGCTGCAACAACGGAACGATCCTTATAACGGGTCGCCAGCTGCTCCCACAGTGCAACTACGCGATCCTGATATTCCTTGGAGCGCCACAGAAGCGCGGTGCGCATGTTGTTGTCGGAATGCCAGTCACAGTTCTGATAACCCTGTGCTGCATGAAGGTCGAGGATTACATAAATGCCGTACTTTTCACACCAGTCCAGCACCTTGTCAACCATCTTGAAGCCCTCTTCCTTATAGACATAGGGATTCATGTCATCTTCAAAGTGACGGTAGTTTAAGGGGAAACGGAGCACATTGACACCCTGGGATGCCATGAACTTTACATCCTCTTCGCGGAAGAAATGGTCCAGCAGGCTGGTAAACAGATATTCACCCATTTCCTCGCCCAGAATTTCCTTTGCATAGTAACGCAGGCGGTATTCAACGCCCGGGAAACCATCCATAAAGTCTTCCATGTTCATCCACGCACCAATGTTCGTACCACGAAGGAAGACCTTCTTTCCGCTCTCGGTGATGATGTCGCGTCCTCTTGTCTGCAAAAATTCCATACATGCCTCCTTATTGTGCATATTAATGTGTTCGAATCATTCTGTCACACAACTCCGGGCGATGTTTCACGGCCCGATCACACGGTTTACCATACCATCCGTGATGTTGCTTCCGTTCCGTTCTTACTCGCCGATTGCTTCATTCTCCAGCATGCCGTCCAGGCCGATCATGAGACCGTTTTCACCGTTCCCGGTCATGACCTTGGGCATTGCGCCGTCCCATTTGTCGATGTATTCCTGCTGCAGGATCTCTTCCATCTTGACGGCGTAACATTCCACCAGGGCTTCAATTTCCGCCCGATAACCCTCCGAATATGGATCATATGCGGCAAATACGCGCATGCCGGCTTCTTTTGCGGTTTTTAAGGCGGTGTAATTATCGTCCACAAAGATGCAGTCTTCCGGCCGGGTGTTCAGCTCAGCTGCCACCTGCCGATAGATCTCCGGATTGGATTTCTGCATGCCGAATTCATCGGCAGACCATACCCGTTCAAACAGGTCATACAGTCCCAGCCGTTTGAGGCAGGGATCCATGGTGGAATGCGGACTGGCAGTCAGCACCGCAAGCGTATGTCCGGCTTCTTTTAAGGTGCGGATGGTCTCCGGAACGGTCTCCTTAGCGGGGATCGTCTCCGAATAGACCTTGAACAGATACTCATTCATTTCCCGGAGGATCTGCTCCGTGGACTGCTTCACGCCCAGCTCCTGCAGATACTCGCAGCAGCGCACCGATCCCATCGGGGTAACGGTGAGAACAAAATTCTCCGGAATCGTACAATTGTAACGTATCAAAAGGTCACGCATGTAGTCGATCCAGTAATCCATGGAATCGATCAGCGTGCCGTCCATATCAAAGATGTAGACCATAGATCAACCCTTCATCTCTGCAAAAATGTCTTTGATCTGATAGTAGACCATACCGCCCTTTTCACTGCCAAAGCCCTTGACGAGCAGGTTGTTCAGTTCGGATTTGTCCTTGGCGTTCAGCAGGTGACGATAGATCATATTGTAGTTACCGGCAGTAAGCGCGTCATTTTTGACGGCTGCCCGTACCTTCTTGCGAACCACCTCGGGGAGCTTCCGGTCTTGCTTCTTTGCCGCAATCTTGGTTTCTTCAGCCTGCGCTTCAGCGGCCGGCTTTTCCCCCTTACGGACAGGAGCCTTCTTTTCTTTGGCTTTAATCGTTGACTTTTCTGCAGTATTTTCTGTGCTTTCCTTCTTTACAGCGGGTTTCTTTCTGCTGCGGGTGGATTTTTTCGGTGCCTCAGCAGCCTTTTCCTGCTCTGTGACCTTCGGTGTCTCTTCCGCCTTTTCAGCTTCTGCGGCCTCCGGTGCTTCTTCCGTAACCGCTGTTTCTTCAAAAGCCTCAACTGAAGCTTCTTCCTCAACAGCCTCTGCGACTTCTTTTGCAGCCTCAACTGAAACTTCTTCCTCAACAGCCTCTGCGACTTCTTCTACAGCCTCAACTGAAGCTTCTTCCTCAACAGCCTCTGCGACTTCTTCTACAGCCTCAACTGAAACTTCTTCCTCAACAGCCTCTGCGACTTCTTCTACAGTTTCAACAGCAGCCTTTTCCTCAACAATCTCTGCAGTTTCTTCAACTGCTTCTTCTGCATTCTCCTCCGTCTTCGGCGCATTCATTGCCGCAAGTGCCTTCAATATCTCCGCCACGGAATTCTTGATGACGGGCTTTTCTTCCTTCACAGGTTCAGCCTTCACTTCATCGTTCTGAACAGCCGGCTCAGCAGTTTCCTCAGAAACAGCCTCAACCGCTGCCGTTTCTGAAGCGGCTTCTTCAGCCGGAACTTCCGCTTCCTTCACCGTTTCAGCTTCTTCCGCATTCACGGTCTCTTCTGCTGCAGTCTCCTGAACTGCGGTCTCTCCGGTATCTCTCGGTCCTTTTCTGTTACCGCCCCGTCTTCTGGGGCGCTTTTCACGCGGAGCCTCTGCTTCCGTGTTTTCAGACACCGCCACAGCCGCTGCTTCAGCTGCAGATACGACCTCTTCTGTCGCTGCATCGGCGGTCACTTCAACCGTTTCTTCTGCGGTTTCCGCTGCCGGAACGACCTCCTGTACATTCTCCGCTGCCACAGCTTCACCAACCGCTGCCTCACGGTTTGCTCCGCTTCTTCCGCGGCCGCCGCGTCTTCTGGAGCGGCTTCTGGTCTTCTCCTGCATGTCCTTCGGAACAATGCTCTTCTGGCGGGCGATGCTTACATCGCGGCTCGTCCAGAAATCGACGACACTGTCAAAACCGGTATCATTTGTAATGACATAGCAGGGACCCTGCAGTCCGGTTCCAAGCAGATAACCCAGATACGTGGTCAGCTGGAAATCCAGATAATTCTTTGCCGTTTTGTGTGTCTTAATGTACTCCACACTGCACTTGGACATCATCATTTCCACGTGACGGTCAAAGGGGATCGTCTTCACGACCTCACTGTAAAATACCACGACCTTGTCGTTTTCAGTCAGAGTGCCAACACCATCCATGCCTTCGTCATGGACATTTTCATAGTCAATCAGATAAATGCTCATATTTCGCTTTCTTCCGCCTGCTGCGGACCCAAACAGCGAAGGATAAACGCCTTCGCGATCGCTTCATAGCGCGGGCGGTCCACTAAGAAACTGAGGCCATGCCCTGCGCCGGGAAAGGTGTGAAATTCGATCATTTTCGGATTGCTGTTGTAAATGGCGCGGCTCATTTCACAGGGAACGAAATCATCGGCTTCTCCGTGAATGATCAGGATGGGAACCTGTGTATGCTTGACCGCTTCTTCCGCGGAGGCCCCGTTCAGGGTGAATCCGCCAAAGAGCCGTGCGCTCAATTTGAGAAAGAACATCGCGGGCTTCAGCGGAAGCCGCAGCGTGCCTACCACACTTGCGATGATCTTCTCCGGCGATGAATAAGGCGCATCGGCAATGATTCCGCGTACATTTCCGGGAAGCTCCAGCTCCGATGCCATTAACACCGTGGCAGCACCCATGGAAATACCGTTGATCATGACCGGGGTATTCTCGCCAAAACGCGCATTTACGAATCGGATCCAGGAAAGACAGTCCTGCCGTTCCCGGATGCCGAATGTAATGGTGTGTCCTTCACTCGATTTGTGTGCCCGCTCCTCAATGAGCAGCAGATTGTGTCCGAGGGAAAGATACAGATCCGCGCCTCCTGAAATATCTCTGGACGGTGTGCCGCGATACCCGTGAAAACCAATGTGTACCGGGGCATTCTCCACCCCTTTGTACAAGCGGCCTGCAAGCGTTTTCCCATCATACGAGCGGATCGTTACTCGCTCAAAGGGGCGTTCGTTCAATTCCCGCACCAGCTTCATGGACATCACCCGCAGTTCGTCACTCATCGGCGGCAGATTGTAATCGTCATTCTGCTTTCCGTTCGGTGAATAAAACGCAATGATATACACGATGATGCTGATACCGAGCATCAGAAAAAACACGATGCAAAGAATCAGAAAAAGAACAGACAACCCTTTCATGAAAAAGACTCCTCTCGTTTTCCGGGATATGTTCATTCGATTGCAGCGTACAGGATCATTTCTTAATGCGCCGTGCACGATTATGCTCCAGCGGCAGATCGAACAGGCCGAAAAACATAAAATGCACAAAATCTCTTATATTATACACCATATGCATCATTTTTACCAGTAAGATTTTTGCAGCGCTCCCCACGGTCCACAAGGATACGCATGCATTGACTTTTTTCCGGCCATGGAGTACACTTTAATCAGTACCGAAAATAAGTAAAACTCAATTATCAACGGAGGTTCTTTATGGCTGAGATCACACTTACTGCTGCCAATTTTGAAGAAGAAGTTCTGAAGTCCGAAAAGACCGTTCTGGTGGATTTCTGGGCCACCTGGTGCGGACCGTGCCGTATGATCGCGCCCATCGTCGCACAGCTTGCGGAAGAAAAGGCCGATACGCTGAAGGTCGGAAAGATCGATGTGGACGCGGAGACGGAGCTTGCCATCCGCTACAATGTCATGAGCATCCCGACCATCCTGGTCTTCAAAAACGGTGAAGTTACCGGCAAACAGATCGGCTACTGCTCCAAGGACGTACTGGAAGCACTGCTGTAATTTATGAAGCATTATCTGGAGTTCCGGATCACAGAGGAGGATGACGGTAAAAAAATTCGGACCTTCCTGAAATCCGGACTGGGATTTTCCACACTGAAGATCCGCTCCGTTAAATTTACGGAGGGCGGAATCATGCTGAACCGGGAGCCGGCCACTGTCGGCTCTTTTCTGCATGCAGGCGATGTTCTCACGATTCTCCGCTCGGATTCCGACCACAAAGAACGCCATCTGCTGGCCAATCCCATGCCGCTTGAGATTCTGTACGAGGACGACGCTCTGATCATCCTGAACAAGCCCGCCGGCATGGTCTGTCATCCCTCCCGCGGTCACCTGACGGATTCCCTGGCAAACGGAGTCCGCGCTTATTTTGACCGGACGGATCCGGACGCCAATGTACATCTGTTGGGCCGCCTGGACCGCGACACTTCCGGTCTGGTTCTTATGGCCAAGGATGGGATCACCGCCGATATTCTGGCCCGTGAAAAAGCGGACGGCACCTTTGAAAAGACCTACATTGCTCTGGTGGAAGGAACCTTTTCGGAGGCCTCCGGCTGCTGCCGGATCCCGATGGAATCCTATCACACGGAAGACGGTATTCTGAAAAACCGAAACGGCACCGGCAGTGAAGATGCCAAGGATGCCGTGACTTTTTACGGAGTCCTGCAATCCACAGCACTTCCCTCGGATTCAGCCGCGGCGGCCTGCAGCACTCCTTTTGAAGACGAAGGATCTGTCTGCACCGCGCTTCGTGTCCGTATCCCCACAGGCCGCATGCACCAGATCCGTTTTCACATGGCGGAACTCGGACATCCGCTCCTGGGCGATGCCCTGTACGGCCATGGTCCGTCCGAACGATTCGGTCTGACTCGCCACGCGCTTCATGCCTGCAGCCTGAAATTCAGGCATCCTTATACGAACGAAACGGTCACCGTGACTGCAGATCCTCCTGCGGACATGAAGCCGTTCATCCCGGACACTACTGCGATTCCATGTCTGGACTTATAAAATACTACACTGTGAGGTTCAAACATGCTCCATTTTGTAAACGACTACTCGGAATGCGCTCACGAGAGCATTTTAAACAAGATTGCCGAGATCAATTATGAAAAGATCAACGGCTACGGTTCCGATCATTACTGTGAATCCGCAAAGGAAAAGATCCGCAAAGCCTGCGGCTGCCCGGACGCGGATATTTATTTTGTTACCGGCGGTACCCAGACCAATCAGCTGGTCATCGATACTGTGCTGAAGCCCTATGAAGGCGTTGTCTCCGCAGATACCGGTCATGTCAGTGTACATGAAGCCGGCGCCATCGAATTCACCGGCCATAAGGTTCTGACCGTACCGGGCCATGAGGGCAAAATGGATGCCGCAGATCTCAAGAAGCTGCTGAAACTGTTCTATGCGGACGGCAATCATGAGCATATGGTATTCCCGGGCATGGTCTACATTTCTCACCCCACGGAATACGGCACGCTCTATTCCAAGGCGGAGCTCACTGCGCTCCGCACGGTCTGCGATGAATACCACATTCCGATTTTCCTGGACGGCGCGCGTCTTTCCTACGGCCTTACCGCCGATGGTACCGACGTCACCCTGCAGGACATCGCCGCTCTAACCGATGTCTTCTACATCGGCGGAACCAAGTGCGGCGCCCTCTTCGGTGAAGCCATCGTCTTCACGAAGCACAATCTGCCGGATCATTTTGTGACCCGTATCAAGCAGCATGGCGCGCTTCTTGCAAAGGGCTGGCTTCTGGGTGTTCAGTTCGATGTGCTGTTCACGGACGGTCTGTATGAAAAGATCGGACGGAATGCCATCGATACCGCGGAGATGCTGAAAAAGGCGCTCCGTGAAAAGGGCTACAAATTCCTGCTCACTTCGCCCACGAATCAGATTCTGATCATTCTGGAGAACGATCGGATGGCGGAGCTGTCTGAAAAGGTCGCCATGAGTTTCTGGGAAACCATCGATGACACGCATACAGCGGTACGTTTCTGCACCAGCTGGGCCACCAAAAAAGAAGACGTGGAAGCGCTGATCGAGATTCTGTAAGCTTCCGCAGGCAAATACGCGTAAACAAAATCCCGGTTAATTTCTTCAGGGAAATTAACCGGGATTTTATGCGTTTGTGCAATAGAAAATGCGATTTTGTCCGTCATTCTATTGTTATATCCTTGATATTCACTTCGTTACCGGTCTGCAGCCAGGTCCGGTCACTTCCGCAGTGCGGACAGATCTTTCCCTGCGGCACCGTATCATAGGTCTGCTTGCAGTTATCACAAAAAGTGATCGCATGAATCGTCTCCACCTCAAGCTCACAGCCGTTCAGGAGCGGCACCCGCTTGCAGTTCCAGTTCCAGACATCGATGAGATAATCGGGAATGATCGTGGAAACCTCGCCGACCTCCAGCGAGACCTTATGTACTTTTTTTGCGCCGTTTTCTTCAGCGATCTTTACCACACTGTCGGCAATGTGGAACGCAATGCCCAGTTCATGCATGGCTTAGTCCTTCTTGCCGATTTTTTTGACCACACCGGTAATGGTCTGGCCCAGACGGACACCGGCCATGGAAACAATGCCGCCCAGCTTGTCTTCCGCGCGTCTCATGTCCGTGCATTCCGGATGATCACGCTTCAGGCTGATGGCATCAAAAACACACTTGGTGGTGCAGACACCGCAGCCGATGCACTTGTTGGGATCGACCCAGCTTGCGCCGCAGCCCAGGCAGCGTGAGGTCTCGATCTTGACCTGCTCTGCCGTCAGCGTCTTGTTCACATCACGGAAGGTGTGCTTGTCCGCAGTTTCATCCACGCCGGCTTCCTGACGGCCTGCATGGTCGTAATCCACGATGGAAATATCGTCCTTGTCCAGCATGATGAAATCACGGCGGTTGCGGCCGATCTTCATATCAGCCCCCTTATGAACGTAACGATGCAGGGACTCTGCGGCGCACTTGCCGTCTTCAATGGCATCGATTGCAAACTGCGGACCGTGATAAACGTCACCGCCCACAAAGATGTCCGGCTCCGCGGTCTGATAGGTCAGCGGATCAGCAACCGGATAATTGCCATGCCGGAATTCCACCTTGGTGCCCTCCAGGAGTTTGCCCCACTCGATGGACTGACCGATGGCAAAGACAATGTGATCAGCCTTCATTTCCATGGTCTCATTTTCATCGTAAACCGGCGCAAACTTTCCGGTTTCCGGATCCACCGTACGGAGACACTTCTTGAAAACGATTGCAGTCACATGACCGTTTGCATCGGTCTTGACTTCTTTGGGTCCCCAGCTGTTGCAGATCACAATTTTCTCTTCCAGCGTTTCTTCAATTTCATTTTTAGATGCCGGCATGGAGGCTCTGTCTTCCAGGCAGACCATGGAAACATTTTCCGCGCCAAAACGCTTTGCGGTCTTAGCACAGTCCACAGCAACATTACCGCCGCCTACGACGATCACATCACCGGTCATCTTCTGCGTTTCATCTTCCAGTGCCTTGTGCAGGAATTCCACGGCGATGGAGGTTCCATCGGCGGTGTCACCGACCACACCGGGGCGACGTCCGCCCTGACAGCCAATAGCAACGTAGAAGGCTTCATAGCCCTGCTCACGGAGCTCCTGAATGGTCACATCCTTACCGACTTCCACACCGCAGCGGATCTCAACGCCCAGCTCACGCATGACCTCAATCTCCGCGTCAATGATATTCTTTTCCAGCTTGAAGGACGGAATACCGTAAGTCAGCATGCCGCCCGGCTTTGCGTTCTTTTCAAATACCGTGGGCTTGTAGCCGCGCGTTGCCAGATAATAAGCCGCAGACAGACCTGCAGGGCCGGAACCGATGATGGCGATCTTCTGTGCCCACTGTGTCAGACGGTTGGACGGAATGACGACCGGCGGAATATAACGGGTCTCAGCATTCAGATCCTGTTCTGCCAGGAACTTCTTGACAGCATCGATTGCAACAGCCTGATCGATGGTTCCGCGGGTGCAGGCATCTTCACAGCGCTTGTTGCAGACGCGTCCGCAGACAGCCGGGAACGGATTGTCCTTCTTGATGAGTGCCAGCGCTTCCTGATACTTGCCCTGTGCGGCCAGCTTCAGATAACCCTGAACAGCTACATGCGCGGGGCATGCCGTCTTACAGGGAGCGGTACCCTTGTCATAGCAGTTCTTGCGGTTGTTGTCGCGGTAATCGGGATCCCAATGCTCCGGTCCCCAGCTTAAGGAATTGGGAAGCTCATGCTTGGGATATTCCACGACTTTTCCTTCCTTGTCACACAGCTTCTGACCGAGCTTTACCGCACCGGCCGGGCAATATTCCACGCACTTGCCGCAGGCCACGCATTTTGCACGATCCACTTCCGCCGTATATGCGGAACGTGAAAGATTGGGGGTATTGAACAGCTGTGATGTACGCAGCGCGTTGCAGATCTGCACATTGCAGTTGCAGATACCGAAGATCTTGTTTTCACCGTCGATGTTGGTGACCTGGTGGACAAAGCCGTTATCCTCTGCAATTTTCAAAATGCGAAGTGCTTCTTCCACGGTGATGTCGTGGCCCTTGCCGGTTTCACGGCAGTAGTCCGCAAAGTCACCGACGCCGATGCACCAGGAAGCAGCATCATCCGCGCAGCCTTCGCCCATGACACCGCGGCTGGCACGGCAGGAACACTGAGCCACACCGATGTGACCCTCATACTTCTTCAGCCAGTAACTCAAATGCTCCAGGTCCAGGCTCTGATTTTCCATGGAGATGGCTTTTTCAACCGGGATGACGTGCATGCCGACACCGCCGCCGCCCGGGGGCAGCAGATGTGTCTTGCCTGCAAGCGGGACATAAGTCATTCGTTCAAAGAAATAAGCCAGTTCGGGATGCTCCTGCAGGCGGGTATTGTAGGGAATATCACCGCGTTCATCATAGCAGGGATTCTCACCGCTGCCGCTCTCATCGATATTTAACAATTCGGCACTGCCCGGAACGAACATCGGCACAAAGTAACGGCGCTCGGACTGCGGTGCCGTACGGCCGTTGTGATCGTAATGATAACCGTAATCATACTCCAGGAAGCCCATGTGGCTCAGGTCGTCCAGAACTTCCTGGAAATGAGCCTTGCCCTCTTCCTTGACATCGCAGAGCTTCCACAGTTCCTCGATGGTATGGGGCTTGCGCAGCTTCATGGCCAGCATGATGTCGCACATTTCATCGGTAAGGCAGGCCTCCAGGCCCCAGTATTCCGCGTCATCAGACGTAACCTTTCCAATCTTGTGCTCGATGACATCCGTGATCATCTTGCCGACCTTCAGTACCTTTTCACGGGGAGCCTTGGCGCCCATGGCTTCGGGATGGAACGCCCGGGCCTTCAGTTCTTCGTCGATCATGATAAACCTCCTATATGATCTTTAAACGGTTTTTATTTCAGATTCTGTGCGCGTTCCTTCAGGTACGCAGCAAGCTCATCCATGCCTTCACCGGTCTTCGCGCAGATCGGGAAGATCCGGATGTCGGGATTCCGGCGGCGGGCAAATTCCGTGACCTTGTCCATGTCAAAGTCAAAGTACGGAAGGACGTCGATCTTGTTGATGATCAGTGTGTCGCAAACCGTAAATACCAGCGGGTATTTTAACGGCTTGTCATGGCCTTCCGGGACGGAAAGGATCATCATGTTCATGGCAGCGCCGGTATCAAACTCCGCGGGGCATACCAGATTCCCCACGTTTTCCAGAATGACCAGATCCAGTTCTTTTGTTCCCAGCTCCATGACGCCCTGACGCGTCATGTCCGCGTCCAGGTGGCACATGCCGCCGGTGTGAAGCTGAATGACTTTAACGCCCTGGTGAGAAATGGTCTCGGCATCCACATCGGAATCAATGTCGGCTTCCATGATACCGATCTTCAGTTCGTCCTTCAGACGGGGAATAAGCTGTGTCAGCATCGTGGTCTTACCGGATCCCGGAGAGGACATAAGATTGATGAGGAAGGTCTTTTCCTCCTTCATCTGCTGACGGAGCCGCTCGGCATCCTGATTATTGTCTTCAAAAATGCTCTGTTTTACTTCTATTACGCGATAAGGATCCATAGACTTCTCCTTTATATACCATTTCGTTATAATCATAACAGATACATCTGTTCTTAACAAGCAACAAAACCCCCATTCTGTTGCTCCAAAAGGTCGTTATATTCAAATTTCCGGACACTTTTCTACTGCTTCGGCCGGTCACTTCCGACTTGTAAATCAAAGGAACTATGATATACTGTAAAAGGAAATATATGCCGTCATACCGTTGATTAAAGGAATTACGTCATGAAAACGAATACCGCACCGCATCTGATGAAGGAGTGCATCGCCGAAGCGCTGCTGCTTCTCCTTCGGGAACGTCCGCTGGAATCTATTTCCGTCCTGGATGTCGTCCATAAGGCAGGCGTCAACCGTTCTACCTACTATCGACATTTTGAGTCCAAACGGGATGTGATTCGATACTATTATAAAAGCAGTCTGGACGAATGCCTGTCCTCGCTCCGTGAAGACATTGCACTGGAGCAGTATTTCCAGGCAATCTTTTCACATTTTCTGAAGCATAAACAGGAACTGCTCCTGCTGGATTCCATGTCCCTGTCCGATCTTCTGCTGGATGAAATGAATTCGCGTTTTTCTCCGACAGAAAAGGATCCGGTGCGAATGCTCTATTTTCACTATCACATCGGCGGAGTGTTCAACAGCTTCCGATACTGGCTGAAAGGCGGCATGACCATCGCCCCGGAAGTCCTTGCGAAACAATGCGTAAAAATCCTGCCGGACGATTTTTCACCGTTCCTGCAGAAGTTCCCTGCCATACGTGACCCAGAAAGAGAAAGCGTACGATCATGATTACCAAGAACCCTCTCCATAAATCCAATACTACGTTTGCTGTTTTAGGTTCAGCAGGCTTCCTGCTGTTTCTGACCTTCATCATCATTGCCGCCGTAAGCGTCGGTCTGACTCGACAGGATCTGTTTTCCGAACTTCCCGTTGAACATTCCATCGTATATCTGAAAAACGGTGTAACGGAGACGCACGAAGGAGTGACCGCGCCAGCCAAGCTGCCGATGGAAGTAAAAACCGTTCCGGGCGGAACCGTGACACTGACGGTCGATGTGGAAGCGAACGGGCTTTCCGGCCGTGCGATCCTGTTTAACAATAACCGGCACGGTGTGACCGTTTATGCGGATTCCAAAGAGCTCTACTCTGTAAATACTTCAAAAATGGCCCGTCATCTGCGCTTTTACAATTCGCAGATCATACAGATTCCCGAAGATGTGTCCTCACTCACGCTGGTTTTCAGCGGTGCCATGGACGGTACGTATAAGCTTCCGGAGATCTCCGGCGGTACCTGCGCGGGGCTGAGTTACTGCATCATGCAGAAGGAGCTCCCGACAATGGCACTCCTGTTTCTGCTGATGGCAGTAAGCCTTCTGGTCCTGTTCCTGATCGTTTTCTTTGCCATCCGCAAGCGCAAGGATCCCCGCCTGTATTCCCTGTTTACTTTCCTGCTGCTTGCCATTACATGGGGCTACAGCGACTCCGATCTTTCCGTGATCACCTCCGTGTCACAGGAGGTCATCGGTATCCTGTGCTATATGTCTCTTCTGGGGATGTCCATTCCGCTCAGCTGCTATATCTGGCGGACACTGCACAATTCTCCTACGATCTTCCTGGTCTTTGCGATCATCAGTGCTGCCAATATGGTTTCGATGAGTCTGCTCTCTCTGATTGGCATCAGCCGGCTGGAGCATACCTTCTATTCGGCCTTTGTTCTGCTGATCCTGGTCATGATCCTTGCTATGATCTATTTTAAAAAAGAGATCGGGAAACATCAGCCCGCGCTGGAATCCGTGCTGATGTTTGTCGGAACGGTCATTGCCAGTCTGGCAGGCTTTTGCAGTATCGCAATGTACATTGCCGGTCATCCGGTGGTCTATCGCAATCTTTTCCTGGCAGGCCTCCTCATCTATCTTCTGATTCTGCTCACGGTCGTCATGACAAGCTTCTTCCGTGTGGCGCAGGCCCGTCAGAACGAACTGACGGAGATGCACATGCTCGAACGGTTCTCGTTCTATGATTCGCTGACCGGTCTTTTGAACCGCCGCGCGTTTGAAAAACGGCTTACAGAACTGGAAAAGACGCTGAAGGATACGGACGATGCGATTCTTGTCATGCTGGATGTGAACGGACTTAAAATGACCAACGATACTTTTGGACATGCTGCCGGCGATGACCTCATTGTGGCTGCTGCCAGACAGATCGAGCAGGCTTTTGGTGATGCCGGAAGCTGCTATCGCATCGGTGGTGATGAGTTCACTGTCATCATTACCGATATGACGCAGTCTGTAACGGCCTGTGAGGCTGCCATGGAGGAACTGATCCGGAGAAGCAATGAAACCAGCATGTGGAAGCTGTCCATCGCTCACGGATACAGTCATCTTCTGCATAATGGTGAAAAGCGGATCTCCTTCAGTGACTGGAAGCAGGAAGCGGACCTCCGCATGTATATCAATAAGAAAAACAATCCGAATTCCACCGTGCGGAATCGCGAAAAGGATTTCCGAAGCATCATCGACTGCATCATCTCCACCGTGGAAGCCCGTGACGTTTATACCGCGTCCCATTCCGATCGTGTGCGTGAACTGTCGTTCTGCATCGCCGATGCCATGGGCGTTTCACCGTCCACCCGCGAGCATCTTGCGCTGGCAGCCCATCTGCATGACATTGGAAAGATCGGTATTCCGGACCGTGTGCTG
This sequence comes from uncultured Lachnospiraceae bacterium, assembly GCA_946040795.1. GTDB lineage: Bacteria > Bacillota > Clostridia > Lachnospirales > Lachnospiraceae > UBA1267. Next base: position 15,818 of record CAMGCK010000055.1, read on the forward strand.
TTCAAGCCCAATCGTCTGACCGATGAAGAGCTCCAGATCATGAAGCAGCATCCGGTCATCGGCGCGGAAGTCGTTTCAAAGGCCCCCAATATGTTTGAGGTTTCTCAGACGATCCTCCATCATCATGAACGGTACGACGGAACCGGTTATCCCGATGGTATTGCCGGTGATCAGATTCCGCTTACCGCCCGCATCATCGCGGTTGCAGACAGTATTGATGCCATGACGTCCCGCCGCTGCTATCGTGAGCCGTTCTCCATTGATCATTGCCGAAGCGAGATCGAGCGCTGCGCCGGCACCATGTATGATCCGGTCATTGCGAAGATCACACTGGAGCATTGGGAAGAAATTGAAGCCATTATCCTGCTTCATCCCAAGCGTCTTATTGATAAAGAAAATGAGCAGGCAGAAAACGCGCTGCCGGCAAAGGAAGAATAAAAGCAGAGGGCGCAGGAAAGGATGTGTAAGAGGGAAACATATATAACACGGAAATTCGTGTAACACGGAACACGCTTGCTCCCGGAAAGGGGGCGGGCGTGTTTTGAAGTCCTTGCATTATTCACCACTTCCTTTTTTCCCTCTTTCCTCCTCTTTTCTGCAGGACGCAATCAGATCGTTTCAGTTTTTCCGAAGTCAATTCCATTTTTCTTCTATCACAGCGTTCCTCTTTACTTTTTCTTACAAACTCATTCTTACCCATGCTTTTACCGTTATTCCTCCTTTCACACGATTCTGTTCCATGCAATTCCTCCTTTTAGTGACGCTCTGTGTTTTCCGGGATACGACCATAATTATTCCATTTTCCTTGCTGCATTTGATATCAGCTGAATATTATCACTTTCCACCTCCATTTCATCGATCCCGCCAGTTGCAAAATCTCCACAAAAACCTTCACATCCCCTTAAGATGCACGAAATCCCGAAGGCTTATCACCCTCGGGATTTCAGATCATCACATCCATTATGACCTCTTACGCCTTAATCACCGGAAGCCGCTCATAGAGGCCATTTTCCTCATCACGGAGCAGGCAAAAACAGAGCTCAGGCAGATTGGGCAGCTGCGTCATCGGATTTCAAACCCTCGGCTTCCTTCAACCGGAATGATGCGGACTTCCATATCCGTCACATCCACGAAGCGTCCGGCACGAATCATGCGGAGCATTTCATCGATATCCGCCGATGTTCCTTCTGCCTCCATTTCCACAGTACCATCGCCGCAGTTACGGACAAAGCCTGTGACCCGCGCGCGCTGAGCCGCATAATAGGCGCGGAATCGAAGACCGACGCCCTGAACATCGCCATGCATGATAAAATGTTTTCGTACAATATCGGACATACAGCACCTTTCATTGACGGAAGAAGTGACCATCTCATGGCTATAAAAGCTGCCACTATGAAACGTCCCGGGACACACGAAAGCCGAGACGGAGCCGAGGGAACGTGTTCCGCAGGAACCGCGGGTGTGTCCTCAGGGCTCTGCCCGTGA
>CAMGCK010000056.1 GCA_946040795.1 uncultured Lachnospiraceae bacterium
CAGCTTAATAAAGTGCGCCCATGTATGGCTGTCCTCTACTTTCTTTCACACTATTGCTCCTTATATTATAATTTAAATCAGTATATCACCTGTAAAACCTTGAATCCAAACGAAATATCGACTGTTTTAGAAAGAGCCGGTTATTTTGAAAAAATATGTGTTATAAAAGAATCCAGAAAAAGATCGTCGGAGGTTTTCATGAAAAAATTAGTTCTTTTTGGTGATTCGATCCGCATGGGTTATGAACCGGAGGTCCGGGAGATCCTGAAGGATGAATGGGAAGTTTACGGCCCGCCGGAGAACGGTCGTTTTTCAGCTTACACACTGAATTCGATCCGTTTCTGGGTGAATGACATGCCGGAAGCCGATGTGGTCCATTTTAACTGCGGACTGTGGGACATGGGCGATGACAACGGCTTTGGCCGTCCGTTTACGCGGCCTGCAGAGTATAAGGAGAATCTGGAACTTATTATAAGGGTCATCCGGAAACATTATCCGGAAGCAAAGATCGCAATGGCTACGACCACACCGACCAGGGATCGTGATCAGCAGATCATTCGGGAATATAACGAGATCCTGAAGCGGGTTGCGGAAGAGCAGCATATTCCGGTAGATGATCTTTATACACTTTTTGCCGGAAAAGAAGACCGGTATCTTTCTTCGGACAACCTCCATTTTACGAAAGAAGGCTTCCGTTATGCGGCGGAGCATGTGGCTGGTTTTGTCGAAAACCTGATGAAATAAATTTGATTATTCACATTGAAAATACATACGGTTTAACGATTTACAAAATTGCAAATCAGGTGTTGAATATCTTCTTCAAGCGTGTTATATTTATATAAGATCGTCATAATTATATTTTTGAAAGGCTTGATTATTAATGTCAACTTTGAAAGAGGTTGCTGCCGCCTGCGGCGTATCACCAACAACCGTATCAAATATTATCAACGGAAAATCAAAAGCAAGTGCGGAGACAACTCGCAGGGTGCTTGAAGCCGTACGGGTCATGGATTATCACCCCAATCTGATGGCCAAGGGTCTTCGCACACAAAGGACCAATACCATCGGCATCATCTGTGAAGATATTAATATGTTCACGACGCCTGCGATCATCGGTTCCGTCATGGCGCGTCTTGAAAAACAGGGGTACCGTACCATTCTGCAAAATCTTCGTCTGTACGAACGCTGGAAGGATACCTGGTATGACAGTGACAATGCACTGTGGTCCATGCTGAATCCGGCGCTGCAGGAATGCCGTGCAGCGAATGTGGACGGGATCGTTTACATTGCCGGACATGCACGACAGATCCACTGTATTCCGGCGGATTTTGATCTGCCCATTGTAATGACTTATGCATACGCGACAAATGACAATATTCCCTCTGTGGTGATCGATGATGAGCAGGGAGCTTATGAAGTCATGTGCCACCTGATGGAAAACGGTCACAGACGCATTGCTATCATTACCGGCCGTGAAGATAACATCCATACGAAGCTTCGTATGAGGGGCATCGTACGTGCGCTTTATGAATATAACTGTTCATTCAATCCTTATCTTGTTACAGCAGGAAACTGGAACCGTGAGGACGCAAAATATGCGCTGGAAAAGCTGAACATTGCGGAAAACGGTGTGACGGCTGTCTTCTCCATGAATGATGAAATGGCTGCTGCGGCTTATGATGTCATTGAATCCTCCGGTCTTAAGGTGGTCGATGACATCTCTGTTACCGGCTTTGATGACGCTTCCATTGCCCAGTATTTCCGTCCGGGGCTTACAACAAGCCGGCTTCCTCTTGAAGAGATCGGAGAAAAGGCAGCAGAGCTTCTGTGCGGGATCCTGGATGACGGGGCGGAACAGAATAACGAGGTCTACTCACTTCCCTGTACTTTTATTGAACGTCATTCTGTAAAAAATCTGAATGCGTAAACCGGAAGCATCGGTCATATGCTGAAAATTGAAAAGACAATGTATGTCCCGCTGAGAGGCTGCTGCAGTTTACTGCTGCCCCTTGAGTTGAAGATACATTGTCTTTTTTATTTTCTGCCTGTACAGTTTCAAAAAACAGTAGCATAATGTGTGTAAAAGAACTATGATATCTTTATGTATTTTTGTTGATATAAAAAGGAGAAGCACATGAAATTATATTTTGATTTCGGCAATTCTTCGGAAATTGAATTCGCAGTGAATGAAATTCTGAAAGAAACCGGTCATGAGAATACCAAAGCCGGTATTCCTGTGTCCTTTGCGTCGGTTGAGAAAGGTGTCCGTGTATCCGGGGATGCATCCGGTATCACGATTGCTTATTCAAACCGGTCTGCGCTCATTCGCGGTCTTTCCCTTCTTTTCCGCTACGGAAAGAAAGGGGAAGCATTCGATGTATATGAAGTGCCTACTTTTGATACACTGAGCCCGATGGTCGATGTATCCAGAAACGCTGTCATGAAGCTTTCCAAGGTCAAGCAGCTGATCCGCGTGATTGCGCTCATGGGTTTCAACGCCATGCAGCTGTACACGGAAGATACGTATGAGATCGAAGGCGAACCCTACTTTGGCCATCTTCGCGGCCGTTACAGTGCAGCGGAACTGAAGGAGCTGGATGCATATGCCAGGGAATTCGGCATGGAAATGATCCCCTGCATTCAGACCCTTGCCCATCTGGAAGGCATTTTCCGCTGGAGAGAGTATCAGGGCATCCGGGACTGCGATAATATTCTGAACTGCAATGATGAAGCCATTTACGAGCTCATCGACAAAATGATAAAAACACAGCGAAAAGTTTTCACCTCCGATAAGATCAACCTCGGCATGGATGAAGCGCATATGCTTGGCCGCGGCCGTTATAAGGATCAGGCCGGCGATGTACCCGCGGAACAGATACTTAGAAAGCACCTGGATAAGGTCATTGAAATCTGCGCCAAGTATGGCTTCAAGCCGCGCATCTGGTCCGACATGTTTTTCCGTATCGGTACAAAAACCCATGATTATTATGATCTGAATGCTTCCTTCTCCGATGAGATCCGCGCGTCTGTCCCCGAGGATCTGACGCTGATCTACTGGGATTATTATTCACAGGACAAGAAGCGTTACGACATTATGATGAAGAACCATTTTAAACTCAGCGACCGTATCGCTTTTGCCGGCGGCGCATCAAACTGGTACGGCGTGGTTCCGTTCAATGAATATTCCTTAAGAGCCGCGCGTGTGGCCATGGAATCGGCTCGTGAAAACGGCATGCGTGAGATCTATGTCACCATGTGGGGCGATAACGGCGGAACCTGTTCCCAGTTTGCGTCCCTTCCGACGCTGGTCTGCTACGGTGAAAACAACTGGAACGGGCGTACAGATGAAGATAATTTAAGTGCTGCTTTTGAAGCGGCAACCGGATGCAGCTTCCGTTCCTTTACGGATTTTGAAAGGATCGAGCTTGTGGGAGACCGTTCGCCCTACGGCGTGGAATCCACGGGGCCGCACCGTTTCATGCTGTTTTCAGATCCGCTGCAGGGCAAGTATGATTTCCATGCTGCCAAGGGATCAAATGAGCATTTCAAACATGAAATGGAGCGCCTGACAGCGGAAAAACCTGCTGATTCCCAATATGGTTATCTTTATGATACCCTGATTGCGCTCTGCGATGTTCTTTCTGTAAAGTCAGAGCTTGGACCGCAGCTTAAAGCTGCATATGATGCGGGAGATCGGGCTGAACTGAAGCGCATTGCGTCTGAAGTGATCCCGACTGCGATCGATAAGCTGAATGTGTTCCATCGTGCGCTGCGTACGCAGTGGTATGAAGAGAATAAAGCCTTTGGTTTTGAGGTTCAGGATATTCGTCTGGGTGGTCTGAAAGCCCGTCTTGAACAGGCCGTACTTACCGTTAATGATTATCTTGAGGGCCGCATCGATGAAATCGAGGAGCTTGCAGCTGACCGTCTGATGATCGACCCGTACGCGGGTTCCAATTCCTACTTCAGCGCAAACTGGGGCAGTATCGTCACTGCAAATACGCTGAATTAAGCCGACTGTTATTTTAAAAAAGATAACGGACCGAATAGGTAACAGAAGATGAATAAAACAAAAACGCGTGACATGACCAGGGGCTCCATCCTCGTTCAGCTGGTAGCCTTTGCGCTGCCGCTTCTTCTCGGCAATATATTCCAGATGCTGTACAATACGGTCGATACCATCGTTGTCGGTCAGTTTGTCGGCAAAGAGGCACTGGCAGCAGTAGGCTCTACCACCATGATCGTCAACATGATGGTCTTCTTTTTCAACGGCTTTTCCGTGGGTGCCGGTGTAGTCATCAGCCACAGCTTCGGCGCGAAAAACAAAGATACCCTTCATACTGCCATTGAAACGACCATGGCCATGACCTTCCTCATCAGTGTGGTATTTACGGTCATCGGTGTTATCTTTGTGCGGCCGATGCTGCTTTTTATGTCGACTCCGGACGATGTCATGAAGGATGCGACCACCTATCTCCGTATTTATTTCATCGGTATTTCCGGACTTCTCATCTACAACATGGGAAGCGGTATCCTTCGTGCTGTAGGTGACACCAAACGTCCGCTTTATTTTCTGGTGCTCACCAGTGTCGTCAACATCATCCTGGACCTCCTGTTTGTGGTGGTGATCCCGATGGGCATTGCCGGTGTTGCTGTTGCGACGATCCTGGCGCAGTTCATTTCCGCGGTGCTGACGATGTATCTTCTGATTCACACCGATGAGATCTACAGGCTTACCTTCCACGACCTGAAAGTCAACGGGAAGCTTTTAAAGCAGATCCTGGGCATCGGTCTTCCGACGGCTATCCAGTCCACGATCACTGCGTTTTCCAACGTTTTTGTACAATCCTATGTCAACGTATTCGGTTCTTCCGTCATGGCCGGCTGGAGCTGCTACAACAAGATCGACTCCTTCATCATGCTTCCTATGGGATCCGTGGCTAATGCTGCCACGACCTTTGTCAGCCAGAACCTGGGGGCGGGAGAGGAGGAGCGTGCCGACCGGGGAACCGTCACTTCACTTGCAGTGACCTTATCCATCACGGCAGTGATCTCCGTACTCATCTATATCTTTGCAGGACCCACCACCCGCATGTTTACAAAAGACAGCGAAGTTGTTTATTTCAGCGTGCTGTTCCTTAGAAACAACGTATTTTTCCTGCTTTTCAACTGTGTGAATCATGTGCTTGCAGGCGCGCTTCGCGGACGCGGCGATTCCCGTGCTCCGATGATCATCATGCTGTCAACCTTCGTCGGTGTGCGTCAGATCTATCTGTATCTGGCTACGCATCTGATTGCCAATACGGAATCCATCGTCGGATTTGGTTATCCGGTGGGCTGGACCTGCTGTTTCATCGTTGAAGTGACCTATTTCCTGATCACCAGAAGAATCCGAAGAAACAAACATCACGCGGCTTCAGAAAACGCAAGATCTGAGAATTAATTCGTTTACATAAAATAAATGGTTATGGAGACTGAAATGAAAAAGGTTTTTGAAAGGGCAAACAGTTATGATCCCACACTTCGTGCAGACCGCTCAGAGAATCCCTATGCTTCTCCGTATTACGGACTCTGGTATAAGACATTGATGATCGAAGGTGAAGAGCGTCGTGTTTGCCTGTATACCCCGCAGTCCGCTTTTCCGCAACTCAGAAAGCTGATTCTGTGGCTTCCGGAAAAGGTATCCGCTGAAGAATTCCTGTCTGAGTCGATTTGGGCGGAAATCAGTGAGCGTGGTGATCTGTATCTGATGCTGCTGGAATCCGGTAAGAACGGATACAGCACATATGAAACCGAGGAAAAATATCAGATTGCAGCTGAGCAGGCCTGCTGGGGCTCCATGGATGAGGAATTTTCACCCATGGGCTGTGACGGCATCTACATCGCAGGCTATGGAAAGGGCGCCGATATCGCTGTAAAACAGGGCCTGGAACATCCTTCCAAGTATTCTTCACTTTGCGTTTTTGGAGCATCCTGCCAGGACGAAAAATGGCTGGAGCAGCTTTATGACGCGCATCTGAGCAGTTTTTCCGATGCGCCGGAATGGACCAACAGCAAGTGTCCGCTGCCGGTCTGGATCGGTGGAAAAGCCGAGGAAAATGAAGTACTTCTTCAGTATGCCAAGAAGATCAATCGTGTTATGAAAGCCGCTGTCTGCACGGAATTCGGTATGCTTTATGAGCAGGAAGCGGGGGTATTTGATAATAATCTGAATCATGCTCCGGTCAGCCGTGTTGTCCTTACTGAATGCGAGGACGCGGAGAATGCCTATAAAAACGATACGCTTACAAATCGGGTCTACGATGAGATGATTGGCCGGATCCTTCGTTTTGCGGAAGATCCCTGCGGCGCGCTTCGTCCTTATGTGGAGATCAAGGAGCCGATGTTCCGCATCTTCCATGAAAAAATGCAGCATGTGGACTTTGATTTTGATGTTGATCGTATGTGGATCGTCTATGCCCCGAGTTCTTATGACGGAAAAACACCGCTTCCGCTTGTAGTTGCTACACACGGCTATACAGCATGCTATGAATATTACGCACGAAACACCGAATGGTGGCGTGTGGCGGAAGAGCGCAATTTCATTGTGGTTTTCACACAGGCATTGCCGGATAACTGGAGCACCTGCGGTACACCCAGATGGCGTAACGCCAATATTACAAAGGCCAATATTCACAACCGCCATGACAAGGATGGTGCTCTTGAATGTGAGATCAATTATTTCCGCCGTGTTGTGGAATCTGTTAAGGAAAACTATAACATCGACCCGGAGCGCGTATACTGCAACGGTCACAGCAACGGCGGTCAGATGACCTACGCTGTATCCGAACGGCTGACCGATCTTTTCGCAGCGTCCGCTCACTGCGGCATGTGTGTTCGCGAATTTGAGAGCAGGGATGAGATGAAGGAAAAGGAGATCCGCATTCCGTCACTGAATATCGAGAATGGATTTGACCGCTGGACAGATCCGGATGATGAAGAATGTCCCCTTCATTCCGAGATCGAATATCGTCTGATTGAGAACGGCATGGATCCGGATAAGACATTCTTCACCGAAGTGGATAATTACCGCTATGTGACCCGCAGCTACTATAACAAGCAGAATATTCCGATGGTCAATTTCATGCTGTACAAGAACTGCTGTCATGCCTGCTTCCCGGATATGTCCTACATCATTTGGGATCAGTTCCTGTGTAATTTCAAGCGGACAGAAGACGGAAGTGTATATTACCGCGGGATCCGCGTTGAATAACAGGGACGCGTCAAAATCTGCGTGAAAGCAGGAAAAACACGGTTTTATGGAGATTTATATGATTTCAAACGGACTGATGGATGTCAAGCCGCTGATCACGCATCGTTTCAGTCTTAATGAAATGCAGCATGCGATGTCTCTGCTTGAAAACGATCATTCCACTACCTAAAAGGTGCTGATGGTGAACGACTCAGACTGATGCGGTTTACTGATTCGCCGCGCTGATAAATCCCGCAATGTCATCCTTATGCGTTACAGAGTAACGGTCCTCCGGCGGATAGACCGCGCCGCCAAAGTAGATCGCCGGATTTCCGACAGTACTGCGGTCATAGGCCACCCGATGCATGGCGGCATGCATCTGAGTGGTACCGGTGATTTCACGGACCCACTGCGCGTTTTCCGGCGTGATGCCTGCACCCGGAAGGATCTGAATGCGGCCGTCTGCGTATTCCATCATTTTTTTGATCGTAAAAATACCTTCCGGCACCGTGGGCTTCTGGCCGCTGGTAAGGACACGGGTCACGCCCAGTTCAATCAGCACATCCAATGCCGCGAACGGATCCGGAACAACATCGATGGCGCGATGGAACACGGACTGCTTATCGCCGATCACTTCCATCATTTTTGCGCAGCGCTCCTTATCGACTGTCGCATCCTCATGCAGGAAACCAAAGACAATGCCGTCTGCGCCGTTTTCCAGGAAAATACGCGCATCCTCCAGCATGGTCTCAAATTCAATATCGGTATAGCAGAAGCCGCCTTCACGGGGACGCACCATGCACATGACCGTCAGATCCGGGCAATGCTTCTTTACGGTCCTCAGTTCACCGAGAGTGGGGGTGAGGCCGCCGTGGAACAGATCGGAATTCAGTTCAACACGTCTGGCTCCGCCTTCATACGCGGCAATGGCATCGGCTGCTGATCCGCAGCAGGCTTCAAAAAACACATTTTCCATTTCAGTTCTCCTTAATTTGTATTTCTTTAATTTTTTCCAACAGCAGTCAGTTCGATACCGTCTGTTTTTCTTCTTTCAGAATGCATTTCATCAGTTTTACCGTAAGATCCGAAGTACCGACAGAATAACCGCAGCTTCCGAAATATCCGCGGTGTCCGCTGCCGGCAAGCACGAGAAGCGGCCACACACCGGGTTCCAGGAAGAGCTTTCGTGCGAGCATTACGGTATCGGAGGGCGCGGCCTCGTATAAGACTTCCACACCGGGAATCGTCAAAAGAGCTTTCTGTATTGTGGGATCGTTATGCGCTTTCATGGCGTTCCTTAGAACCAGGATCACGCGTGTACCGTTATCCATCAGATACCGGAGCTCTTCCCGGACTTCCAGCAGTTCATTCAGGATATGCTCCGTAGGCTCCTTTGCAGGATCGGGATAGATGAAAAGCACCGGCTTTTTCAGAAGCTCATCGGAAGGGTGGCATCTGCCATCGGCATCCTTCAGCGTAAAGGGTTCCAGGTCAGCTGTGCTCAGCATTTCTTCCGGAGAAGCCGGTGTCAGTTCAAGCGGAACGACGGTTTCCTCCCCGGCTTTACATTCAAAATAGGAAGTCCGCACACGGAGACTGCCGTTTGGCAGACGATTTGCAGTCAGCAGACGATATAAACCTGCAGGGACCACATATTTTACGCCGTCTTGAAGGATCTTTGCGTCCGCCTCCTGAAGAAACAGTTCTTCAAAGCATTCATGGATTTCCGAATAACGATCCAGGGAATAATTTCGTCCGTAGTGGAAATTCTGAAATTCCTGTGTCTTCAGATCGAGCACACTGAAGCTGTTTTGAACCGTTGAATCCGTCTCTTTTGTGTCCCGGATCCGATGGTATTCTCCGTCACGCCAGTATTCGCAGCATCCACTCAACGGCTCCAGTCTGGCCGGAACACCAAGGGTGCGGAGAATGGCAGTAACAAGGAGTTTCCGTCCCGTTTCATCGGAACAGCCGGCATGCAGTACTGCTCCGGGAGTCATCCGGAGCGCAGGATAGAAGCGAGCGTTCTTCTCAGGGAACTCTGTCTCTATGAAAGCATACAAGGTTTCGGGATCCTCGCGGAATGTACGAAGCATTTCGGAAGAAAAACCGTTCAGATCAAAATAATTACGGATATCGGTTCTCCAATCCGTGATCATTTCATTTTCCACACGCGGGTTCAGGATCTCTTCCCGAAAATGCGCGTACTCACAGAAGGGAAGTGATGCCTGGACGTGGGAAAGAAGAACATCGGCGGTTATGTCACGGAAATCCTTCTCACTAAGGCAGGTCAGAAGCTGATGGCCGATTTCTCGATCATCCGCGGTCAGGGCTTTCAGAAAAGCGGCGATCTCCGGCGCGTTTCCGCCCGCCATTTTGAGATAGCGGCGTTCGATTTCATCAAATTCTTCATATTCCGGAAGAAAATATCCTTGTATGCGCTGATTCCGGATCGTTGAACACGCCATGAGAAGCGCCGTGTTTTCCTCCTGCTGTTTTTCCGTCAGTACCGTTCGATTAACCGCTGAAACGGCAGGCGGAATCTGGGAGATTTCCACTGTGACATCGACGGGCAGTGAATCCTTCAGCTGAAGGGTACATTCTGAGTGTTCTCCTTCAGGTACAATGTCCGCCATGGCGAATCCGTCTTTTGAAAAGGCCTCCAGATGAAGTCCGGTTCGGCCGACCTGAATCCGGTAATGACCGTTTTCATCGGTGACTGCCTGCACAAGATCCTCATAATGGGCGTAATTTACAACTTTTATGAAGAAGGGGAAATTCTTTGCCGGCAATCCGTCTTTCATGAAAACCGTTACATTCAGATCACAGACAGGCGCATAATGAGAAAGCACATTGTAAAACCCGGTAATACCTCGTTTTTCATAAAACGGTTCTGCGGAAAGTTCCGTTGAATCGCTTTCATCATAATTTTTATCATCCGCTTCAAACAGCCGATAGCATGCAAGAGGCGCGCGGCTGGACGCATCCGTGAACCATCCGCGATTCAGGACCGGTTCCGGTTCACAAGCACCCAGAAAGCACCATTTTCCGCCACAGAAGACCTCCACCCAGGCATGATTGTCATCGCAGTGGACCCAGTACGGAACATAGATCTGCCGCGCAGGAATTCCCACACTGCGAAATGCTGTGACGGCAAAGGTGGATTCCTCACCGCATCTGCCCAGACCAGACCAGTAAGAGGTCAATGGATTCTGGGTTCGATCATCGGTGGTCTGATACGTCATGTTTTCGCAGCAGAAGCGGTTGATCTCCAGAATGGCCTCTTCCTCGGAAAGACCGCGGATCCTGTTGATCAGAAGATCATAGAAGAAACGGCGGCAGTCTGTCAGGTCTTCTGTGTTGATTCTGGGATAAAAGACAAATTTCAGAAACATCTCTTCGGAAATATTCCGGGAATACGGTGAATTTTCGCGAAGAAACAGCGCGTGGCGCACATATCCCATAAGAACCGCTTCCGGAACAGACGCCGTATCGGAAACAGGAAGAGTTTTATATAAATAGTCAAGAAGATATTTTTCTGAAAGCATGATACAATCGTTCTTTCTCAGTTTTCCGGAAATACCAGGCAGTCGTAACGAACAGCCTTTCCGGCGATGGAGTAGGAGGGCTTCCGCCCGCAGAGATAAGGTCCCTTTACAGGCCGTTTGATCAGAATCTTACGCGGTTTTGCAGCGATGGCGGCATTCAGCAGGGCTTCTTCATCCTCGCAGGGCTTTTCCAGATGGTGGATCAGCTGAAATTTCTTTTTTACAGCGGCAGTTTTGTGCCGTTCCGGGAACATGGGATCCAGTAAAATCACATCGGGAGAAGGTGAAAGCGAGGGCATGACTTCGATGCTGTCCGCCGTACAGAGCGTCATGCGGCTGACGATGTCCTGAAGTTCGGGATCCTGTGACGCACGGAGAAGCGCATCCTCAAGAAGCGCGGCAATCACCGGATCCTTTTCGTAAAGCCGGACGGTAAAACCGGCGGCTGCAAGTATCAGTGAATCTTCACCGAGGCCTGCCGTGGCATCGACCACATAAAGTATGTCTTTTCCTTTTATTTTTGCGGCTTTTACCAGGAATTCCGTATTCAGGCGGCCCTTTATGAGCCGAGGAAGCAGATGGCTGAAATCGCCTTTTACATCCATGTCTCCGTCCGACAGGGAAAGTCCTTCCTCGGAAAGTTCCAGATACAATCCGTTACGTACCGCCTTGCTGAGTTCGGAGGTCCTGGGAATATGAAGCTTTTCTGATAACGCTTCTGCATGAGAGGATAGTTCCGCGTTCTCACACAAGATCAGCATTTCTTCCGTATCGTACATGAAATTCCTTTCTTTCCGGGAGTTTTTCTCCGGATGGTCTGACTTCGTGAAATCGATATAAGAATACCAAATTATCGATACTTTATCAACAGTCCTTTCTCGTCCTCTTGTAAACCGCAGAAGAAAGCGTTATGATATGGGAAATATTTTTCGGTCTATGAGATTCTGATGATCTTTACAAAATTCGGAATGAAAGAGGAGGTACAACATGATCATTCGGGAGGTCAATGAGCTTCCGGTAACGGATTCCTGCGATGTTTTTGTTGCAGGCGGCGGCATCGCCGGTATTGCGGCAGCACTTGCTGCAGCAAGACAGGGAAAGAAAGTCATTCTTGCGGAACGCATGTATATGCTGGGTGGACTGGCTACAGCCGGCCTTGTGACCATCTATCTCCCTATCTGCGACGGATTCGGTCGTCAGGTATCTTTTGGACTTGCGGAAGAGCTTTTAAAGCTTTCCATCAAGCATGATCATCTGGATAAGCGCGGTTATCCCAACTGGATCGCATCCGATGATCCGGCGCACCGTACAGAAAAGGATCCGCGCTATGAAGTGGATTTCAATCCGCAGCTCTTTGCCATTGATGCGGAACAGCTGCTGTTGAAGGAGGGCGTGGAGATCCTGTACGGTACTTATGTCTCCGGCTGCACTGTGGAAAATGAAATGATCACACATGTCATTCTGGAGTGCAAGGGCGGAAGACAGGCGATTCGCGTCACTTCCTGTGTCGATGCTTCCGGTGATCTGGACCTCGGCACAGCTGCCGGCGTTCCTTCCGTTACTTTTAAACAGGGCAATCTCATGGCGGCCTGGTTCTATTCCTGTGACCGTTCCGGTTACGATCTTCAGGTCGTCGGATATTGCGACACACCGGATGAAGAAAAAGAGAAGACCGGCAAGAATGAAACAGCCGGACACAAGCGTTATCTGGGACTTGAGAACAAGGAGATCACCGAGCTTACGGTGGATTCTCACGCAGCTGTCATGAATACTTTTCTTAAGAAACGTGCCAAGGACGATTCCTTTGTACCGGTGACGATTGCAACCATTCCACAGCTTCGTATGACGCGGCACATCGACGGCGAATATACACTGGCAACAGAAGAAATGCATACCCGTTTTGAGGATTCCATCGGCATGGTTTCCGACTGGCGTAAACGCGGTCCGGTATATGAAGTTCCGTTCCGTACGCTTTACAATCACGCGGTAAAAAATCTGGTCACTGCAGGGCGCGTGACCTCCTGCACGGAAGGCCTTTGGGATGTTCTTCGTGTCATTCCCTGCTGTTCCGTGACCGGTGAGGCAGCCGGTGTTGCAGCGGCGCTGACGGACGATTTTACTGCACTGGATGTTTCCCTTCTTCAGGAAAAGCTGCGGGAACAGGGGGTGGTCATCCATGAAAGTGAGCTTTGAGCAGCTCCCTCGTTTTTCGGAAGTATTAATAATTCAGTTAATGAGTACAAGCAGAGGAGTTTTATGGATAAGAACAATATCAAGATCGGTATCATCGGCCTGGGCTGCCGCGGCATCAGCATGCTGGAAAGCTGTCTTCTGGAGCGGCAGTATCTGACGTTTACTGCGGTTTGTGACGTTTGTGAAGACCGTATGGAACAGGCCGCCGATATTATTGAAAAAGCGCGCGGCATCCGTCCGCTCATGTTTGCTGATTATCACGACATGCTGAAATGCGGTATTGACGCTATTATGATCTTTTCGGCATGGGAGACACATATTCCCGTTTCCGTTGATGCGATGAAAGCCGGAATTGCGGTTGCCTGTGAAGTCGGCGGCGCCTACAATCTGGATCAGTGTTTTGAACTCGTCAAGGTCTATGAGGAGACCAAGACGCCTATCATGCTTCTGGAAAACTGCTGTTACGGCCGCACGGAACTCATGGTCTTTAACATGGTAAAAAAAGGCCTTTTTGGCGACGTCATCCACTGTGAAGGCGGTTACCGTCACTATCTGGCCTATGAGATCACCCGTGGTGAGGAAAACTGCCATTATCGCCTCCGGAATTACATGAACCGGAACTGCGAGAATTATCCCACTCATGAGCTGGGCCCCATCGCCAAGATCCTGAACATCAACCGCGGAAACCGGATGGTATCATTGACCTCCACTTCTTCACGGCAGCAGGGACTCAACGAATTCGCGGCTTTTGAAAAAGGGCCTGATCATCCGCTGGCAAGTTATCCCTTTGCGCAGGGCGATGTGGTAACGACGGTCATTCGTTGTGCACACGGTGAAACCATTACCATTGTGCTGGACACATCACTTCCGCGTTATTATTCCCGTAATTTCAACATTCACGGCACCAAAGCGCTGTATACGGAAGACAACCGTTCTTTCTATTTCTTCGGCAATGAGCAGCATGAGAAACATGATTTTGTGTGGGAAAAAGAATGGGGAAATGAAAAAGAATATCGTGCGGAGCATGAGCATCCCATCTGGAAGAAATTCCTGGAGGAGGGTGTACAGGGCGGTCACGACGGCATGGACTGGCTGGAGCTGAATGCCTTCTTTGACGCACTGGTAAATGGAAAGGAAATGCCCATCGATGTCTATGACATGGCTTCCTGGATGGCCATTACCTGTCTGTCCGAGGAGTCCATTGCCAGAGGAAGCGCGCCGGTTGCCATTCCGGATTTCACAAACGGCATGTGGACCATGCGGAAACCGCAGGAATGTTTCTGATCAAAGAGGCATGGATTCAAACTGTATTCATGCCTCTTCGTTTATTGCGATGATATTTTCGAATTTTACGGTATTTCCATCTGTAAACACCAGGATCTGCTGTATTTCATCGATCTTTTTTAATGTGCCTGAATAAACGGTATACGATCCGCCGTCTTTCAACAAATCCGGAATAAAACAGGAGAGTGTCACTTCCGGATGCTCGCCTGCAAGCTCCCGGAGCTCTGTTAAACGCCGCCGGATATTTTCCCGTTCTTCCTCCGTCAGCTGAACCTTTTCATCCACAAGACGTGCCGCTTCCTCCGTGGAATCCTCATAGCCGGTGAGTGCCTTAAAGGGTGAAAACTGGGCGGCGCGGGATTCCATCGACTGAGGGGGATGCTTCCGTGAGCGGTGATTCGGTAAATTGATAATATCATCATAATTATTATTATGAGCCATTACGCTGTTTCCTCCTGTTCCGACACTTTCCGGTTCATCATCCGCAATGGATATCATTACGGTTTTCTTATCCCTTGTGTCCGCCGATCTGTCCGTTTCGCTCGATCGTGGTCGCGCCTTCCTGCAGGTTCATTCCCTTCAGGATCGCGTTTTTTCCGAACTTCTTTTTGATCTCCAGCTGGGCTTTCTGCAGCCTCTTTTCGCGGTCATCAAGTTCCGCCTCTTTCTTTTCCTTTTCTTCCCGTTCACGCGGATCCGTAAAAAGATCAAACTGCTCAAATACTTCTTTCTTCTCCGATTCGGGAATCACACGATTGGCTGTTACATAAACACGGCGAACCAGAAGCTGCGGATCCATGATGCGGTCGTACAATTCCAGCGTCTTTTCCATGATCAGCCGTGTGGAAGAGGTCTGTTTTCCCAGATTCACGGAACCGTGAGCATCCTTGGGCGTTTTTCTGCCGTATCGGTCCGTGGTGACTTCACCGGTGTACGCGCCCTCATTCTTCAGATTGTCGATGTCATAGCCCACATGCAGCACGATCTGGTCGCACACCAGCCCCTTGTCCACCAGGTCCAGCACCAGAAGATCCGTCATTTCCTGCACGATGAGGCGCGCCTGTTCCATGGTATATGGGTGCTGCAGCACCTGCCCCGAGCCCACGCTGTTATTTTCCGGCTTATAAGCCTTGATATCACTGATTTTACAGGGCTCATAGCCCCAGGCGTGATCGATCAGAAACTCGGCATTGACGCCGAACATACGGTAGAGCAGGTCCTCATTGTAAAATTCCGTGTCCTTTCCGAGAGAACACCGCGCGATATCGCCCATGGTGTAGATTCCGGCCTGTTCCAGCTTTTTTGCGATGCCCGGACCCACGCGCCAGAAGGATGTCAGCGGCCGATGGCTCCACAGCTGCCTCCTGTAACTCATCTCATCCAGTTCCGCAATGCGCACGCCGTCTTTATCCGCCGGCATGTGCTTGGCCACGATGTCCATGGCGATCTTGGCAAGATACAGATTCGTGCCGATTCCCGCCGTCGCTGTAATTCCGGTCTCCTTTAGAACATCCCTGATCATTTTCAGCGCCAGTTCGCGCGGCGTGAGGTCGTAGGAATGGAGATAATCCGTGGCATCGATGAACACCTCGTCCACAGAATAGACATGAATGTCCTCGGGCGCAATATATTTCAGATAAATGCTGTAGATTTTCGTGCTGATCCGCATGTATTCCGCCATGCGGGGAACAGCCACATGGTACGTGATCTTCAGAGACGGGTCCGCATTCAGTTCATCGATATCTGAAGATTCACCTGTGAATTTGCCGCCGGGGGCCTTGATGAGACGCTCGGCATTGGCATCACGAACTTTCTGCACGACTTCAAACAGGCGCGGACGTCCCGGGATCCCCCAGGTCTTCAGGGAAGGAGAGACCGCAAGGCAAATGGTCTTTTCCGTTCGGGAGGCATCAGCCACGACCAGATTGGTCGTCATGGGGTCCAAGCCGCGTGACATGCATTCCACGGATGCGTAAAAGGATTTTAAGTCGATGGCAATGTAAGAGCGGGACTTTGACTGCATGGGCGTACCTCTGTCTCTTATACACATCTCCGAGCCCACGAGACGTAGAGGAAT
>CAMGCK010000057.1 GCA_946040795.1 uncultured Lachnospiraceae bacterium
GGAAAAACACGGCGTCATCGAAAGCGGCGTGGTATTTTATATCCAGTCCAAGGTCTACAAGTGCCGCATTGATCCGGGAACCTATACTGTCAATTCAAAACGAAGCTCAAAGGACATCCTGAAGGACCTGAACCAGGCCTATCTGGATGCACGTAAGGAAAAAACACCATGATCACAGAAGAACGCATTTCATCTTATATCCGGTCACTGGAGCGCCCGCGTCCCGCCTGTCTGGAGGAGATCCGCCGGGCTGCTGTCCTGGACGATGTCCCCATCATCCGTGTGGAGACGGAAGCGTTTCTTGCATTTCTGACCGATCTTTTGAAGCCTATGAACATCCTGGAGGTAGGATGCGCCGTAGGCTATTCTGCTTTATTAATGGCATCGCATCAGCCGGCCGGCGGCAGTGTGACGACGATGGAAAAATATGAACCGCGTATTCCCGTCGCCCGCGCGAACTTTGAAAAAGCGGGCATGGCGGACCGCATCACACTTCTTCCAGGCGATGCCACGGAGATCCTGGCGTCTCTTGAGGGGAGCTATGACATGATCTTTATGGACGCCGCAAAGGCCCAGTATATCAACTGGCTGCCGGATGTGCTGCGTCTTCTGAAACCCGATGGCATTCTGATCTCGGACAATGTGCTGCAGGACGGCGATGTGCTGGAATC
This sequence comes from uncultured Lachnospiraceae bacterium, assembly GCA_946040795.1. Taxonomy (GTDB): domain Bacteria; phylum Bacillota; class Clostridia; order Lachnospirales; family Lachnospiraceae; genus UBA1267. Next base: position 672 of record CAMGCK010000057.1, read on the forward strand.
CCGCTATGCTGTGACCCGCCGCGACCGCACGATCCATGCGCGGATGCGCGAATACCTTCAGGAACTGAAATCACGGGAAGACCTTTCAACGGCAGTTCTTCCGGTGGGCGACGGCGTGGCCGTGACGACCCGGGTGAAGAAGTAAAGGCAGCGGCAGAACGCGGCCTGTCAGCTGCAGGGAGTAAAAATATATGAGAGAAATTGAACTTTTGGTGCCGGCAAACAATCCGGAGGTTTTAAAGGAAGCGGTGATCTACGGCGCGGATGCGGTGTACATCGGCGGTGAGGCGTTCGGCCTCCGCGCAGGCGCAAAAAATGCCACCGTAGCGGAACTGAAGGAGTGTGTGGAATTTGCTCACGCGCATCAGGTGAAAGTGTATATAACGGCCAATATTCTGGCTCACAATAACGATATCCGCGAGGTTCGGGATTATTTTGCCGAGCTCCGCGAAGTCAAGCCGGATGCTCTGATCATTTCCGACCCGGGTGTTTTCATGGCGGCAAAGGAGATCCTGCCGGATACAGACATCCATGTGTCTACTCAGGCCAACAACTGTAATTATGAGACGTTTAAGTTCTGGCACGCGCTGGGCGCGCGCCGCGTGGTATCGGCCCGTGAGCTGTCTCTTAAGGAACTGAAGGAGATCCGTGCCAATATTCCGGAGGACCTGGAGATCGAGACTTTTGTTCACGGCGCCATGTGCATCTCCTATTCCGGACGCTGTCTGCTGTCCAACTATCTGACCGGCCGTGATGCCAACCGGGGGGCCTGTACGCATCCCTGCCGCTGGCGTTACTCCGTCATGGAGGAGACCCGCCCCGGTGAATATTTCCCGGTCTATGAGAACGAGCGCGGAACCTTTATTTTCAACTCCAAGGATCTGTGCATGATCGAACACATTCCGGATCTCTTGGAAGCGGGGGTCGACTCCCTGAAGATCGAAGGCCGCATGAAAACTGCGCTCTATGTGGCCACGGTGGCACGCACTTACCGGAAAGCCCTTGACGATTACAAAAAGGATCCGCAGTTGTACTATGACAACATGGAATGGTACAAAGAGGAGATCGGAAAGTGCACCTACCGCGAGTTTACCACGGGCTTCTTTTACGGCAAGCCCAAGACGGACGCGCAGATCTATGATACGGCAACTTATGTAAAAAACTATGTTTATCTTGGAACCATGGGCACAACGGATGAAAACGGCTTCGTGGTTTTTGAACAGAAAAATAAATTCCTGACCGGCGACGTGGTCGAGATCATGAAGCCGGACGGAAGAAACATTCCGACGACTGTTCTGGAGATCCGCGCCAAGGACGGTACCGTCCAGGAAAGTGCGCCGCATGCATCGCAGGAGCTTCATGTGAAGTTCAGTGTCATGCCGGAGCCCTACGACATTCTCCGCGTCAAAGCGGAGGATTCCAGAAAACCCGAATAAAGAGGCTGAAATGATCAAAATTCCTTCCGCATACGAACTGATCCGTACAGAACGGATCGAGGAGATCGGCACGGATGCTTATGTTCTCCGTCATATAAAAAGCGGCGCGCATCTGATCCTGATGGATGCCGATGACACCAACAAGGTCTTTGACATCGGATTCCGGACTCCGCCCGCCGATGACACCGGCGTCCCCCACATTCTGGAACATTCCGTACTCTGCGGTTCGGTGAAATACCCCTGCAAGGACCCCTTTGTGGAACTGGCCAAGGGTTCGCTGAACACGTTCCTGAATGCGATGACCTACCCGGAAAAGACCATGTACCCCGTGGCCAGCTACAACGACAAGGACTTCAAAAATCTGATGGACGTGTACATGGACGCGGTCTTCAACCCGAATATTTACCGGAATGAGCGCATCTTCCGCCAGGAGGGCTGGCATTATGAAATGGAGAGCGCGGAAAGTCCGCTGGAGATCAACGGTGTCGTTTACAATGAAATGAAAGGCGCGTTTTCCGATCCGGAAAGCGTATTGGAGCGCTTCACCAAGGCGGTTCTTTTCAAGGACACGCCGTATGCCTTTGAATCCGGCGGTGATCCGGAAGCCATTCCGGAACTGACCCCGGAAGAATTTCTGGCTTTCCACAGCCGTTATTACCATCCGTCCAACAGTTATATATATCTGTTCGGCAAGATGGACTATGAGGAACGGCTTATTTACCTGGACCGCGAATATCTGAGCGGTTACGATGCCATCGACCCGATGAGCGAGATCCCCGAACAGGAGCCGTTTACGGAAATGGCGCATGAGACCCTGTCCTATGACATTTCCGAAGGGGAGGATGAGGATGAAGCCATTTTCTCCTGGTCCAAGGTCACCGGAGGGCTCATGGATCCCGTGGAAAGTCTGGCGATGGAAGTACTGGGCTACGCGCTTCTGAATGCACCCGGCGCGCCCATTAAAAAAGAACTTCTGGAAAAGGGGCTGGGCATCGAGATCTACGGCGGTTATGACTCGTCCTACCGGCAGCCGCTGTTCAATGTGACGGCCAAGGGCGCGGAGAAGGAAAAAGCCGGCGCTTTTGAGGAAGTCATCGACCGCGTGCTGCGTGAGGTGGCTGAAAACGGCATCCCGAAAAAAACACTGTATGCCGGTATCAACAATATTGAGTTTTCCACGCGCGAAGCGGATTTTGGCCGCTATCCGAAGGGCCTCATTTACGGTCTCCAGATCTACGATACCTGGATCCACGATGAGGAAAAGGCGTTCGTGCATCTGAAATACAACGAGTCTTTTGAAAAGATCAAAAAACTGGCGGAGACAGATTACTTTGAGAAGCTGATTCGCGAAAAGCTTATTGACAACAACTACGGTGCCGTGGTCATTGCCACGCCGGAAAAGGGCCTGACGCAGGAAAGAGAGCAGGCGCTTGAAGAGAAGCTTGCAGCCATGAAGGCTGCGCTTTCCGATGAAGAGATCGCGACCATCGTGGAAGAAACGGCGGCACTGAAGGAGTATCAGGAGACGCCGTCTACGGATGAAGAGCTGCGCTCCCTTCCGATTCTGTCCATTTCCGACATTCGCCGCAAAGTGGAGCCTTTTGTGAATGAGGAGCGGGAGATTGACGGCATCCGAACGGTATACCATGATATCCGGACATCCGGCATCGGCTATTTTGCATTGTATCTTCCGGTGGACAATGTTCCCGCCGAGGACTTCCCGTATCTGGCGCTTCTCAAGAATTTTTATACGCTTCTGGATACCCGGAACTTCGGATATCAGGAACTTGGCGATGAGATTGGCCTGTATACCGGCGGCATCGGTGCGGAAGTCACGACAGTTTCCGATCCGAGCCGCAGTCAGGCCGTCCGTCTGTATTTTTCCGTACGCGGCAAGACGCTGTATAAAAACACGGCGGACATGGTGCGCCTGTTTACGGAGATCTTCTGCGGAACCCGTTTTGAAGACACAGCACGCATGAAGGAGGTCATCAGTGAGATCCGCATGGAGATGCAGAACGGACTGGTCAATTCCGGTCATTCCACTGCGCTGAAGCGCGTGCTGTCCTATTCCTCCGTGAACGCGAAGGAGGACGATCTTCTGGGCGGTGTGAGCTTTTACTGTTTCCTGGAAGACCTTGAAAAGAATTTTGACGCCCGGAAGGCAGCGCTCTGCGAGAAGCTTGTTGAACTGCAGCAGAAGATCTTCTGCCGGGACGGCGCGGTGATCTCATATACCGGTGAGGAAGAGGGCATCCGGGTCCTGGCGGAAACACTTCCGGCATTCACGGGACGCCTGAGTGGGGAAACGCGCGAAAAGGCCGATCAGCAGGTGAAGCTGGAGGTCCTGAATGAAGGCTTCAAGTGAGGACGATCTTCTGGGCGGTGTGAGCTTTTACTGTTTCCTGGAAGACCTTGAAAAGAATTTTGACGCCCGGAAGGCAGCGCTCTGCGAGAAGCTTGTTGAACTGCAGCAGAAGATCTTCTGCCGGGACGGCGCGGTGATCTCATATACCGGTGAGGAAGAGGGCATCCGGGTCCTGGCGGAAACACTTCCGGCATTCACGGGACGCCTGAGTGGGGAAACGCGCGAAAAGGCCGATCAGCAGGTGAAGCTGGAGGTCCTGAATGAAGGCTTCAAGTGTTCTTCCCAGGTCCAGTATGTATCTGCCGGCGGTAATTTTAAAGAACATGGATTTGAATACCGGGGCTCCATGCGTGTGCTGAAGACGATCCTCGGTTACGAATATCTGTGGATCCGGCTCCGTGTGAAGGGCGGTGCGTACGGCTGCATGTCCTATTTCAACCGGGACGGCGAAATGGCCTTTGTGTCTTTCCGTGATCCGAATCTGAAAGAGACCCTGGAAGTCTACGAGGGCATTCCGGAATACCTCCGGAACCTTCAGATCGATGACCGGGACATGACCAAGTATATTATCGGTACCATCAGCGAAAGCGATACCCCGCTTCAGCCCGCTGCGCTCGGCATGCGCTCCTTTATGGCGCTCATGATGGGCATCACGACGGAACAGCTCCAGCAGGAGCGCGATGAAGTGCTGAGCTGTACCGTGGAGGATCTTCGCCGTCTGGCAGATCCTGTGGAGAGCGTGCTTTCCGACCGGATGTTCTGCGCTGTGGGCGGTGAAGAGAAGATCGAAGAAAATAAAGCGCTGTTCACTTCAGTGAAGCAGCTGACGGGTGAAGAACATGTTTGATAAGAAATCGGGCTTTGTGGCCCTCCTCGGCCGTCCCAACGTGGGTAAATCCACGCTGATGAATCATCTGATCGGCCAGAAGATCGCCATTACGGCCAATAAACCGCAGACGACCCGTTATCGTATTCGTACCGTTTACACGGACGATCGCGGTCAGATCGTCTTCATGGATACGCCCGGTATCCACAGGGCAAAAAACAAACTGGGTGAATTTATGGTGGAGGCGGCGCTCAAATCACTTCATGAGGCCGATGTCATTCTGTGGCTTGTGGAGCCTTCCTCCTACATCGGAAGAGGAGACCAGGAAATCATCAAGATCCTGAAGCAGTCTTTAAAGCCGGTCATTCTGATCATCAACAAGATCGATACTGTGCCGAAGGAGAACGTCACCGAGGCCATCAAAGCCTATGAAGAACAGATGCATTTTGACAAGATCATGACCGTATCCGCGCTTCGATCCACCCATGTACCGGAACTTCTGGGGGCGATCTTCCAGCTGCTTCCTTACGGGCCGATGTATTATGATGAGGACACGGTCACCAATGAGCCCATGCGTCAGATCGTGGCTGAAATGATCCGCGAGAAGGCGCTCCGTCTGCTGGAAGAGGAGATTCCCCACGGCATCGCGGTCACCATCGAGACCATGAAGCCCCGGAAAGACGGCATCTGGGATATTGAGGCTACCATTTTCTGTGAGCGGGATTCTCATAAGGGCATCATCATCGGAAAGGGCGGTTCCATGCTGAAAAAGATCGGAACGCAGGCACGCATCGATGCGGAAAAAATGCTGGAAAGCAAGGTGAATCTGAAACTGTGGGTCAAGGTGAAGAAGGATTGGCGTGACAGCGACATTCTGCTTCGAAACTTCGGCTATCACGAAGAGGATGAAAAATAATACAATGGAAAGCGTGGAAGTCACGGGCATTGTGCTGTCATCGATGCCGGTTGGTGAAGCAGACCGCAGGCTGCTCCTTCTGACAAGGGAGCTCGGAAAGATCTCCGCATTTGCCCGCGGCGCGCGGAAGCCCACCAGTACACTGGTCAGCAGCACAAGACCGTTTGCATTCGGAAAATTTCATATCTTTCCCGGCAGAAATTCCTATTCGGTCCATCGTACGGAGATCCAGGAGTATTTTGAACCGCTGGTCATGGATATTTCAAAGTCTGCGTACGGCTGCTATTTCCTGGAACTTTCCGGCATGTTCGCCAGGGAAAATACCGATGAAAGTGAAACGCTCCTGCTTCTGTATTACAGTCTGAAAGCGCTTCTTAACGAGAGGATCCCGGACACGCTCGTGCAGCGGATCTTTGAACTGAAGCTCCTTCAGCTGAACGGTCTTCTGCCGGAATTCTCTGTCTGCGGCCGATGCCGCAGGGAAATTACGGAAGGAATCTTCAAGCCGGGACTCATGCAGGTGGTTTGTGCCGACTGCGCGGGGGAAGATACGAGCGGGTTCCCGCTTTCAAAAAGTGCGTTGTTTGCACTGAATCATCTCAGGGCGGCGGCGCCCAATAAACTGTATACCTTCATGCTGACGGATGAGGTGTTCAGAGAAGTTGCAGACCTTACCGAATTCCTGCTGAACCGGTCGCTCGATCGGCCGCCGGTGTCCCGTGAAATGCTGACGATCTTCACGGAATGAAGAAATACGAAAACTGACCGCATTATCGTCATAAAACGACTTGAAAATGCAAGCGGTTGCTGATAGAATGATATATTGTCATTATATGTAATGAGGAGAGACATTATGAGAAAGAAAGCATTGGCAGTTCTTTTTGCTGTATGCATGATCTTTTCAGCTGCAGGCTGCGGAAGAGGTGGACACGGCGGCGTAAATTCTTTCGGAAATACGACCAACGGTATTTATGTGCATAAGGACGCATCCGTACAGGACGTGGTATATTACGACTTTGACACGGAAAAGTACGACGTGGATGAATTCCGTACCTTCCTTCAGGCAGAACTCGATGAATATAATAACAGTCATGAGTTCATCAAACCGGAGCCGGAAACGAACGCAGACGGCGAGGTCGTGTCTGAGTCATCCATGACTGCTCCGATCGAGATCGTGGAGTGCAGCGCCAAGAACAATGAGCTTTGTGTACAGCTGCTGTATGCAAATGCAGGAGATTATCTCACCTATATGGCAGAATCTGTGGAAGAGCGCGGCGGAAACACCCTGCAGTCCGGATATCTGCTCTATGCGGATGCAAGCGTTCAGAACGCAGCTTTTGTGGATGAGGATGGTGATGCCATCGACATGGAAAAACTTCTCGGCTCCAAGAAAGCTGATCGGTATCGTTATGTCATCTGCAACTTTGAATCCGTGATCTACTCCGACGGCAATGTTTGCGGTTATACCGTAAACGGCACGTATTCCAAGGAGAATAACTGTGTGACAGTACCGGCCGGTCAGGAAGTCATCGTTCTGTTTAAGTAATCAGAGGAGGCAGTATCGTCTCCGTATCGAAAGAGGAGAATATTATGGAAAAGACAATGGATAAGATCGTTGCGTTATGCAAGGGCAGAGGCTTTATTTACCCGGGCTCTGAAATCTACGGCGGTCTTGCAAACACCTGGGATTACGGTAATCTGGGTGTTGAACTGAAGAATAATGTAAAGCGCGCATGGTGGCAGAAGTTCATTCAGGAGTCTCCCTATAATGTAGGCGTGGACTGCGCGATCTTAATGAATCCCCAGACCTGGGTGGCATCCGGCCATCTGGGCGGTTTCTCCGATCCGCTCATGGACTGTAAGGAATGTAAGGAACGTTTCCGTGCAGACAAGCTGATCGAGGATTACATGGCAGAAAACGGCATCGAGCCGGAAGTTGGCCTGGACGGCTGGTCTGCTGAAGAAATGCAGAACTACATTGCACAGAAGAATATCTGCTGTCCGTCCTGCGGTGCGCATAACTTCACCGATATCCGTCAGTTCAATCTGATGTTCAAGACCTTCCAGGGTGTTACCGAAGATGCCAAGAACACCGTATATCTTCGTCCGGAGACTGCGCAGGGTATCTTTGTCAACTTCAAGAACGTACAGCGTACATCCAGAAAGAAGCTGCCGTTTGGTATCGGTCAGATCGGCAAGTCCTTCCGTAACGAAATCACTCCCGGTAACTTTACTTTCCGTACCCGTGAGTTTGAACAGATGGAGCTTGAATTCTTCTGCGAGCCCGGTACGGATCTGGATTGGTTCCAGTACTGGAGAGGCTTCTGCATCGACTGGCTGAAGAAGCTCGGCATGAACGACGATGTTCTCCGAGCACGTGACCATTCTCCGGAAGAGCTCTGCTTCTACTCCAAGGGCACCACGGACCTGGAATTCCTGTTCCCGTTTGGTTGGGGCGAGCTTTGGGGTATTGCAGACCGTACCGACTATGACCTGACACAGCATCAGAATGTTTCCGGTCAGGACATGACCTACTTTGATGAAGCTAAGGGTGAGTCCTATATTCCGTATGTTGTTGAGCCGTCTCTTGGCGCGGATCGTGTCGTACTGGCATTCCTCTGCAACGCATATGATGAAGAAGAGCTGGAGGGCGGCGATGTCCGTACCGTCATGCGCTTCCATCCGGCACTGGCACCGGTCAAGGTCGGTGTGCTGCCGCTTTCCAAGAAGCTGAACGAGGATGCGGAGAAACTGTATTTTGAACTTTCCAAGAAGTTCAACTGTGAATTTGATGACCGTGGTTCCATCGGTAAGCGTTATCGCCGTCAGGATGAGATCGGTACGCCGTGGTGCGTGACCTACGATTTTGATTCTGCAGTCGATGGCTGTGTGACTGTCCGTGACCGTGACACCATGACGCAGGAGCGTGTGAAGATCGATGAGCTTGTTTCCTACTTCGAAAAGAAAATGGAGTGGTAAGAGAGGGTCCTGTTAATCAGGACGCGGAAGCGTAAATCCAGATGAAAAAGAGAACCGGGGTGCAACCGCACCCCGGCATTTTCTGTCTATAGGATAGGAATAACGGTCCCTTTTGATGATAAGACCGGATCCGGAAAATCAGTTCCAGCCGCCGTCGATGGGAATGACCGCGCCGGTCAGATAGGCGGGAGCGGAAGCAAGCATCGAAATCAGTTCGGCAACCTCCTGCGGCGTGCCAAAGCGGCCGGCGGGGATCTCCTCGCAAAGTGCTTCTTTTTCTTCCGGCGTCAGGTTGTTGTTCATCTCCGTGTCGATGGCACCCGGCGCAATACAGTTCACCTGAATGCCGGAGGGAGCCAGTTCCTTTGCCAGGGATCTGGTGAAGGCGATGATACCTCCCTTGGTCACGGAGTATTCCGTTTCACAGGAGGCACCGTACAGACCGTGAACGGAGGATAAGTTGATGATCCTGCCGCTGTGACGCGCGATCATTGACGGAAGGACGGCCTTGGTCAGACGGATCGCGGAAGACAGATTGGTGTGCAGGATCGAAAGATAGTTGTCGTCCGTGGAGTCCTGAAACAGTTCCACATGGGAGATCCCGGCGTTATTGACCAGAATATCCGGCGTGCCGAACTGTTTCGCTGCAAAAGCGGAAAGGGCGCTGCAGGTTTCTGTTTCAGACAGGTCACCGGTGAAGATCGCGGCCTCTGCACCAAGCGCTGAGACCTCTGTTTTTAATGTTTCAAGCGCATCCAGGCTGTAGTTTCCCGCCAGGATCAGGCGGTCGTTTTCTGTTGCAAAACGAAGCGCTGCGGCACGGCCGATGCCGCGGGAAGCGCCTGTAATAATGATCGTTCTGTTCATGAGATCCTCCCCTTTTGGATGTAAGTATAGCGTAAAGAAGGGTGGATGTAAAGCGCCCGGAAACAGGCTTCGTAAAAGGCTGTGAAACACCCGGCGATCCCCGACCAATTATTACGGATTTGTTACAAAAACGGGGGCGTGAAAAGGCTTTTCATATTGACAAAAAAGCTTGAAATTGATATACTTATGGAGCGTTAATATTTATGTAACAAATCACGCCGCCCTGTGCGGCAGTTTGGAGAATAGATGAAAAAATTTACTCGAATTACAGCTTTTTTGATGACCACAGTTCTTGCGGCCGGCATCGTGACTTCCCATGGAAAGTCCCGTGCCGCAGTTTTTGATTCACTGGATTCGAATACTGCTGTGGCCGGCGCGTCTGCCGCACTCAGAAATTATATGGAATCCAATGAGGATTATGCCATCCGCATTGCGGAAGCACTGAATCCCATCATGGTGATCTCTGCTGATACGGAGACGGTGGCCGGTGCCGCGACTCTGGAGCCGGAGACCAGCACGAACGGAGAAACGATCTACGAACAGGAACGCGTCGGTGTTGCAGCCGTCGGTTCCATGCTGAACGTCCGTCAGGCGGCGTCCACCCTGTCTGATGTCGTTGAATACCTGGTTCGCGGTGATGACATCGTGGTCATCGGCGAGCGTTATGTCAACGGCAACATCTGGTACAAGGTACGCGTCGGCAGTACGGAAGGCTATGTAGCCGGTACGTACATCCTGTTTGATCAGGCGGCAGATGAGTTCCGCGCCGTTGTTGCAGAGGAACGCAAGGATCCTGCTGAAATGCCGACGGATTTCATCCTGGGCGATGACATTTCCGCACTTCCCAAGGATGTTCAGGACACGCTTCGTTATTACGCCAAGGAGATCAGCTGGGTACTTCGCGAGGATTATCCGGCAGCCGCTGCGGATACCAAGTATGTCAATACATATTCTGTACTGGTATATCTTCTTGAACTGTATCAGTCCGTACAGGATATCGCCAATGAATATAATCTGTCCGCGACATTCACTCAGGCAGATATCGATATTACTGCTGTTGAACTGAACCGCCAGAAGCTCTCTGAGCTGACCGGCAATACCGAATCGGATTTCTTTGACATGATCTCCGAAGAGCAGAAGAAGGCTGATGAAGCTGCAGCAGCTGCTGCAGCCGCACAGGCCGCCGCTGAAGCCGCCGCCAATGAAGCCGAGGCTGAACGTCTTCGCCAGGAAGCCGCAGCAGCCGCAGCGGCCGCAGCAGCTGCACAGGAAGCTGCAAATAAGGCCGCAGCGCAGGCAGCCGCCAATGCCGCTGCACAGGCAGCAGCCGGCGCTGCAGAGGGAAGCAGCAATCCGACCGGCCGCAGTCTTGCGGACTTTGCCGCATCCTGGGTCGGAAAGATCCATTACGGCTGGGGCGCAAATCAGTTCTATGTCGGTGGTTATGTGGACTGCTCGCACTTCACGTATAATGTTTATCTGCAGTTTGGCCTGGTTGGCGGATATACGACTTCAACCGGTCAGAGAAGCTGGGGACGCCCGGTAGCCATTGAAGATATTCAGCCGGGTGACCTGGTGTGCTACAACGGTCACGTCGCCATCTATTACGGAAACGGCATGATCGTCCATGCGCCGGCGGCAGGCAGAGACATCGAATACGGAAGCCTGTATCTGGCACCGATCGTTGGTGTGCGCCGTCTGTATTGATCAGAAACTCAGTAAGAGAAAAGGGCTCGCGGATCCCGCGGGCCCTTTTCGGAAGTATACCGCTTTTTGCGTCGTACACCGGGGCAAAAGCGGAGAGCAGTTGAATAATGAGGTATGAATGAATAAAAAACATATTCGCAGATCCGCGCTTTTACTGGCGGCACTCATGATGATCGGTGCTGTACCGACGGATGCCGTGACGTTTGATACGCTGGATCTGAGATCGGCAGACGCGGGCGCGTCGATGGCACTTCGGAATTATTATGAATCCAATGAAGACGCGTCGATGAAGATCGCGAACGCGCTTGCACCCATCATTGCCATTCACGCAGGTGAAGCGGAAAACAACGGAGAAAACAGCGCGGAAGAGGGAACGGCCCTGGCCGATGGTGAGGAAGTCCTTTATGAGAACCCCAGGGTCGGTAAGGTCTGCGTGGAAAGTTCACTGAATGTGCGCGGCAGCACGAGCGCCCTGGCGGACATCGTGGCGCAGCTGTATCGCAACATGGAAGTCTATGTGATCGGTGAAAAGAAGATCGGCGGACATCTGTGGTACAAGGTCCGCGTGGAAGAAACAGAGGGTTACTGCTCATCCGCTTATATCAAGTATGGGGATGACGCAGTTGTCTATTACCAGCAGCTGCATGAAGCGGAAAAGAATGCCGCCGCGCTTCCGGAAAGCCTGCAGATCCGTGATGATCTGGCGGCGGCGGAAGTTCCGGAAGAGGTGCAGAAGGATCTGTATGATTATCAGGGACAGATCAATTTCTGCCTGAAGAGTGAATATCCGCAGCAGATGGAGAGCGGAGAGTACCTGAATATGTACTCGATCCTGATCTATATGCTGGAAAATTATCTGCATGTGCGGGACATTGCCAACGAGTACGGATTGACGGAAACGCTGGCGGCCTGCAACTATGACATTTACAGTATTGAGCTTACCCGCGAAAACCTGGAGGATACGACCGGTCAGACGGAACAGGATTTCACCAGCCAGATCGCGGCGGCCATTGAAGAACGCAAGAAGGATGAAAAGGCAGCGCTTGGCAATGCCATCGCCGATTATGCTGCTTCCTTCAACGGTATCCTTCCCTATGTATGGGGCGGCGCAAGCCTGACAAGCGGCGCGGACTGTTCCGGTTTCTGCGGTCAGATCTACGCACACTTCGGATTGATCGATCAAGGCTCAGCCAATGCACATGCTTATGACTCCCGCGCTTTCCGCAATGTGGGACACGCGGTCTCCATCAGTGAGATCCAGCCGGGTGATCTGGTATGTTACCCCGGTCATGTGGGCATTTATTACGGCGGCGGCATGATCGTCAACGAGCCGGCACCGGGACACAAGTGCCGTTTTGACAGCCTGTACTGTCTCCCGATCATCTGCGTCAGAAGATTATATGATTGATAACTAATAATAAATAAGGGGAAAAGACATGGTATTTTCCAGTCTGCTGTTTTTATTTGCCTTCCTGGCACCGCAGCTTCTGATTTATTTCCTGGTCCGTAAGAATACGGCAAGGAACATCGTTCTTTTGATATTTTCGCTGATCTTTTACAGCTGGGGCGGTCCGCGTTACCTGATCCTGTTGGTGGGTGAGTCGCTTGTCAGCTGGTTCATCGCAAAAGAGATCGGAAATTCTCAGTTTGATACGATGAAAAAACGCTGGCTGCTCATGGAGTGCCTGATCATGTTCGGCTTGCTGGTGGTATTCAAATACCTCGGCTTTGTCTGTAAAAACATTCAGCTGCTGACGGGCTGGCCCAGGATCGTTCCGGAGATTGCGCTTCCCATCGGTATTTCCTTCTACACATTCCAGCTGGTTTCTTACGTGGTCGATGTTTACCGTGGAGAAGTGAAGGCACAGCCCCGGTACTGGAAAGTTCTGCTGTATGCGAGCCTGTTCCATCAGTGTATTGCGGGCCCCATCGTCCGTTATCAGACAGTAGAAGATGAAATTGACAACCGTAAGGTCACATCCGCCGATGTAGCTGCCGGTATCCGTCGTTTCTCCATTGGCCTTGCCAAAAAAGCGGTTCTGGCAAACGGATGTGCCAATCTGGCCGACACGCTGGTTCCGGAAGAACTGAGCAAGATCACCGGTGCCTCCACTGCAGGTCTGTGGCTGGGCATGTTCTTCTATATGCTTCAGATTTATCTGGATTTTTCAGCTTATTCCGACATGGCCATCGGCATGGGACGCATGGTGGGCTTCCACTATCTGGAAAACTTCAATTATCCCTACATCGCCCGGTCTGTTCAGGACTTCTGGCGCAGATGGCATATTTCACTGTCTACCTTCTTCCGTGATTATGTGTACATCCCGCTGGGCGGCAACCGGAAGGGAACATTCCGCACCTTTGTCAACATGTTTGTTGTCTGGTTCCTGACCGGCATGTGGCACGGCGCAAGCTGGAACTTCATCCTGTGGGGACTGTTCTTCTTTGTATTCCTGGTGATCGAGCGGCTGTTCCTCGGAAAACTGCTGGATAAAAACCGTTTCACACACACCATCGGCCATGTATACACGCTGATCGTTGTTTACTTCGGCTGGGTCCTGTTCCGCTTTACGGATACGGCGACGCTTATGGAAGTGCTCCGCGGCATGTTTGGTAAAGGACATGATTTGACCTCCATTGAGATCGCTTCCACGCTGAAGAACAATATGTTCTTCATTGCAGTCGCAGTTCTTTCCGTTGTACCGCTTGGTAAGAAGCTGCGCAGCAGCATTTACGGACGCGCCAGGAAGACGGAAAGCCTGGGCGTACTCAATGTGATGTACTGCATGGATGCGCTGACACCCTTTGTGCTGATTATTCTGGCTGTTCTGGCCCTTGTCGGAAACAGTTACAACCCGTTCCTGTATTTCAGATTCTAATTGATAGGTTGATACGATGAATAAGAGAAACATGGAAATAAATGAAGAACGTAAGTTTGCCTGGCGGGTCGTGCTCATTGCATCCTTTGTACTCCTTATGGGTACCGGATTTGTGGTGGGATGCTTCCTTCTGTTCCTCCGCCCGGAAAAGTCCGAACTGGAAAAGCGCGAGCTGACCAGATTCCCCGCGTTCAGTACGGAGGATCTGATGGACGGTACATACACTTCCAATATTGAAAGATGGTTTGCGGATACTTTTCCGTTCCGTGAAAATCTGCTGCTTGCTGAACAGCGCATCAAAGTGGCGTACGGTATTCGTTCCGATGCCATCAATAATGTGGGTGAGGGTGATGATATTCCGGACCTGGATGATCTGATCAACAACATGTCCACGGAAGCTCCGTCACAGACTGTCAGCACGGAAACAACGATTGCGGAAAGTGAAGAGATCGCGGAGACTACGAACGCGGTGGAAGAAACCACAGCTGAAAAGACTTATGAAGCCATCGACGGAAAGGATGTTGTGGCCATGAATCCGCAGGAAGCCGGCAAGGTTAATATCAAGGATCTGGTGGGCTACTGCGTATTCGGTTTCAATCTGACGGCAGCGGATACTTATTGTCAGGATGTTGCAGACATGCAGGCAGCGGCAGGAGAGGATGTGAAGGTCTATGACATTCTGGTTCCGAATAATTCCGCCATTACGCTGGATGAGGCCACGAAGGCGGAGTGGAAGCTCTCTGATGAGCGGAAGGTCATTCATTATTATCAGGCCAAGATCAACTCACTGGACAGCCGCATTCGCCAGGTCAGCATTTATGATACACTGGAAGCGCATAGCAGTGAGTACCTGTATTTTAAAACTGATCACCATTGGACGCAGTTAGCTGCTTACTATGCTTATGTGGAGTTCTGTAAGGAAAAGGGTGTAGCGGCACATGACCTCAGCGAATACGAGCGCGTGGAATCCGGTGCATTCCTTGGTTCCTATTACGCAGCCAATGGTTTTACTCAGCTGGAAGGAAATCCGGACGATGTGATCTCCTATATTCCGCTGTCCACCAACGAAATGCATTTCTACGATGTGGACATGCAGGGTATGAGAACCGGTAAGATCATCCGTAACATGAGTGAATTCGGACCGACTCTGAAATACTACGGATACATTTACGGTGACAATCCGTACAGTTATATTGATAATCCGGCAGCAGTGACCGATGAAGTGTGTGTCCTGATTAAGGAAAGCTTCGGTAATAATTTTGTACCGTTCCTGGTCGATCATTATAAGAAGGTCATCATCGTGGATTACCGCAGCTACAAGGATGCAGTATCCGACATCGTCAAGGAAGAAAATGTAACGGACATTGTATTCCTGAACAATCTGGAAGCCATTTCCGATACCCCGACCATGCAGGTGCTGGGTAATATCTGCAGATAATAACAGCATTATCCCCTGTACGGGCTCACGTTTTAGAATCAGAAACGTGAAGCCGTGTGCAGGGGATTTTTGTATGATAAACGTTAAAATTGCACAAATCAGAAAAGACTACTGGAAAATTTGCAATAAATGGTACATACTGATAGTAAATAAGATATTCGGATATAAAATGCAGGAGGAATAGTGTGAAAGAAAGTAGAGGACAGCCATACATGGGCGCACTTTATTAAGCTG
>CAMGCK010000058.1 GCA_946040795.1 uncultured Lachnospiraceae bacterium
CCGCGAACTCCTCCTTGGCAAGGAGGCGTAGTACCACTCTACTACTCGCGCATATGACAGACATTTTAAAAGATGATGCCCAGGGTCGGAATCGAACCAACGACATAAGGATTTTCAGTCCTCCGCTCTACCAACTGAGCTACCTGGGCATAACCAAGTGCGAAAGCACCGTGCCGGTGACCGGGGTCGAACCGGTACGAGTATCGCTACTCACGGGATTTTAAGTCCCGGGCGTCTGCCTATTCCGCCACACCGGCGTATCAGGAGAAAATGGGCGAAGGTGGATTCGAACCACCGAAGCTATCAGCAGCAGATTTACAGTCTGTCCCCTTTGGCCACTCGGGAATTCGCCCGTGTCGTCCTGACAAGGAAATACTTTACCACAACGGTTCATAAAATGCAAGCACTTTTTTTACTTTTTTTCAAATCTTTTTTCCAGGCTCTGAAACCCTTGATTTTGCTTGCTTTTTTGAGTATACCATCTCATGATTTTCCTGCAGGAACGATCGTTTTCAAAAAAGTGAGATCTGATGATCTCCCTCATCGGAAAACATTTTTCAGATTTCACACTTTTACCCTTCCAAAACAACATCCACTTGTGAAATCAAAGCAGCATACGCTTATGCCTTTTTCTCCTTCACCCGGATATGATGCTTTTCACGGAATGCCGGAAGCGCCGCCAGACCCTCTTCCGTAACCGGACGGATCCATTTACCGGAGTACATGTGGATCTGCATGAGTACCCCACGAATGGGCTCGTCAATATAGCGCCACGCAAAAATGACCAGGAACGGCAGTTTGAATGTAAATGCGAACAAAGCCATGAACGGCAGCACGAGTACGTACATAAAGACAATTTCCAGAACGGTACCGGTGGTGGCATCGCCCGCAGAACGATAGGTATCATTCATCAGCCAGTTACACATACGGATGACGATGACCACACAGAAGATGGCCACCATGCCGGTGCCGATGTGAAGTGACTCCCCGGAAAGCCCCAATACGGAAAGTACCGGTGTGCGGATCGCGGAAAAGATCAGGCTGAGGATCAGCATGCCGGCACCGCAGATATAAATGAGCCGCCAGCCGCGTTCATAGGCGGTATCCAGCTCACCCGCGCCGACCTTATTGCCCACCAGGACAGACGCCGCATTCGTGAAGCCTGAGAAGAAGCCCGTAAATACGCCTTCAATGGTCGCAAATACAGCGATGGCTGCAATGGCCTCCTCGGACTGACGTCCCAGAATGAACATGATAATGAAATTAGAAACACCGATCAGCAGTTCATTGGCAATGATCGGCAGACACTTGAGCACATACTCTTTCGCATGTGCTCTGTCCCAGGTAAAGTGCTTTTTGATGCGGAACAGCGGCATAAAACCATTGACACGTGCCAGAATATAGGTAAATACAAAGTCCACAAATCCCGCTGCCACAGTTGCAATGGCCGCGCCCTGTACTCCCATCTTCGGAAAGCCCCAATGGCCAAAGATCAGCAGCCAGTTTAATACAATGTTTGTGATAACGGAAAGAATCGACGCGTATAAAGGAATTTTAACGCGGCTTGCAGAACGCAGCATATTGGCCGATGCCATGGACATGACCGTCAGCGGATAAGAGAAACCGACGATTCTCAGATAGGGCACGCCAATCTTCTGAATATTTACTTTATCGGTATAGATCCTCATGACAAACTCCGGGGCAAAGACTGCCAGGCCGCAGAAGATCAGGGCGATGGCCATCATGAACGTCCACATCATACCAAAGGAACGCTCCATGCCATCCTCATCCTCGGCGCCCCAGTACTGTGCCATGAACAGCATGCCGCCGCCCGCGAAACCCCAGTAGCATGAAAACATCAGGGATGAAAACTGCGCGCAAAGGCCCACAGCACCGACGGTTTTTTCACCCATGGAAGCGATCATGACGGTATCCAGCATGGAACCGGTCGTTGTCAGCAGGCTCTGAAAGGCCACGGGAAGGCCGATCACAGCAAGAGCTTTCAGGAATTCTTTCCAGTTAAAACGCTCATTCATATTATGCCCTCCTCAAAGACGCATACAAATTGAACATAACATATCGCAATGTTGTTTGCAAGATTTTTCATCGATTGAAGACATTGGTCTGAAAACGCAAAAAACACGCTTTTTAAGCTTTTGCTTTTTGCCGCACACTTTATCGCTTAATATCATTTTCATGCCGAAAAAGCGGTTTTCCGACATCCAGGTCACACATTTCCCGCGCCCCGAAGGAACTGCATGCGTGATTTCAGGGTTCCGTCCTTGACAGTCATGCGCGCACCGGAACCATACAGCGCTGCTTTGGAATCCATAAACGGCAGAACACCGTCATTTTCCAGAAGCACAAAGCCCCCGCAGCCTGCATTTTCAGAAGCAATAAAAAGGATCCGTGAAAATCAACATCGATTTTCACGGACCCTTTTTCATAGAGTTATGTTCACTCTGCGGTCATTTCGATTACAGAACTTCCTTTGTAGCAATCATGTCCACGCCGGTATCTGCTACATTGGCCATGACCACATCGCCGATGTGAACCGGGCAAGCCACGGTCACGTCCTTAATGGCACGGACAATGTCAAAAATCTTTCCCTTGGGAATATCGGAAGCGGTCTTGCAGGATACCATGACCGCGCCGTTCTGAGAACCGGACACACGGACTGAAGATGTTACGATACGGGTCGGAGCGGTTACTTCCTTCTTTGCGTAAGCCGCGCCGCGCGGGCAGGTATTGCCGGTTACGTTCGTTACTTCGCCGTTCTCAATGGTTACTTCCAACGGACAGCCCATCGGGCAGTTGATGCAGATCAGATTACGAGTCTCCATGTTACGCCTCCTCCACGCGGATGGAAATCCTCTTTGCATCCGCATGATTTTCAAACATGCTCTTCTTTAAAACGACTTCTTCCATCTCACCGGGCGCCATGACCTGACGCTTCTTGCGGATGACCTTTTCATCGTCAATGTAAACATTGACCCACTTGTTCTTCATGACGGATCCCACACGGAAACGAACCGTCAACTGATCGGTCATCTTCTTGGGATCAATGGTGCTCGGTACGGTATAACGCGGGCCGCCTTCCACGGTCAGCGCGATTTCGCCCTCCGTATCCTGTGCCAGTTCGCCGTTGACAAATGCCACTGCATTGCGGCCTGCTGCGGCTGCTTCTTCAGATACGAAGTCAACCAGGTCATGCACATGCAGAACATTGCCGGCTGCGAACACACCGGGGATGCTGGTTTCCAGACTCTCATTGACGGTCGGGCCGTTCGTAATGCGGGAGATCTCCACACCTGCGTTTCTGGAAAGCTCATTTTCCGGAAGAAGACCGCAGGAAAGAAGAAGGGTGTCGCACTCGTAATGCTCTTCCGTACCCGGAATCGGCTTATTGCGGCTGTCTACTTCGGCAATGGTAATGCCGGTTACGCGCTCCTTGCCTTCAATGTCCACAACCGTGTGGCTCAGCTTCAACGGAATGTTAAAGTCATTCAGACACTGAACGATATTTCTCTTCAGACCGCCTGAGTACGGCATCAGTTCTGCAACCACCTGTACTTCTGCGCCTTCCAGCGTCATACGGCGTGCCATGATCAGACCAATGTCACCGGAACCCAGGATAACGACCTTACGGCCCGGCATGTAACCCTCAATGTTAACAAGACGCTGAGCGGTACCTGCGGAGTAGATACCAGCCGGACGATACCCCGGGATATTCAGCGCGCCACGGCTTCTTTCACGGCAGCCCATGGCCAGAATGACGGCCTTGGCCTGAATGTCAAACATACCATCCGTACGGTTCATGGCAGTCACAACCTTATCCTTCGAGATGTCCATGACCATCGTGTTCAGGCGGTATTCAATATTTCTCTCAACGACCTGATCTGCGTAGCGCTTTGCATATTCCGGACCGGTCAGTTCTTCCTTAAAGGTGTGAAGACCGAAACCGTTATGAATGCACTGGTTTAAGATACCGCCCAGCTGGCTGTCTCTTTCCAGGATCAGGATGCTTCTTTCACCCGCATCATATGCGGCAACTGCTGCGGCAAGACCTGCGGGGCCGCCGCCGATGATTACAATATTATAATTTTCCATAGCGCGCCTCCTTAAATACGGTCCTTGACCACGCCGACGATGATCTTGGAATCTCCGCCGGACTTTGTGATTTCAGACTGTTCCACGCCCAGCTCACGAGCCAGGATCTCAATGACACGCGGAGAGCAGAAGCCTGCCTGGCAGCGGCCCATACCTGCGCGTACGCGGCGCTTAATACCATCCAGAGACTTTGCGCCGACCGGACGACGGATCGCGTCGATGATCTCGCCTTCGGAAATGCTCTCACAGCGGCAGATGATCTGGCCGTATGCGGGATTGGCCTTGATAAGCTCGTTGCGCTCTTCCTTGGAAAGTTCTTCAGCTTTGACGATGCCCTTACGAACGCCGACAAAGGTCGGATCCTTTTCAAGTCCCAGCTTTTCAGCGATCAGATCGGACATATATTCACCGATAGCCGGAGAGGAGGACAGGCCCGGAGATTCAATGCCCGCCGCATCAAAGTAGCCCGGATTTTCAGCAACTTCGCCAAGAACGAATTCGTGGCTGACTTCATGCGCGCGAAGGCCGGCAAAAGAAGTGATGGTCTGACGAGTCGGAACATCCTTGACAGCGATTGCAGACTTTTCAATAACTTCCTGAAGACCTTCAGCAGTGGTGTTGGTGCCTTCCGGATCGTCGATGTCCGTTGCGGTAGGACCCACGATGGTGTTTCTGTGAACGGTCGGTGAAACCAGAACGCCCTTGCCGTACTTACCCGGAAGCTGGAATACAGTGTGCTTGACAAAGCCATCGGTATTGTGGTCAAGAAGCAGATATTCGCCCTTTCTCGGAACGATCTGGATCTTCTTTTCAGACATCATGTTATGGAATACATCGGAATAAACGCCGGCTGCATTGACAACGGCCTTGGACTCGATCACAGTGCCGTCCTTTGCGATAACCTTAAAGGTACCGTCCGCCTGCTTTTCAATGTTGGCGACTTCCGTATTGAACTTGAACTCCACTCCGTTCACTGCTGCATTTTCAGCAAGTGCAATGGTCAGATTGAACGGGCAGACAATAGCGCCGGTGGGTGCCCACAGCGCTGCAACAGCTGCGTCGGAAATATTCGGCTCCATTTCAAGAAGCTTTGCACGATCCACGATCTCAAGGCCCTTGACACCGTTCTTCACACCGTTCTCATAAAGTGCCTGCAGCTTGGGAAGTTCCTCTTCTGCAACACATACGACCAGACTTCCGCACATATCGTACGGGAAATCCAGTTCTTTGGAAAGAGCCGGCATCATTTCGCTGCCCTTTACATTGAACTTTGCCATCAGAGAACCGTTTGCTGCATCAAAGCCCGCATGCACAATGGCACTGTTGGCCTTGGAAGTACCGGTACATACGTCTTCATCCTTTTCGATGACGCATGCATTCACCTGGTAGCGGGACAGATAGCGGGCAATAGCACATCCCGTCACACCTGCGCCGATGATTACAACATCATACATAATTTTTACTCCTCTTCCTCTTTAGCCCAGGCCATGGCACGCGTAACTGCGCGCTTCCAGCCTTTTAATTTCTTATTTCTCTGCTCTTCCGTATAGGTTGGATTGAACATGGCACCAAACTTCCAGTTCTTCTTGATGTCTTCTGTGGACTTGTAATAGCCGACAGCAAGTCCCGCCAGGTAAGCAGCGCCCATGGCGGTCGTTTCAACGCATGCCGGACGGGTGACGGTCTCACCGATGATATCGGCCTGGAACTGCATCAGCAGGTTGTTTGCAGATGCGCCGCCGTCCACTTTCAGCGTTGTGATCGGAATACCGGAATCCGCTTCCATGGCGTGCAGAACATCATGAGTCTGATATGCCAGGGATTCCAGCGTGGCACGGATAATATGGTAGCGGTTGACACCGCGGGTCAGACCCACGATGCAGCCTCTTGCATACGGATCCCAGTACGGCGCGCCCAGTCCGGTAAACGCCGGAACCACATAGCATCCGTTCGTGTCTTCCACCTTGCGGGCAAAATACTCGGAATCGCCGGCGCTTTCCACTACGCGCAGTTCATCACGCAGCCACTGAATAGCTGAACCCGCCACAAAAATAGAACCTTCCAGTGCGTAGGTGACCTTTCCGTCCACGCACCAGCCGATGGTCGTGACCAGACCGTTCTTGGAGAACACCGGCTTATCACCGGTCGTCATCAGCAGGAAGCAGCCCGTACCATAGGTATTTTTAACATCGCCCGGGTTGAAGCAGGTCTGACCGAACAGTGCGGACTGCTGGTCACCGGCTGCTCCGGCGATGGCGATCTCCCCGCCAAAAAGCTCGGACTCCGTATAACCGTACACACAGGAGTTCGGCTTGACTTCCGGAAGGATGCACGCGGGAATATTCAGTTTCTCCATGATCTCGCGATCCCATTCCAGGGTGTTGATATTGAACAGCATGGTTCTGGACGCGTTGGAATAATCCGTAACATGGACCTTTCCGCCGGTCATTTTCCAGATCAGCCAGGTTTCCACCGTACCAAACAGAATTTCACCGTTTTCAGCTCTCTCGCGTACGCCTTCCACATTTTCCAGGATCCAGCGAATCTTGGTTCCGGAGAAGTACGGGTCGATGATCAGACCGGTCTTTTCACGATAAGAATCAACCAGACCTTCTGCAATCAGCTGATCACAGTAAGGAGCCGTTCTTCTGTCCTGCCAGACGATCGCATGACAGACCGGCTCACCGGTCTTCTTATCCCAGAGGATCGTGGTCTCACGCTGATTTGTGATACCGATTGCCGCAATGTCTTCTGCCTGAGCATCCACCTTGCTGAGTGCTTCCGATGCCACCGCATACTGCGTCAGCCAGATTTCCATCGCATCGTGCTCAACGAGTCCGGGCTGCGGGAAATACTGCGTAAATTCCTTCTGCGCTACGCTGACCATTTCACCTTTTTCATTAAAAAGGATGCAGCGGTTGGATGTGGTGCCTGAATCCAGTGCCATAATGTACTTTGCCATATATTTCCTGACCTTTCGTATTTCTTATGCGCCTTCCGCGCTTATGTACTTAAAAGATCGATGCCGCTTTCACTTCCTGCGGAAGGTTTCACGGCTTCTGACTCCGCGCTGCGGATCAGAGACGGATGAGCACCGCGCAGGCGGAATACTCTTCCATGCCGGTGACTTTCAGTTCACCGTCTTCCAGAACCGGTCTGACAGTATCTTCCGCGTAGACCGCCAGAATCTCCTTACCTTCCGGAATTGCTGCTGCAACCACGCCGGAGGGCTGCAGGAACTGATGGATCACAACAAGCATCATGCCCGCTCCGTCCTTTTCCCCGGTACGCTTCACGATCTGCGTGCCCACGAGGTGATTATAATCCATGCGTTCATCTCGTTCAATGACAGACTTGCCGTTTCGAATGACCGGAACCGCGGCCTTATAGAATTTCAGGCCTTCGTCGATCAGGCCCCACTGACGATCATTCATGTCATAAATGTCGCCGGACAGGCAGCAGCGTCCCAGGAACGTACTAGCCATGGAATAGATCACGCGGCGATCGGTATCGGTCGCGCGCATAACAGCCCAGATCTGGCTCTGACGCGGCAGAATTGCGCGATGAAGGTTCGCTGCAATAATCGGAATATTGACCGGTTCATGCGCATCGGAGAAGGAGCTCATGGAGGCGATGGCCTGCATGGAGGGCTCTTCACGATGACCGCCGGACGCGCAGTTCTCGATGACGATGTCCGGAATCTCCGCGCGGATCTTTTTAAAGAAATCCTGCGTTGCCAGCATGGATTTACGCAGTTCCTCGCCGCGGCTCTCTTCGCCGTCCGGTCCCATACCGTAGTTGCCGTTGTAATCGACCTTGATATAGCCAAAGTTATTGTCTTTTAAGAGTTTGATGACTTTTTCGGACAGATATTCCACGACCCTGGGATCCTTCATGTCGTAGAAACGCTTACCGCCCTCAGTCAGTACATGCCCATCCATCTTCAGCATCATGTCGGTGCGGGTATTGTAGGAGTGCGCCTGCGGACCGATGCACTCAAACTCAAACCAGATGCCGGGGATCATTCCGGCTTCGCGGATCATGTCGCTGACTTTTTTTAACCCGTTCGGAAACCGAACGGCGTTGACGTCCCAGTCGCCCTGCTCATTCCACCAGTCACCCGGATAGTCAATGGAGAACCATCCGCAGTCGATGACGCAGTAGGTAAAGCCGCGATCCTTTATTTTATTCACGATCTTCGTCAGATTTTCCTCGGTGGGATTGCCCCAGGTCGTGCAGTATTCGTTGAAAATGACCGGAAGTTCCTCTTCCGATTCCGGAATATATGCCATAGCCTCGTTCTGACCGTCGCAAAGTGCATAAGCGATATCGTCCACGCCGCCCATAACAGCAGAAAGAACCGCTTCCGGAGTTGTGAAGGTATCGCCGGGCATCAGTTTCTTGGTCCAATGGCCGAATTCACGGTCTGCAAGTCCGCCGGAGAATGCCACCGTGTCATCACGCTGATACAGTTCCATCTGCCAGGAAGCCGGATGATAAAGCTGAGCGCCAAGCATATAGCCGTATTTGGCGTCTTCTACCGCGCCCCAGGGGAAATAACCGCGCACAGCCATGGAACCCACCTGACCGTAGCGCTCTGCCTGACAGCTCTGCAGCTGCCAGCAGGGTTCCATATGAAGGTCTATAAGGTTCTGCTTCAGCAGTTTTCCTTCCTGTGCCCAGCGGCTCTGCAGACGGTAAAAATTCAGATCCGCCATGCGTTCTTCCGCTTCAATAGGCGAAATGTGGCAAAGGGAGAAGGACGACAGCATTTCCAGTGTCTGCGGTTCTCCGGTAATATTCAGCACTTCTGTCCGGGTGCGGGCATAAGGTGCGCCGTTTTTCAGAATCAGATGATGATACGCGCGGATCCTGTCGCTTTCCAGCACCGTGACGATATCATGTCCATCGTAATCCGGAAGCACATTTAAGTCCTGACGAACAAACTTCAGGTTCCAGCTGCTTGCGCTGTTCCGCATGGTACGTCCCATGGAGTAATCACCCGGATAGGGATCTCCGGTAAGCTTCAGCTGCACCAGACTTTCCACGCGGTAACGGCCATCGACCGTGAACTCTTCTTCCAGTTCCACCGGCAGCATCATCATACCGACCGCGCCGCGGCAATAGGCGTCACAATCGTTGTCCCGTACATACCAGACGGTAAATTTTCCGTTGCTGAATTTGCTCAGAATTTCTCTCATGGTTTTTTCTCCGTTGTTTTAAATGTTAATCAGGTAAATGCCTTTTCTTTCCACTTTCCGGACAGGTAACGCACCAGATAATACACACCGGTGGTTCCCCAGTTTGCGACGCAGGCATACCAGATACCGCGCATGCCCATCTTAAATACATAAATGAACAGCAGTGCAAATCCCACACGGCCAAGGACTTCCATAAAGCCGCCGAACATGGAATAACGTGTATCGCCGGAGCCGTTGATGACGGCACGGTTGATATAAATATTGGACAGGAACAGCACAAAACCGGAATAGATGCCGATGGCAATGACACCGTATTCGATAACCGCTTCATCTGTTGAGAACAGGCTCATGAACGCGCGTCCGCCAAGGTGACCAAAAGCAAACATGACTGCTGAGAAACCAATGGCAAAGAGCCACAGCACGCGATAGGCCTTCTTGATGCGATCCATCTTCTTTGCGCCGATGTTCTGTCCGGTAAAGGTGGACAGCGCCATCATCGTCGCGCCGAGCGGCATGTTATTGATATTATCGAACTTCATGGCAACCGTATGTGCTGCCATGACCGTCGCACCGAAGGAATTGACAAAACGCTGTAAAAACACGTTGGAAAGTGAGATCGTGGAGTTCTGAAGCGCAAGCGGAACACCTGCCTTCAGGATCTTGCCGGTCAGACTTCCATCCAGGCGGATATCCCGGAAGCCAAAGCGGAAATAACTGTATTTTTTACGTGCAAAATAAAAGGTGACAACAGCAACCACATACTGGGAAATAACCGTAGCAAGGCCAACGCCCAGAACGCCAAGGTGGAAGACCGTGACACAGAGAATATCCAGGATCGTGTTTAATATACTGGAAAAAACAAGGAAGTACAGCGGCATTTTGGAGTCACCGAGTGAACGAAGCACACCGGCTTCCATGTTATAGAAGGATGAGCCGAGAAGGCCCAGGAAAATAATGCGTAAATAAGTAATTGCGTCGGTAAGGACCTCCTGCGGAGCTCCGAGGAGTACCAGGATCCTGGGGGCCAGCAGTACGCCGATGACGCCCAGAATGACCGATGTGATCGACATGATCAAAAGAGAATTGATGACAAGCGCCTGAATCTTATTTTCCTTATGTGCGCCGAAAAACTGCGCAACCAGAATGCCGACGCCCGTTGCGGCGCCCATATTCAGACTGACAAACATACCAAACGGAGATGTACAGGTACCAACAGCGGCAAGCGCATCCGCGCTGACAAAACGTCCGACGATGATGCTGTCTGCCATATTATAAAGCAGCTGGAAAATGTTGCCGAATAAGATCGGAATTGCGAACGTAAGAAGGAGCTTTAATGGTTCGCCCTCCGTCATATCAATGTTTTTTCTTTTGTCAATGCTCATATTCTGCCCCCTGCACAGTAAGTCAAATTATGTTATATCACAAAAAAAATGCTGCCGCAATATGCGGCAGCAGGATATCGCTATTATTTTGTCTTATTCCGCTGTGCTTTCTGTTTCAGCAGCTTCAACGGGGGCCTCTGACGTCTCCTCTTCAGATGCGGGGTCCGCGCCTGCCGGACGTTCATTCAGCATGGCAATCAGATACTTCAGATCCTCATTGGACTCACAGGCAGCTTCCAGTTCATCCTCCACCTGCTTTTTCAGTCCCATGACCACTTCAGAGCGCTCTGTCTCTTCCAGATAAGCCTGGAACTCACCGCTCAGCTCACGGTCATAAATGTAATAATAACCGTCACTGTCTTTCGTAATGATGAAATGATTCAGTGAAGGCGCGCCGGTGTTGATACCGTTGAAATAGATATCATACGTGACATAGACAATGAAATAATTGTCCGTGGGGCCCGGCAGGGAATAGGTCTTGAAGTTGTCATACTTGGAAATAAACTGTGTTTCATCTGCAAGATCCGCCACTGTATAGTCACGGTCCGTATCCACGATGCTGTTCAGGTCTTCCGCGTTGTCACTCAATTTTGCTTCATAGTAGCGATCCACCAGTGCATCGACATGCATGGCATCCACCGCCGATATCGTCGGTCCGGTCTCCTCCTCAGTCGTAGTCTCAGTCACTTCAATCACTTCCGCGCTTGTGGTATCCGCTTCTTTGGTGGTATCTGTATTGTCATTATTTTTCGTAAACAGAAGCACGCCGAGCAGGATCAACCCCGCAATCAGAAGGACTGAAATATATGGAAACACTTTGCGGATCAATCTCTGCGTTTTACGTGTCATATAAATCCCTTCTTAATGTGATGCTGATTTCAGACATTAGAATAATCGTTACAAAATGTCCTAACATCACCGGGCTATTTTACTATAAAACAGCCATATTGTCAACCGAGTGCGGAAGACCTCACTCCTTGTCTCACACCCTTACAATTTTCCCTTCTTTTCTCAAATAACGATACACAGAGTCTGACAGCACCTCCTCCCGGCTCACCTCCAGCTCATTCACCTCGCGCACCAGCTGCTTCAAAAATGTCTCATTTTCACCCTCTCCCGGTGTAATGATCAGCTCATGCACACTGGACGGAAGGATGTACAGATCGGTTGCCAGACTGTCCGCCAGTTTTTTCAGAAGACGGGTGTACAGCATGACGCTCGCTCCATAGAAGGCTTCCGTATTAGTCAGCACATACATGCCGTCTTCCACCGGTTCGGATGCCCTCCCCAGCATTTCCGACATGCTTTTCAGGTCCTCCCCCATAATGCGCGGCGTATTCAAAAGCGCGCACTCAAACAGTTCCTGTTCCGTGAGCTTCCATTCATCAGCCATCGCTTTACGCACCATGACGATGCCGCTGCCCGCTGCCGCGGAATTCATGATCACACCGTACGTCACGGCAAGATCCAGGAATTCCCGATAAACAAGTTCCGGAAGCAGCGCCTTGTTTCGTTCCCGATTGACCAGACGGAACACCAGGTTTTTCCGCACATGATCAATGTTCATGAAGCGTTCGGCGCAGATATCCTCCGGTACAGGACGTGTCAGAATACCGGCGATTTCCATTGCCGCCAGTTCCGGATCCGCTCCTGCTTCGCAGCTTCTATAGTACGGATCCACATAAACAAGCGGAGACGCGGCCTGCGATGGTTCGTCCCTCTTCAAAAATATGCCGATGTATTCCACACCGTTGTTCTTTTCAATTTTACGAAGTTCGGCTTCACAGCCATCGGGTAAATGCTCCCGGACCCGGGAAAGAATCTCAGATGAGAATGATAAATAGTTCATGACAACCTTTCCATGCGGAGGAAAAGCGTATGAAAACGGGAAATGCGTCTGAGAGGAATCGAACCTCCGCACCCGGCTCCGGAGGCCGGTGCTCTATCCACTGAGCTACAGACGCATGATTTCTGCAGATTCCATCCACCGGGATGATGATCTGCAAAAGGAAGCACGCCGCCGTTCAGCGGCGTGCAGATTAAATTTTTCAATAATTCCGAACGGATTAAGCGCGGCCCAGGTATTCCTCGGTACGGGTATCGATACGGATGACTTCGCCTTCATTGATGAATAACGGAATCTTGATGGAAGCGCCGGTCTCAACGATAGCGGGTTTCATAACGTTGGTCTGAGTATCACCCTTTAAGCCGGGCTCGGTCTCAGTAACGGTCAGTTCAACAAAGTTCGGAGCTTCAACTGCGAATACATTGCCCTTATAAGACATAATCTTGCAGATTTCATTCTCCTTAACGAACTTCATAGCATCTTCAGCCAGTTCATGGGGAACCTGAACCATTTCAAAGGTTTCAGAATCCATGTAGTTGTAGAACAGACCATCATCGAAAGAGTATGCCATATCAACACGCTCTACGAATGCATCTTCTAATTTTTCAGTCGGACGGAAAGTCTTTTCAACTACGCCGCCGTTAATAACATTTCTTAATTTAGTACGAACGAATGCGGCACCCTTACCCGGTTTTACATGCTGGAATTCAATTACCTGGAAAACCTGACCTTCGAGTTCGAATGTATTGCCGTTTCTGATTTCACCTGCCTGCACTGGAATATCCTCCTATGAATTTCAAATCTTGCACATAGCACTAAAATATTTTATAACATCTTGCAATCTTTTTCAAGTGCTTATTCAGTTTTTTCATGAACCTTTCTTCAAAAGCTTGGTAATTTCCGCCGCGAAGGTGTCCACATCCTTGAATTCACGATAGACACTTGCAAAACGGACATACGCAACTTCATCCAGTTCACGCAGTTTTTCCATGATGATCTCGCCGATCAGCGTGGTCGGAATCTCTTTTCTTCCGGTATTAAACAGCTGATTTTCCAGCTCGTCCAGAAGTTCCTGTACTTCTTCAGCGGATACAGGACGCTTATGGCACGCCAGAAGAATGCCCTTTTCAGCTTTCTGACGGTCATACTGCTCACGGGTATCGTCCTTTTTCACCACCATCATCGGGAATGCTTCCAGTCGCTCATACGTGGTGAAACGCTTATTGCAGGCAATACACTCTCTGCGGCGGCGGATCGCATTCTGCTCATCTGCCGGGCGGGAATCGATGACCTTGGTATCCTCACTATTGCAAAACGGACATCTCAACGCTTTGTACCTCTTTCTTCAGATTAAATTCAGTATAGACAAAAAACTTAAAATCGTCAAGCGGCAGCACTTCAGAACTTATGACTGCTGCGGCTGCTTCCGGATGAAGCAGAAATTGCTCCGCGCAGTTTCTTTTTATACGCAAGAATACTGTCCTTCCTTGGTCTGGCTGAAAGCGGATGATCCTGTTTTTATCAATAAAAAGCCCGCGGTACCGGAGCGGCCCTCCGGCCCGCAGGCCTTGTCGTTTATCAGGTAAGTTCGGACATATTGCCGAATTCGGAAAGCTGAAGCTTGGGGTTGCGGTCCTGGACCATGCCGATGGACCAGCTGTTCACAAACAGCAGCAGCGGATTATCGTTCAAGTCTGTGATGCGCTTCATGTCGGACGTACCCTGAATGTGGGCTACATCGATTTCATGCGCGTTCGTGATCCAGCGGATATGCTCATACGGGAGCTGCTCCAGACCGATCTCCACGTGATATTCAGACTCCAGACGGAACTTCAGAACATCAAACTGCAGAACACCGACAGCACCGACAATAATCTCTTCCATACCGGAATTCATTTCCTTGAAGATCTGCACTGCACCTTCAAGCGCGATCTGATAAACGCCCTTGGTGAACTGCTTTCTCTTCATGGTATCCGTCTGACGGACACGCGCAAAATGATCCGGCGCGAACGTCGGAATGCCGCCGAACTTAAATTTTTTACCGGTGACCAGGGTGTCGCCGATATGGAAAATACCCGGGTCAAAGATACCGATGATATCGCCCGCATAGGCCTCTTCCACGATCTTGCGGTCATCCGCCATCATCTGCTGCGGCTGGGTCAGGCGCAGATTACGCTCGCCCTGCATATGGTAGACCTCCATGCCGGCGGTGAACTTGCCGGAAACCACGCGCATGAATGCAATACGATCACGATGTGCCTTGTTCATGTTGGCCTGGATCTTGAAGACAAAAGCGGAGAAGTCATCATCAAAGGGTGAAACTTCGCCCTCTGTGGACTGTCTGGAAAGCGGCTGGAAGGTCATGTCCAGGAAATGCTCCAGGAAGTTCTCCACACCGAAGTTCGTCAGCGCGGAACCGAAGAATACCGGAGACTGAAGACCTGCTGAAACCTTTTCCTGATCGAATTCCTCAGCGGCACCATCCAGGAGTTCCAGATCTTCTTTTAACTTTTCGTACGCTGCAGTGCCGATGGTCCCTTCCGCCTCACTCATTGGTACTACTTCAGTATCCAGCTCATGACGACCGGCATCAGCTGCGAAGAATTTTGTGATATCGTCCGTTGTACGGTCATACACACCCTGGAAAGATTTACCGGAGCCGATGGGCCAAGTGATCGGGCAGGTGCGGATACCGAGGACGCTTTCAATTTCATCGATCAGTTCGAACGGATCATTGATTTCACGGTCCATCTTATTGACAAATGTGAAGATCGGAATGTGACGCATGACACAGACCTTGAACAGTTTGATGGTCTGAGGCTCAACACCCTTCGCGCCGTCGATGACCATGACTGCGGAGTCTGCTGCCATCAACGTACGGTAAGTATCCTCGGAGAAATCCTGGTGGCCGGGGGTATCCAGAATGTTGATGCAGTAGCCGTCATACTCAAACTGCAGAACGGATGAGGTGACAGAAATACCTCTCTGCTTCTCGATCTCCATCCAGTCCGAAACCGCGTGCTTGGCCGTCTTTCTTGCCTTGACGGAACCTGCGGAATTGATGGCGCCGCCGTATAAAAGGAATTTCTCCGTCAGTGTCGTTTTACCGGCATCCGGGTGAGAAATAATGGCGAATGTTCTTCTTCTCTTAATCTCCTGATCGTATAAACCCATGGGGCCTCCTTCAAAAGGTATGCGGTAAAGACCGCGAAAATACAATAATTGGTCATTAGCCGTAGTATTATAGCACACTGTCTCCATTTACACAAGTTGTCAAGGAAACGTTTCTTTCCCGCCGGGTCGCCGGGGACGTTTCCCATTGCCCCATTCGACATGGACGGTTGGCAAAATGAAACGTCCCCGGTGACACCCGACATGGACGATTGACAAAATGAAACGTCCCCGGTGACACCCGATGGCAATCGAGTAGGAGGGGCTTCTCCCCTCCACTCGATTATTGATGCACAGCACATT
>CAMGCK010000059.1 GCA_946040795.1 uncultured Lachnospiraceae bacterium
AGGCGTTTAAAGATAAAAAGTACGCAGAGAATGTGATCTACTATAAGCTACTTTCAGATAGATTGGATGCTAATCTGGGATATGTTTATGAGAATGTTGCTGCCCAAATGCTGACAGCAAAAGGAAACAATCTGTTTTATTATACGATGGAAAGTGAAACTTCCAATCATCTGTATGAGATTGACTTTTTGACATCATCAGGGGATAAGATTTGTCCGATTGAAGTGAAGTCGGGTAATTACAGAAATCATAAATCATTGGATGTTTTTTGCGATAAATTCAGTAGACGCATAAGAGATAAATATGTTGTCCATACCAAAGATTATAAATGGGAAAATGGCATAAATTACTTACCGGTGTATATGGTGCCTTTTTGTGATGGAGGAATGCCAGAAGGAAAATATCAAAAAACATAGCAAAGTCACTTAAGAGTCACTTAGGGGTCCTATACTGATACCGTAGAAACAAGGAGGAATTTTTCATGGAAATCTTAAAAGTTGAAAATCTTACAAAGATCTACGGCGCAGGCAATAATGAAGTCAGAGCCCTGGATAATGTTTCGTTCTCTGTAGAGAAAGGTGAATTCTTAGCAATCATCGGACCGTCCGGCTCCGGTAAGTCGACTCTTTTACATATCTTAGGTGGTGTTGATGCACCGACTTCCGGAAAAGTGTATATGAACGATCAGGATGTCTATGCACAGAATGAAGAACAGCTTGCCATCTTCAGAAGAAGACAGGTGGGACTTATTTATCAGTTCTACAACCTGATCCCGGTTCTGAATGTTGTAGAAAACATGACGCTTCCCGTACTGATGGATGGAAGAAAAGTAAATGAAGAGAGAGTTAATGAACTTCTGGAAACACTTTCGCTGACAAAAAGAAAGAATAATCTTCCGAATCAGCTTTCCGGTGGTCAGCAGCAGCGTGTATCGATCGGAAGAGCACTTATGAATGATCCTGCTGTCGTACTTGCTGATGAACCGACAGGAAATCTGGATACCAAGAACAGTCAGGAGATACTGGAACTCTTAAAGTATTCCAATAAGCAATATGGACAGACATTGATCGTGATCACGCATGACGAATCCATCGCACTTCAGGCGGATCGCATTATTGCCATTGAAGATGGACGTATCGTTCGCGATGAACAGCTCCGGGGGGTACAGAAATGAATGTATTCCATAAATTTGTGAGAAAGTCCCTCGCAAAGAACCGTACCCGAACGATCGTAACGATCATCGGTATTATTCTTTCGATGGCTTTGTTTACTGCGGTCATTGAAGGTGCCTACAGCGGTATTATGTTTATGATTAACTGTGAAGTGGAGGCGGATGGCCCCTGGCATGGATATTATACCAATCTTTCTGATTCAGATGTAAAAGAAAACTTAAGTTCACATCCTGAAATCGATCAGGTCTCTGAGTTTTCGCTTGTAGGATGGGCAGATATCGGCAGCAGCAATAAATATAAGCCCTATCTTATCGTTAAATCGGCCGGGGATGGCCTTGAGAATCTTATCAGTATTCGTCTGTTAAGTGGCCGAATGCCTGAAAACAGTAATGAGATCCTGCTTCCGAATCATCTTGCATCAAACGGTAAAGTGATTTATGAGGTGGGGGATACCCTGACGACTAATGTGGGTAAACGTACAATTGATGGAATCCCTGTATCAGAAGCGACTCCTTTTGTTGTGAATTCAGGGGAAGAAATTATTGATGAGAGAGCAATAACGTATACAGTCGTCGGTACCTATGAACGTCTGGGTTATATGGTTGAAGAGTATTCCTGCCCTGGATACACAGCAATCACCAGAAATGCAGACACCGAGAGCGAAACCGTGTTCTTTACCGTAAAAAATCCACGTAAGTTTTATGACTTTACTTCTTCAGTCGGAATTGTGGGGGATTTATACGAGCATAGTGATTTACTGAATCTGTATGGTACGGTCAACAATGCAAATCTCACGACAGTTATTTATGGATTTGCCGGAAT
The DNA here is from genome assembly GCA_946040795.1 of uncultured Lachnospiraceae bacterium. Taxonomy (GTDB): domain Bacteria; phylum Bacillota; class Clostridia; order Lachnospirales; family Lachnospiraceae; genus UBA1267. Next base: position 1,995 of record CAMGCK010000059.1, read on the forward strand.
TCTCTGTGCACTCATCGCTTTTGGTTCGATCTCACTGATCTACAATGCTTTCTCTATTTCTGTCAGCGAGCGCACAAAACAGTTTGGTATCTTAAAATCTGTTGGTGCAACCAAAAAGCAGATCCGCGCATCGGTATTTTATGAAGCATTATTCCTGGATCTTCTGGCAGTTCCGATCGGTTTGATTCTTGGCTGCGCAGGAATCGGTCTAACGCTCTATTTACTGAAGGGTGCTTTTGCTTCCATGACTCCGGCCGGAGTTTCAACGACGATCCATATCGTGATCGCACCGATTCCGCTTGCGGTGGCAGCGCTGATCTGTGTGATAACAACATTCATTTCTGCCTGGGTTCCAGCCAATCGTGCCATGCGTATTCCTGTAATGGAAGCTATCAGGCAGACAAATGATGTGAATGTCAGAGGTAAGGATGTCAGAACGTCACGCCTTACATCAAAGCTTTTTGGCTTTGAAGGCATGATGGCTGCAAAGAATTTTAAAAGAAACAGAAAGCGCTATCGTGCTACGATCGTTTCCCTTTTCTTAAGTATTGTGCTGTTTATTTCGGCATCTTCCTTCTGTGCCTATCTGAATGACTCCGTTGATGGGGTAATGACATCGAAGATAGAAGCAGATATCTGTTATGAGATTTTTTCTAATGAAGAAGATGTACCTTCAAAGGATATCCATAACCTGCTGCTTTCGGCAGAAGGTGTAACAGCTGGCTTCTATGCCAATGAAATTGGCCTGAATTTTACGATTGCACCGGATATTTACGATAAAAGTTATTTCAACTATATGCCGGAAGCCGCAGTAGAAAAAATCGAACAGTTCTGTATGTTGTGTTTTGTCAACGATGACAATTTCCGAGACATCTGTAAGGATAACAATATCAACGCAGATGACTGTTTTGATGTGGCATCTCCGAAAGCTCTGATCCAGAATCATTCCGTGGTCGGACGCGCAGAAGGATCGAACGATCAGGCCAAATGGTTTGAATTCAATTTTGTGGATCCTTCGAAAATCCCTTGTACGCTTCATTCAAATGATATTAAGCAGATTGAAGGCTATATGGATATGGGGTACCAGGAAGCAGATGGTAAGCGGGAATATATTTATTATTCAAACGAATATATGACGGAATACTGGTCTTCCCACGATGATGAATCTGAACTGGATCAGACAAAAGCGCTGAAGCTTTCAGAAGAAGAGGCAACAATCGTAAAAGATTATGAAATTGCGGGTGTGATAAATAAGATCCCATATGCACTGCCAAATAACAGGATTTTAATTGTGTATCCTTTGAGTATGCAGCAGTATATTTTAGATGAGCCAATGTCGACTATGTTTGTGTATAAAGCATCGAATCATCAGAAAGCCTATGATGATATGAAGAAAATGCTGGATGATCATCATCTGGATTCTTCAACATTGATAGATACAGCGAAAACAAATGAAAGTAATCGTATGTTTGTGACGATCATCAACATCTTCTCTTATGGATTTATTATTCTGATTGCGCTGATTTCGATTGCGAATGTCTTTAATACGATATCGACCAGCATTACGTTAAGGCGACGCGAAATTGCGATGTTAAAGTCAATCGGTATGTCGAAAAAGAGTCTGCGAAAGATGATGAATTATGAGTGTCTGACATACGGTATGAAGAGTCTTCTTTGGGGACTCCCGGTATCTGCACTTGTGACCTATGCAATCTATCGTGTCACGGATGTTGCATTTTCTATGAGCTTCTATATTCCCTGGCAGAGTATTGTGATAGCAGCAGGCAGTGTATTTGTTGTCGTGTTCTCTACGATGATCTATGCCACTTCAAAAGTGAATAAGGATAATCCGATCGATGCTTTGAAAAATGAAAGCATTTAATACAAGGTGGTGATATGAGTGCATGGCTATGAGTTTTTCCATGGTGGCGCCGGGAAGCATTTCAACTTCTTTCAGCTTCCTGAGGATCTTGTGTTCAATGATTGCTTTAGGAGCTGTCAACCGATGCGAAGGTTCTCTATTGCATCATGCTGAAACGGGTCGGGCTTTCCTATAAGCATGGATGGATGGATAGTGCAGGCCGAACCTATATCATTTATCCGCCAGGGATGAGCTGAATGCTCTGGTGAAGGATACAGCAGTGAAGGTCGCTGCGGACAAGCCCAAGGCCAAGACCAAATCGAAGAAAGGCCCGGAGCTGTAAGCCGTAAGAGGCAGTGAAAGCTGCCTCTTACATACAATAGTTGTTTTTGTGGACACAGAAACATTGACCAAGACTGGGATTTGTGGTATAGTTCATGCGGTAATTGTGGCCACAGAAACGGAGGATCCTTCATGGCAAGACCAAGGAAAGATGACGCCCGAACGATTATCTACAAAGTCCGCTTAAATGAGAGCGAAAACCGAATGCTTACAGAGGCCAGTGAGAACACTTCTTCTGCGAAGTCTGAAGTGTTTCGGAATGCTTTGAAAGAGTACCACCGGGCAACCGATCCTGCTTACAATTCTTCAAGGGCAGGTCAGACAGAAACAAATCCAGATATGTGTGTTCCCTGCGCTGATGGGATGATCAACATCAGAGTTGGTGCGATCATCTTGAAAGACGGCCGATTCCTGATGGTGAGGAATCATATGTCGGATTATTTTTACTCTGTCGGCGGAAGGATCAAATTCGGAGAGACTGCAGAAGAAGCTGTGATCCGGGAGGTACTGGAAGAGACCGGTGTTAAGATGGAGATCGATCACCTGGGTTTTATCCAGGAGAACTATTTTATAGCTGATGTCCCTTCAAAGATAGGAAAAGAGATCTACGAACTCGGATACTACTTCTACATGAAGGTGCCGGATGGCTTTGAACCTGTTTGTGACAGCATCACAGAATTTGGGGTGTCGGAATACCTGGAATGGGTCTCTCCGGATGAACCAAGGACGATCTTCCCGGAATTCTTCAGAGCGGAACTGGATATCACAGACAGATCCGTGAAGCATAAGGTAAAGGATGACCGTTTCTACATCAGACAGTTTACAGAAGAGGACCTGGAACCTCTTCATGAACTTCTTTCCGATCCGGAAATCATGAAATATCTGGAGCCTCCTTTTACCCGCAAGCAGACAGAGAGCTTTTTGAAAACACAGGGCCTTTTGGCATCTCCTCGGATTTTAGCCGTAGATGATAAAGATCACAGTTTCATTGGCTATGTGATCTATCACGATTATGATGATACAAGTAAGGAAATAGGCTGGATTTTGAAAAAGGAAATCTGGGGGCATGGGATGGCGAGCCTGCTTACAAAGCAGCTTGTTGCCATGGCTGCATCAGAAGGAAAAGACGCCGTTATTGAATGCGTCCCGGAACAACAAACCACAAGAGCTCTTGCTGAAAAGCATGGGTTTGTACTGGTCGGAAGCAGGGATGGCCTTGACGTTTATCGGAGGAAAAGAAATGCCTGATATTTGTGATCTTACCCTAAAAGATCTCCAGCCTTCCCAGTTTTACATATCAGAACGAAAGCTCAGGGGTGTCAATGAGTGGTTCCGTCCGGAGGATCTCTCGAATTTTGAACCGATACCGGTGAAAATGCTGGATGGTATCCGCGTAATGACTGACGGGCATACAAGAGCGGTTGCTGCAGTTCTTGCCGGAGCAGCCAGAAGCTCTCCTGTAATGTGACGGTATCCGAAGACGGAAAGAACCATTTCTGGCTGTTGGTATCTCACAAGTAGAGAAATAGACCTGCATAGGCTATATAATCAGCAGCAAACCGGGTTGCCTTTCTTTGCGGCAATCCGGTTTCGGCGTTAAGGTTGGCATTGAGAAAGATTTTTTCAAATTTCCGAAAACACTTTGCCGTTCTCAAACGTTATAAGAGTGAAAGCCGAAGGAAAGGAGGGTGCCATGATCGCAGAGCTATATTCCGTGTATCGGACAGAGCTGTTGAAATACTGCTGTATGATATGCGGAAATGTCAGTGATGCCGAGGATCTACTGCAGGAGACCTTCATGAAGGCACTTTCCAATCTGGATCTTCTGGAAGAATTGGGAGAAAAAGAACGACGGGCCTGGCTGTATAAGGTGGCAAGAAACCTGTTCTATGATGCCTGCCGAAGGCGAAGCGTAGAGCAGAACAACCAGATGCAGGCCGAGGAAGAAACGGACGGCGGCTTCTCAGAAGTCGAAACAGCAATAATTCTATCCTCGCTCCCGCCGGATCTGTCCCAGCTCTTTATCAAACGGTACTTTGACGGATACACCTCAAAGGAACTTGCAGAAGAATACGGGCTGTCACCATCAGGAGTCCGGGCTGTCCTAAGCCGCGCCAGAAAGCTCCTGAGAGAAAAACTGAAATCATAACGGAGGACGAATCTCATGAAGAAAAACAAAATGATCAATGCCGCAACCTGCGATGCAAGAGCCGTAACGGAAGAAAGCCTTGCCGGGTATGAAAATATCACCATCAATGCAGCGATTCTGATTATCAATGAGCGTTCCAAGGAACTGCTGAATAAGTATCCCGTGACCATGAATGCGGCGACTGTCCTGGAAATCCCGGATGGAGAGAATGTTTCTGTGCAGAGCATCAACGGTAAGGGAGAGATCGGCCCGGACTCGGACGGAACCGGTGTTTTTCTGATGGTCAATGGCAAACTGGTCATTGCCGACGGCAGCCAGGAAGCTGTGAAAAGCTATTACAGCATCATGGTGAACGGAAAGGTCCTGATGCCGAAAAGCTTTGAGGGCCGGTTTTCGAACATTCAGGTAAGAGGAAAGACCGAATATTATCCAGATGGGGCAACGATCCTGAAGGCTGATACGGAGATCGACGATCTGTTTATCGCAAGAGCAGCGAACACTCTGTACTACTGCTCCGGAAATCTCTTCTTCCTGGATACCGGGATTGACTCAGAGAAGCTGCTTTCAAAGGGCCTGAAGTTTACCGCAAAGAGGGTCGTGATCGCAGAAAGCCTGATCGGCAAGCAGGTAACTCTGTTTGATGAAGAAGCCGAGATCGTGAAGGTCCCTGACGGCACACAGCTCATCGACGACGACCTGGAACTGAAACCGAAAACCATCAAAAAGTACGGAACCAGGCTCTGTGTCACAGGCGATGTTTCCATCAAGGATGCCGAAGCCCTCTCTTCCCTGGAATACCTGTTTGCAGACGGCACCGTCAGTGTAAATAAGGAGCTGGAAGACGCTTTTGACGAAATCGAAAGCGTATATGACGAGCTGAGAATCATTGATCCGGATCTGGGGCTTATCGTGGATCGCCCCATGGTCAAGGTCGGTGCTTCGGTGCTTGGGAAGTATCCGAAAGGTGTCCGGGTCGAAGATTGCGCCAAGGTCACTCTTTCTGAGGATCTGAGTGCTGAAGACATCATGGAAAAACTGCATATCGTGGATTGCGCTATGGTTATCTGCTCGAAGGAGCAGGAAGAGGCCGTCAATATGATTGCTGAGGATGTAGCCATGATTCAGGCGTCCGGGCAGGATTCGGATGATGAAGATGGTGAGGATGGCGGGGCTCTCGGAACGCTCGGCTCCTTCCTCGGCAAACTGAAAGATACCCAGATAATCAACGCTGCCGAGTATAAGATGTAAAGGCTGCCGCAAACGATTATTATGGATCATATGGAGCAGATGAGCCTTCCCGAGTGACAACCAAAAAGCGCAAAAGAATCCAGGACAGAGAAGTCTCATAAGGGGCTTCTCTTTCCTGGCATAGAGTCGCATTACATAGCGCCAAGTGTAGCCCAGGCGCTGTCATGCAGGGTAGAGATGTTCTGCAAGCGGCCCAAACAGCAGCGGATTTTGTGTTGGAATGCCTGAAGAAAACAAGGGAGGACGAAAGCCATTGACACTGCAAGATGTGGCTTTTATAATGCAAATTAGAATACTATCGGTGCGAATCAACAAGCTGATAAAGGAATCGCAGTTTACGATACAAACACAAGGACAGAAAGGGATTCTACCATGGCAATTTTAGAAGAAATCAGTGAAAAAGTTCAGAAAGGCCGCGCAAAAGACGTGGTTGCATTAATTAATCAGGCTCTGGAAGAAGGAATCGCTCCGAAGAGTGTTCTGAACGACGGTCTTATGGCCGGCATGAACGTGATCGGCGAAAAGTTCAAAAACAATGAAGTATTCGTTCCGGAAGTTCTGGTTGCGGCACGCGCCATGAACAAGGGCGTACAGACGCTGAAGCCGGCACTGACCGCACAGGGCGTTGAGCCCATCGGCAAGGCTGTTATCTGCACCGTTAAGGGTGACATGCATGATATCGGCAAGAATCTGGTTAAGATGATGATTGAAGGTCAGGGCATTGAGTGCATCGACCTTGGCGTAGATGTTGGTCCGGAACAGGTTGTAGAAGCTGTTCGTGAATCCGGTGCACAGCTGGTTTGCCTGTCAGCACTGCTGACCACTACGATGTACGCTCAGAAGGATATTATCGATGCATTAAAGGAAGCCGGCCTGAGAGACCAGGTCAAGGTCATGGTCGGCGGCGCACCTGTTACGCAGGCGTTTGCTGATGAGATCGGTGCTGACTGCTATACGCTGGATGCGGCATCTGCAGCAGAAGCTGCCCGTGCATTTTTTGATTGATAACGGGAGGCAGAGTAATGACATATCCTGCATGGATCGATGAGCTTCCCAGGTTGAACAAACCTGTACCGGTACTTTCATTCCCCTCGGTAAAACTGACCGGAGATTCGGTTTATGACTTGACACACGATGCTGCTGTTCAGACAAAGGGTATCATTCGTGTTTCGCAGGAAGTAGATGCAGCGGCCGCAGTAACGATGATGGATCTTTCCGTGGAAGCGGAAGCTTTTGGCGCTGCCATTAAGACATCACAGAATGAGATTCCCACGGTTATCGGAGCGCTGGTGACCGATGAGGATGAGGCGGAAGAACTGGCAGTGCCCGTAGTGGGCGATGGCCGTACCGGGCTTTATCTGCAGGCTGCAAAGGATGCGAAGGCCGGTATCACCGACCGTCCGGTGCTGGCAGGTGCCATCGGACCCTTCTCACTGGCGGGAAGACTGATGGATGTCAGTGAAGCACTGGTGAATTGTCTGGTAGAGCCGGACATGGTTCACATTGTCCTTCGCAAAGCCACGGATTTCCTGAAGGAATATGTGCTTGCGTATAAGGCGGCGGGTATGGACGGTGTTGTTCTGGCAGAGCCGCTTTCCGGTCTGCTTTCACCGGATCTGGAGAACGAGTTCTCTGCTCCCTATGTGAAGGAGATCGTAGACGCGGTACAGGATGAAAACTTTGCCGTTGTTTATCATAACTGCGGACCGAATACGCCCAAGATGGCGGAATCGCTTGCAGGCATCGGCGCATGTGCGTATCATTTCGGTGATGCGATCAGGCTGACCGATATTCTGGAAAATATGCCCAAGGATGTCATTGTCATGGGTAATATTTCACCGGTTGAATACTTCCTGAAGGGTACGCCGGATGATATGCGGAAGGCAGTAAAGGATCTGAAAGAAGCCTGCGCTCCGTACGCAAACTTTGTACTGTCCAGTGGCTGCGACATTCCTCCGGCGGCATCCTGGGATAATATCCGCGCATTTTTTGAATGATTTTCTGCGATGATAACCGGACATTTTTTATAATGGCCGGTTATATCGTATTATCCGAAGAAATTGAGGTTCTTTATGACAAACCGTGAAAGAGCGATGAATATTCTGCACTTCAAACCGGCAGACCGTATGCCGGCGGTGCATTTTGGCTATTGGCCGGAACTTTTGCAGGAGTGGGTTGAACAGGGAAAACTTTCCGCTGAGGACATTGAAGGCTGGGGCGATGGCAACGCCACCGATCGCAGACTGGATGAGATCCTGGGCTGGGATTTCAACTGGGGCACCACATACGGCGCTGCAAACGGCTTGATGCCGAGTTTTGAAACCAAGGTTCTGGAGATCCTTCCGGGCGGTGTTCAGCGTGTGCAGGATGGAAACGGCCTGATTCAGCGTATCCATCCGGGTGTCATTTCCATCCCGGAGGAAGATGATTATCTTCTGAAAGACCGTGAGGCTTTTGAAGAGCTTTACCGCGATAAGATGACCTTCAAGCCGGAGCGTGTGAACCTGGAGTTTTTCAAAAATTTCAATGAAAATGTTTATAATAAAAGTGACAACCCTGTTGGCATTCATTTGGGTTCAGTGTTGGGCGATATCCGCAATATCGCATCTCTGGTCGGCATCAGTTATCTGATGTACGATGAGGATGAGGATCTTTTTGCGGACATCGTGGATACTTATGCAGAAATGCAGTACCGCTGCGTGGAAGCGATTCTGGAAACAGGCGCGAAGTTCGACTTTGCCCATTTCTGGGAGGATATCTGTTATAACAGCGGTTCCCTGATCAACCCGGAGATCTTTAATGAGATCTGCGCGAAGCATTATAAGAAGAGAACAGACCTGTGCCATAAATACGGCATCGATGTCATTTCTCTGGACTGTGATGGTGTGACCCGTCAGCTGCTTCCCACCTGGTTTGAGAACGGTGTCAATACCATGTTCCCGATCGAGATCGGTACCTGGGGTGACCAGTTTGGCCCAGCCCGTGAAAAATACGGCAAGGGCATGCTTGGCGTGGGCGGTATGGATAAGACTGCACTGAGAAAAGACAAGGCTGCGGTGGACCGTGAGCTGGAACGGATACAGAGACTGGCGGCACTTGGCGGATTTATTCCCTGTCCGGACCATCGACTGATGCCGGGCACCAAGTTTGAACTGGTCCAGTACTACGCAGAAGAAGTAAAGAAGATCAAACTGTAAAGGAAGAGACAGCATGGCAGATCAGATTCGTGGATTTTTGGAACAGTACATTCAGGAAAGCAAGACCGGTGAAATGCCGATCCATGAGTTTGCTTTTCTGGATCCCAAGACCATTCCGTTTTTAAAGGAAGTCCGTGATATGTGCGAGGCCAATCGCTGCGGCATGTACGGCAGGACTTGGACGTGCCCGCCCGGCGTTGGTGAACTGGAGGTTCTGCGAGACAAGTATCAGGCGTATGAGCATGCGCTTTTGTATTCCACCCGTCATGAGCTGGAAGACAGTTTTGATTTTGAAGGCATGGGTGAGGGCAACAAGGTTCATCACAAACTGGACCAGGACCTGATGAAAAAAATGAATACAGCAGGCTTCAAGTACGCGCTTCTGGGCGCGGAAGGCTGCCATCTGTGCGCAAAATGTACATATCCGGATGCTCCGTGCCGCAATCCGGAACTGGTGCATCCGTCCATTGAAGCAACCGGCGTCAGTGTTGTGGATCTGTCCCGTCAGGCCGGCATTCGCTATATCAATGGGGCCAATACCGTGACATATTTCTCCATGATTCTGTGGTAAACGGCTAAACCCATTGACTCGGTCAGGCGGCGCTCTCCCAGTCGGGAAAAATGAATAAATACAGCGATGGACTCGGTGTCAGCCGAGAGTTGCTTTTGAGGAAATGCTCTGCCACTGCGTTGTGCAAAAGTGTTAGAATTTTGCTGTTATCACATATTCTGCTATGTGGAATTGTGATAAAAAACCAACGGGCGGTGAATTTTGCTTGCCAACAGCGTGATTTAATGGTATGATAAACAAACATTCACTAAGAACGAGGTAAAGTTTCATGTTTAACCTTTATTCATCCTCATCCGCAAGTTCCGACACCTGTTCGTCATGGTGTCTTTTTGTGGTATGAGCTTTCGGAGAAACATGAACTTGTAAGATGATCCGGAAAGCGCATACTTTCCGGATTTTTTATTGAAAGGGAAGAGAAATGTACAAAATCAAGACCTATGATAATGTGGCCAAGGTCGGCCGCGATGTATTTGAAGAAGCAAAAAATTACGTGCTTGCGGATGAGATCAGTAGTCCGGACGGCATTCTGGTCCATTCCACGCCGCTTCATGAAATTGAAATGAATCCGGAACTGAAGTCCATCGTCCGCATCGGCGCAGGCGTCAATACCATCCCGGTAGATCGCTGTACCAAGAACGGTATCTGTGTTTTCAACTGCCCGGGCGGTAATGCCAATGCCGTTAAGGAGCTGACTATCGCGTCCATGATCATGGTCATGCGCAACGGTTTCCTGGCGCAGCAGTGGGTGCGCAGCCTGTCTGATGAAGAATCCGCAGCAGGCAGCGTGGTTGAAAAAGGTAAGGAAGTATACCGCGGACCGGAGATCATGGGAAAGACCATCGGTATCCTGGGCCTTGGCGCCATCGGTTCCAGAATGGCAAGAGCCTGTCATGACCTCGGTATGAAGGTTGTTGGTTACGACCCGTATCTGAACCATGCGCGTGTGCAGGAGCTTTCCGATTACACCCGGATCGTCAAGGATGTGGATGAACTTTACGCAGTCAGCGATATTGTGACCGTTCACATTCCGTTAAATGCGCAGAACAAAGGCTTTGTGGGCGCCAAGGAGATCGCCAAGATGAAGGATGGCGTATATCTCATCAACTTTGCCCGCGGACCGATTCTTGACAACGATGCTGTTGTGGATGCGCTGAACAGCGGTAAGATCAAGGGCTTTGCCACTGATTTCCCGACTCCGGCACAGATGAAGCATCCGGCAGTTGTATTCACCCCGCATCTGGGTGCAGGTACTCCGGAAGCGGATGAAAACTGCTCCATCATGGCTGCACATCAGACCATTGATTATATTGAAAACGGCAACATTTCCAACTCCGTCAATCTGCCCGATGTTTCCTTCGCGCGCGCAGACGGTGACCGCCTCTGCATCATCCATGCCAATAAGGTCGGTATGCTGGGCGCATTCACTGAGATCGTTACGGCAAGCGGCCTGAACATCGAAAACCTGGTCAATAAGTCCAGAAACGAGGTGGCTTACACCATCCTGGACTTCAACGGCGATGTTCCGGAAACCCTGGATGAAGCGATCCAGAAGATCGACGGCGTGATCCGTGTCCGCCATATCAAATAATCTTTACAAGAACAGATCGAATCCCCGCATATCCACGTGATATGTCCCCAGTTTCCCGGATAACCGGCAAAGAGGCACATATCACAGAGCTGTGCGGGGATTTTTTTGTCATATAAAATACACTTCATAATGAGATGCCCGGTATGTGCCGGGCGTCGATTCTATTAGCGCAGCGAGGAGGATCCGCCCATAAGTCGCATCACATTTGAAGACCTGAAAGCCAATGAGGCTGTCCTCCGCAACATGGATGAGAGCACATTTGACATTCATGACCGTTTGAATTATTCGACCAACAAGTCTGAACTGACGATCAATGAGGCACATACGCTGATCGAGCTGAAGGTCGATACACAGTACGGTTCCGTGATGGATTACTTCAGCATTTTCATGGAACGCATGATGTTATGCCGAAAGGCGGCGCAGGTGCTGGGGCTGGATTTCAAGCTGACGATCAATGAACAGCAGATGATTTGAAAAGATAATCTTTATATTTTCTTTATTGTATTTATGTGTTTGTTTTGATACGTTGAAGAAAAACATAGGAGGTAAAGTTTATGAATAATCATAAACAGTTTATGACCAGATGGATTATCTGTGCTGTAATATCGGGATTGGCATTGTGTAGCATGGCCTTTTCAAAAGATACGGATGATGCCGTTTTGTCGACAATGGTATTGAGTAGTGAGCATGAGACTGAATACTTATCTGATGCTGAGGGGCGAATCTATGGGATTGAAGATTATTCTATTTTCAGCGATGAAATAACAGTGTTGGATACTTCGAGGAACGAAGTCCTCAAAGTTGATAAGTCTGCGAAAAAGACGAGGGCAATCAGTCTTGATGAATATGATATTTTCGGAGTTAAGCTTGCGACTTTTGATAGTCGTGCATATGTGCTTACCAATCATCATTCGGTATGTGCTTTTGAAAACAACGAATACCTATGGGAGTGTTCACTGGATAACTGGGTTGAGTCGATGGCAATCGAAGATTTCTATGCGGAAAGTGAACGACTGGTAATTTGTACGAATAATATTCATGAAGAAAAAATTGAAACTTTTTATTTTATCCCTGACTGTGATGGCATCAGATACTTGAGCAAGAAGGATGGGTGTGAACTATCAAACGGAATGAATGCAGAAATCAATTATGACGATAAGTCTGGGGTGGTAGCTTTTAGTGACGATTCGTTTATGAATATGAAAAATGCTGTTGGTGGTAAAATTACTGGCCTGAAGTATTATGGGACTGATAAAAATGGACAGAAACGATTACTTGTAAAGCGGGTTATTCAAGATCATGAACAGGAGTATTATGTTCAGTCAGTATTATACTTATCAAAAGAAGGCAAAATAAATAAAGAACTTACTATTCCACTTCAGATGATATCATCTGTGAATGAAATTAAATTGTTTGATAATAAACTCTACCTGTTGAATAAACAAAGCAACAAAATTTCCATAGTAAATCTTGATAATACGGAAAATCTTGGTAATGTAGAAGTTGATAGGGAATTGATCACGTGGAGTAGCCCCGCTTCAGAAGGTACTGTGAGAAATGTTGCAACACCAATGGCTGTGGCGACAAGACAAGCAATTATTGACAGGGCATATTCATATTATAATTTCACATGGAGTTGTAGTGCAACGAATGTCGCACCAATGGCTAATTGGATTAAACCAAGATATGTTGGAGGCGCGGGTACGTATGGATCTATGCCTTATTGCTGGGGTGGTAATGACACCGTCATATCGTTTACTAATGGAATCAATTCCGGGGGAAAAGTAGGGAATATTATTAATATAAATCCGAATCCACCCAGCCATGTATACAATACTTATGGGATGGATTGTTCTGGTTATGTTTCAAGAGCGTGGGGACGAGCGGAAAAATTTGGAACAAGTACGCTGCCTTCAATCAGTACTCAAATTGGTTGGGCTGATGTTAACAAAGGTGATATTTTTAATCATATTGGCCATCATGTGGTATTGTTGATATACAGGAATTCTCTTGGTAATTATGCGTGCTATGAATGCACTATTTCATCAAATTATGATCGTGTGGTTTCTCAGATAAAAACGCAGAGTTCATTGTCTGGCTACGTACCATATAAGTATAATTCGCTTGTTGATTAATCAATACGGAGGGGTAAATGCAGAGGTGTCATATTATATTACTGATTATAGCACTGGTAATATTACTTTTATCTGGCTGCGATACAACTAGTATAGTGTCTGAAAGTTATGTTGAAGAATTTCAGAACACTCGAACAGAATTACCCGCTCTGGACAAGGAGGAGAATTCGGAACAGACTGTTGTTTGCATTCGGAAAATGCTTGAGTTGGGTGGATCGGGGTGTGCTAACGTGCCACGCCAAACACCAATGTATTTATCCCCGATTTATGATGGGCGTGTTATTTGCGAGCTTCGTGCAGGAATATATCGTGTAATATCGAAAGCGGAGGTCATATATAGCAACGAAACCAGTGCGGTATGGTATTTGATGGTGGATGAAGAGGGACTGCCAGGCTGGATCAAGTCTTCGAATTGTTCGAGTTATACTAAGAATTAATGGTTTGAAACATGAAAAAAGTATTAATTGTGGAAGATGAAAGAGAAATAGTAAATATCATAAAAGATTACTGTATTCGCGAAGACTTTGAACCGATTATAGCATATGATGGTCAAACTGCCATAGTTCTTTTTGAAAGATGGAATCCGGATATTCTTATTGTGGATATTATGCTTCCACGAATGGATGGATTTGGTGTGCTCCGGGAGGTTAGAAAAACGAGTTCTGTCCCAGTAATCATTCTGTCAGCAAGATCGTTAATTGAGGATCGAATGCGCGGGCTGATAGGGGGGGCGGACCTTTATTTGACAAAACCTTTTGAGCCGATGGAATTAATGGCTTACATGAATAAGCTTTGTAAAAAGGTCAATAATGATATTGATAATCCTGAATTATTCACGGTTGTGCCGTGAAAGTGGCTGAAAAGCCACGTTGTTAC
>CAMGCK010000060.1 GCA_946040795.1 uncultured Lachnospiraceae bacterium
AAGATTCGTGAGAAATGTGAGAGAGGTCGAAACGTACCATCGAAACCACACTGACTAATGAGAAGTATGTCGCTGATGTCATTCTCTATAAAACCTTCTCGCCAGACTTCCCGGAGAAGAAGCGAATCCAGAATAATGGAGAGCATAAGAAATACATCCAGGAAGATCATCACCCGTCTATCATCTCACGAGAGATGTTCAGAGCCGTCCGGGAAATGCGTGATAGCAGAAGCAACATCGAGCGCCATGCAGATGGTACGGTAACCAGAAAGGCCAAGAGGTACACTGGGAAGAAAGAGTGAATATTGGTTTAAAGAGTATTTTGACTCGTTGTTTAGCGATTTGGTTAAATCCCAATAATTTAATTTTATAGGGAACAGAAAACTTGAAGTTGTACAGGAGGTTACAAAATGGCTATTACCAAAAACAGACAATCCGAGGAAACGATTTCCAGCATGGCAAAGATGGCGTTCCCGGATAAGCAGATAGCAGAAATAAGAGAATTGACAGAGGGAATGTGTAATGTAACATATGCTATCACATTTAAAGATGGTAGTGAAAGCATACTGAAAATTGCAGCGAAAGATAGAAGCGGGAATACCTCAAATGAAGTCAATCTGATGCAGGCAGAAATAAACGCCATGAAGTTGGTTGCAGAAAATTGTTCATTTAAGATTGCGGATGTTCAGTATTATGATACTGGTAACACTATATGCAATGGTAACTACTTCTTCATGGAAAAATTGGAGGGCGACAACTTCTTTTTGGTAAAAGATGGTATGTCGGAAGAGGAAATTGCCACAATAGATACAGAGATTGGTAAAATATCCCAGGAGCTGTCAAATATTCAAAATTCCGAATTCGGTTTTCTGGGAGAAGATAAGAGATATGATTCTCTGTATAAATTTGTAAAACAAATGCTGGAAAATTTAATTTCAGATGCACAAAAAAGAGGTATAGATATTATATATGATGAACAGACTTTTTTGAACAAATTGGAAAATGATAAGTCTGCTTTTGAAACAATCCATAATGCATCTTTGGTTCACTGGGATATGTGGGAAGGAAATGTATTTATAAAAGATGGACATGTGTCTGGGATAATTGATTGGGAAAGAGCATTATGGGGTGAACCATTTATGGATGACCGTTTCAGAATGCATAACAGAGGTAAACATTTTCTGGAAGGCTTTGGTCAGACTTCATTTTCGGAAGATGAATTAAAAAGATTGCGCTGGTATGATATTATTTTATATTTAACGATGATGATTGAAGTTTTTTATAGGGAATACGATGATAAAGGGCAGTATTTCTGGGCGAGAGAGATGCTTGAGAAAGCGTGTAAATAGAGTGGAAAATTTCAGTCTTGCGGAGAGATTGAAAGCAACAGAAGATTTGAATTTGACAATACATTTGAAGGTAAGTTATGTATCAAGGAAAACTGCGAATTGCTAATATTTTAATGCTTACACTGGCAGGTATTGTAAATGCTTTTGGCATCACTATTTTTTTAATGCCTGTAAATCTATATGATAGTGGCATTTCCGGAACGTCAATGCTCTTAGACCAATTAACACCGCAGTGTTTGACGCTGTCCATTTTCCTTGTTGTACTGAATATCCCTTTGTTTTTGTTTGGGCTAAAAAAGCAAGGATGGGTATTTACGGTATATGCTATCTATGCAGTTTGCATTTACTCCGTATGTGCCTGGTTAATAACTGATGTGCTTCCGATTGATGTAAGCTTCGCCTCTCCGTTAGCTGGAACGGATTTGCTTCTTTGTGCTCTGTTTGGGGGTGTAATTTCTGGTGTTGGAAGTGGTATAGCAATTCGTTATGGCGGAGCCATGGATGGTATCGAAGTAATAGCAGTGATTTTTGCAAAACGTCTTGGTATTACAGTAGGTACTTTTGTGATGATATACAATGTGTTACTTTATGTTGTGTGCGGTTTAGTGCTTAACAGCTGGATTTTGCCACTATATTCCATTATTACGTATGCAGCAGCATTAAAAACTATTGATTTTATTGTGGATGGTCTTGATAGGGCAAAATGTGCAGTTATTATTACGGAACATCCACAAGAGATTTGTGGGAAACTATGTGAAATGTTTGGAAGCGGTATCACCTATTTGGAGGCAAAAGGCGGCTATTCCAACAAAGAAAAATCTATGATTTATTTTGTTGTCAATCGTTATCAGATTGTAAGATTGAAAGAAACCGTGCATGATATTGACCCTCTTGCGTATATAACAATTAGCGAAGTTGCAGATGTATTTCCAAGTAATAACAAGTAACTGAATAAAAAGTTGTTGCGCACAGACAACTTTCAGTTCGATCGTTCAATTGATGCAATGATAAATCCGGACGAGACGGGTATGATTTTCGTCGAGTGCAGAGCAACGGTCTGTGAAGCTTTTTTACAGGTGACTATATCCTGAAATCAGAATATTCTTTAGTCAAAATGGAAGGGTGAGAGCATGAACAGACGGACTAACGGCATACAAAGCGGCACTGTCTATGTATAAGTTTACACCGAAGGGAGGTTACAGATTGCAGCAGCGGTAAGTTTCCGGATTGTGTAATAATGTCGACCGGTCCTTTATTCTGTTTATTGTCGGAATAAGCAGCCATATGGTATAATCAAAAGCATCTGAAATAGATGGGGCAGACATAGGAGAAAATCATGACCGGAAAACTTTTTTTAATTGGAACACTCAGCATAGTCGGAATTGCGCTGCTGTTTTTTGTGATCAGCAATGCTCTGATCATCGGCGCAGGCAGCAAAAAGATTGTCGGCGATGGTGAACTGAAAGAACAGCAGGCGGATTGTATTCTGATCCTGGGTGCCGGAGTCTGGAACGGGAATCAGCCCAGTCCCATGCTGGCGGATCGTCTGGAAGAGGGATTGCGGCTGTATAATACGGGTGCCTCTCCCAAAATTCTTGTGAGCGGTGACCACGGAAAAGCAAATTATGATGAAGTGAATGTCATGAAAGAATACCTGATGGATGCGGGAGTTCCCGATGAGGATATTTTCATGGACCACGCCGGTTTTTCAACCTATGAAAGCATATATCGGGCAAAAGCCGTATTTGGCGTGAAAAAGATGATCGTGGTCACTCAGAAATATCATATGTTCCGTGCGCTGTATATTTGTGATAGAATAGGCGTGGAGGCCTTGGGATCGGCTTCCGATCCCCGCGCTTACAGAGGGGCTTTTTTGAGAAATTTCCGTGAATGGATCGCGCGGGATAAGGATATTTTCTCGTGTCTGTTCAAAGTAAAACCGACCTATCTCGGAGAATCGCTCGATATCCGGGGCGATGGCAGCGTGACGAATGATAAGAAGTAAAAATTCTGCAGATCAGAGCCTGCATTTGTCTGGTCGGGCTTAGCCTGATCCATATCGAATAAAATACAGGTGAACTGAGCATTGTGAGTTTGAATGTGAGCGGCATCGCCCTCGCATTGATCTTTCACGACAATCGGGCGTTCTGCAAATACATCTGTCCGATCACCGTCTTCTTAGAGCCCATGAGTTATTTCGCACTTTTCCGTGTGACCTGTGACAAAGAAAAATGCGTGTGCTGCGGGAAATGCAAAAAGGCCTGCCCGAAAAAGGCGCTGTAATGCCGACGGAGCATATGAAGATCAATCGGGAAGTTCCGGAGTTCGTGATCAGTGAGGAAGACCTTTCAGTGCTGCTGACGCTGCCGGCCGTCGGCTGGGCCGGGGAGCACCCGGATTTTGAGCGGGAACAGGTCGACAATCGATATGTATAAAAGAACAGATTCCGGAGGAAGCATGTACATCAGAAAAGGGTATCCGAAGCTGATCGTTGATTTGAATAAACTGAGACATAATACGGAGACGGTGGTTTCACAGTGCCGGACGATGGGCATTCAGGTGACCGGTGGGTCATCGACCTCTTATTTCCGTGTCCTGGACGGAAGCATTCCGGAACGGATCAACATGCTGCGCATTGGGGAGGCGATTCTGACACCGGCAATTATGTTCCGTGAGTTCGGCCTTCCGCTTCAGAAAATGTACACGTGGAGTATGTCTGAAACGGCCGGGGCTTTACAGCATCATCCAAATACAGACAAACTGCGCCAGATTTCCGATCATGACGAAGACGTGAAACAGTTCGTGTGATCCGAAATCGGGCGTTTTTGCGTTAAAAGCCTTCAGCTTCAGCGCGTAGATCACGCCGCCTGCTGTGTAAACAATACCTCCGAACAGAAGCCAGAAGAAGGCTGCCGGGGAAATAAGCTTCAGCAGGGAGGGGAACGCCACAAGGCAGGACCATCCTAAACTGATGTAGATCACGGAGGAGACCCATTTGGGGCAGGTGACCCAGCAGAGCTTGAACAGGATGCCCAGAAGCGCGAAGGCCCAGACAAACAGCAGAAGTCTGGGGCCGATACCGCTTCTCAGCGCAATCAGGCACACCGGGGTATAAGAGCCTGCGATGAGTACAAAAATCATGCAGTGATCGATTTTTTTCAGAATACGCGTGCAGTGATCACTGATTTCAATGGTGTGATACAGCGTACTTGCTGTGTACAGAAGCACCATGCTGATCATGAAAACAGCAGTGGATATCAGGGAAAGGGTATCGGCCTCGCGATAAATGGCGTGGGTCATGATGATCGGAGACAGCAGTGCGGAATAAATGATGCCGATAAAGTGAGTCAGCGCGCTGTAAGGATCTTTTACGGTAAAAGTGGTACGTGCGGGAACCGGGCGGTAGGTCATGGTAAGTTCAGTCATAACAATATCTCCTCATCGGTTTTTGAAAAACTTGTATGAAGATATAGTATAACAATAGCAAAAACCTGTCAAGAGTTTTTGAAAAACTTATTATGGGATAAGTTGAACTTTTTTATAAGGTGTGCTATAAAGATAGAGGAGGATTTGCTATGGACATGATCAATATCAGTGAAGAAACCAGGAATCGGATTTGGGAGTTCAAGCTGCCCACATATCAGGAGATTCCGGACATCGGCCTGTTCCTGGAACAGACGACTAAATTTGTGGCGGAATATCTGGAACCGCTGGAGGGCATCACCCTCACGGGTTCCATGATCAGCAATTATGTAAAAAAGAAACTGATCGCCAATCCGGTGAAGAAGCAGTATTATCGGGAGCAGATCGCCGAAATCATCTTTATTGCGCTGGTGAAATCGGTATTGTCACTGGAAGAAGCGGAGAAAATGCTGAAACTTCAGCGGGAGTCTTATGAGAGTCAGCGAGCGTATACTTATTTCTGTGCGGAGTTCAAGCGAGTATTAAGTTACGTATTCGGTATGGAAACGGAACTGGCGGAAGTGAGTGCGGAGGACACGGTGGAAAAAGAACTGCTGCGTAAGATCATTACGGCAGTGGCATATAAGATCTACTTGAATGAAGTTTTTAGAGAGGTGGAATAAAAACGACCACTAACGGAGTCAGGGCCAGCAGCCGGCCGCAGGGCCAGCCGTACCACGGAACGGCGCGGTCAAAGGTTAGCTTAAGCCTGCCTCGAAGATCAGTTTGCCTCTTTTTATGCTTTCCTTTTTAGATTAATACGGATCCTACTGCGCGCCTGTTTATGACCGCAGTGCCTTCTTTACCGCATCTGTCAGCGCGTCTGCATAAGGGAACAGATTTTTCATCGGAAGATTGCTTTTGTTCCAGACCAGATTGAACTCATGCACCAGAGAGCGGTTCAGCGAACGTTTTTTAACGGTTCCCCGCGAAATCGCATCTTTCCCGATGGTCTCATACAGAATACTGACGCCGACATTTCCGGAGATGAGTTCGATGATGCCTTCACTGTTATTGATCTCATGATAATTCCGGAAATCTTCAATGGTATAGCCCTCGGATTTCAGGAAGGTTTCCAGGATCTCCCGTGTACCGGACCCCTTTTCACGAATGATCAGCGTGTGCTTTAACAGATCCGCTGTGGACTGCACACTTCCGATATCATAATCCGTTCCGTAGAAGAGTGCCAGGGGGACTTCGTCAATCAGCCGGGATTCATAGATGTCCTTTGGGAAATTGCCTTCGCAGAAAACAAAATGCAGCTCGTTCCGGTCCAGAGCGCCTAAAAGCACACGGGTATCGGCCACAGTCAGAGAAATGTCCAGCTCGGGATGCTCTTCAAGAAGCGTGGGAAGCTGTTCTGTCAGCGCAAAATTGCCAATGGAAAGTGTGGCACCGAGCCGGAGACGCGGCCGGGTCGCAGGCGACGCGAATTCATTTTGTACCTTCAGAATGTCCTGCTGCATCGTTGTCATGACACGCCGCAAAAGCTCGCCGTCTTTTGTCAGGATCAGCGCGCGGTTTCGATATTCAAACAGCTGCGTCTGATAAAAAGCCTCCAGTGCCTGAATGTGCTTGGTCACGGCCGGCTGTGACAGATGCAGGATCTCGGAAGCCCGTGAATAATTCATGGTCTCGCAGACGGTGAGAAACGTCTGGATCTTCAGATCCAACATATCGGATGCCTCCTGTTCTTTCGAATGGTTCATGTGAGTTGATTATTCCATAAAGTTATAGTAACATAATTATTCATAATTGTACATTATGAAAAGGTTGCTTTATTATTAAATCAACGAGGATTCATTTTGCGCAATCCGGCACAAAATGACCGGATCCGATCCGGATCATAAGCTGAAAGGAGAATCGCGATGAAATATGTTGTGATCGGCGGCGTGGCAGCGGGAACAAAAGCTGCAGCCAAACTGAAGAGAATGGACAGACAGGCAGATGTAACGGTTCTGACAAAAAGCCGGGATATTTCCTATGCGGGCTGCGGTCTTCCCTACTACATCGGCGGAGGAATCAGTTCCAGAGAAGAACTGATCGTCAATACCCCTGAAAGGTTCATGGGCCTTACCGAGTTGATTATTCCATAAAGTTATAGTAACATAATTATTCATAATTGTACATTATGAAAAGGTTGCTTTATTATTAAATCAACGAGGATTCATTTTGCGCAATCCGGCACAAAATGACCGGATCCGATCCGGATCATAAGCTGAAAGGAGAATCGCGATGAAATATGTTGTGATCGGCGGCGTGGCAGCGGGAACAAAAGCTGCAGCCAAACTGAAGAGAATGGACAGACAGGCAGATGTAACGGTTCTGACAAAAAGCCGGGATATTTCCTATGCGGGCTGCGGTCTTCCCTACTACATCGGCGGAGGAATCAGTTCCAGAGAAGAACTGATCGTCAATACCCCTGAAAGGTTCATGGGCCTTACCGGTGTGAAGGTGGTGACCGGAGCGGAAGTATCGTCCTGTGATTTTGAAAAGAAAACGGTTTCGGGTACCAAAGATGACGGCGCCTTTACCGAAGCCTACGACAAGCTGATCATCGCGACCGGTGCGGTTCCGGTAATTCCGGACATGGAAGGTGTTCATCTTCCCGGTGTATTTGCTGTCCGCACTCCGGACGATGCAGCCGCCATCCGCAGCTATGTGGAGACCAAAAAGTGCCGTAAGGCTGTGATCTGCGGCGCGGGCTTCATCGGCATGGAAGTCGCTGAAAACCTGCAGGCACAGGGACTGGACGTTACAGTTGTCGATTTTGCAAATACGATCCTTCCGAATATTTTCGATATTGAAATGGCTGCGCACATCCGCAAGCATCTGAAGGCTTCCGGCATGAAGATCCGGACTTCTGTCTCTGTGGAGAAGATCCAGGGGGCCGATGCCGTCACCGGAGTCGTCACTTCTGCCGGTGAGCTGGCAGCGGATCTGGTCATCCTTTCCTTTGGTATCCGTCCCGCAACCGCTTTCTTAAAGGATTCCGGTCTTGCCATGGAAAACGGAACCATTCTGACGGATGAAAAGCTTGCAACGAATATCCCGGATGTCTATGCCGTGGGTGACTGCGCAATGGTGAAGAACCGCCTGACCGGCGCCCGTCAGTGGTCTGCCATGGGTTCAACCGCAAACATCGCGGCCCGTGCGATGGCTAAGGCAATGTATGGGGCAGGAGAAAATTACATCGGCTGCCTGGGCACCGGGGTGATCCGTCTTGCTTCCGATATGAACGCAGGCCGCACCGGCCTTACGGAAGAGCAGGCCAAGGCTGCCGGCTTCAATGCAGTTTCCGTTCTGGTAGTGCAGGACGACAAGGCACATTATTATCCGGATGCGTCCTCCTTTGTGACCAAGCTCGTTGCGGATCGTGACACCCGCAAGATCCTGGGCATTCAGGTCATTGGCAGCGGCGCTGTGGACAAGATGGTGGACATTGCCGTGACCGGCATTTCCAAGGGCATGACGCTGGATGAATTTGATGCCATGGATTTTGCATACGCACCGCCGTTCTCCACCGCCATTCATCCGTTTGTAACAGCGTGCTATGTGCTGGAGAACAAGATCGACGGCGTGATGTGCAGCATGACGCCCGCTGAATATGCAGCAGGCGCTGCAAAAGACTATAAGATCGTGGATGTGCAGGCACAGTCGGCGGTTCCGAATGCGATCTGGGTCGATCTGACCGCCATCAACGGTCCGGTGGAAGGCCTGGAAAAAGAAGATAAGATCCTGCTGGTCTGCAACCGCGGTAAGCGTGCATATTTTGCACAGAACCGCTTAAAAGCAGCCGGCTATGTCCATACAATGGTATTGGAAGGCGGCGTGACCTTCAATGAAGTGAAGGTTCCCAGAAACGGCCGCAAGCTTTCTGCAGAAGACATCAAGCGCGTAAAGGGCCTGGGCTGTCTGCAGGATAAGCGCTATGATGACATTTTCAATGTACGTGTCATCACAAGAAACGGTAAACTGACCACCGCAGAACAGATTGCAGTAGCAACAGCGGCTGAGAAGTTCGGCAGCGGCGAAGTCACCATGACGACCCGCCTGACCCTGGAAGTACAGGGCGTTCCGTACGACAAGCTGGAAGATCTGTTTGCATATCTGCAGGAGAGAGGTCTGGACTGCGGCGGTACCGGTTCCAAGGTTCGTCCGGTCGTATCGTGCAAGGGTACTACCTGCCAGTACGGCCTGATCGATACCTTCGCGCTTTCCGAAAAGCTGCATGATTTGTACTACATCGGTTACCACGATGTTTCCCTGCCGCATAAGTTCAAGATCGCCGTGGGCGGCTGTCCGAACAACTGCGTCAAACCGAGTCTGAATGACCTTGGCATCATCGGTCAGCGTGTGCCGGAAGTTGATCTTTCCAAGTGCCGCGGCTGTAAGGTGTGCCAGGTTGAGAATGTCTGCCCCATCAAGGTAGCGGAAGTGAAGGACGGAAAGATCTCCATCGATCCGAATGCCTGCAATCACTGCGGCCGCTGCGTGGGCAAGTGTCCGTTTGGCGCGCTGGAGGAATCCACCTATGGATATCGCGTGTACATCGGCGGACGCTGGGGCAAGAAGGTTGCCCAGGGCCAGCCTCTGGACAAGATCTTCACATCCGAAGAGGAAGTGATCGCGCTTGTTGAAAGAACGATCCTGTTCTTCCGCGATGAGGGTATCACCGGCGAGCGTTTTGCAGATACCATCAACCGTCTGGGCTTTGATTATGTTCAGGACAAGCTTCTGAACAGCACGATCGATAAGTCTGAGATCCTGAAGAAGAATGTGGTGGGTGGCGCGACCTGCTAAAGTCGGGCACACTGCTGAAAAGAATTTTAAAATACAAAGACATTTTTCATGTTTTGTATTATAATAGGGGGCACGCTGACTGTGCCCCCTGTTTTTGTAACTCGCAATGCCGCCCTGTGCGGCTTACGGTGATTGTGACCCGTAATGAGGAAAATGGTCACCGTGTTTACATGAGGGAACGGGCAGCGGAATGGATTGCTGGGAGATGGAGTATGGAGAGAGAACGACTGGGAAGCCGTCTTGGCTTTATTTTATTGAGTGCCGGCTGTGCCATCGGCTGCGGAAACGTCTGGAAATTTCCGTGGATGGTGGGTGAAAACGGCGGCGGTGCCTTTGTGCTGATCTACGCGATCTGCCTGATTCTTTTGGGACTTCCGGCCATGACCATGGAATTTGCACTTGGCAGAGCGTCGCAGGCGAGTCCTGTTAAAATGTATCAGAAACTGGAAAAACCCGGACAGAAGTGGCAGCTTCACGGCTACCTTGCGCTCTTAGGCAATGTCTGCCTCATGGCCTTTTACACGGTCGTGACGGGGTGGCTGATCTACTACTTTGTCAGCTTTGTCACCGGAAATTATGGGGAACTGGGATTCGTGACAATGATTTCCAACCCTGCGATCAATGTATCCTACCTGGCGCTTGCAGTCGCCGCGGGCTTCCTGGTTCTGACCTTCAATCTGCAAGGTGGCCTGGAACGCGTCACCAAAGTCATGATGGTGGCGCTGCTGATCCTGATGCTGGTACTTGCCGTGAAAAGCGGAACATTTGAAGGCGCTGGAGAAGGCTACCGGTTCTATCTGATTCCGGACTTTTCCAAGCTGTCCATGTCCGTTGTCGTTGCGGCCATGAATCAGGCTTTCTTTACGCTGTCCATCGGTATCGGATCCATGGCAATCTTCGGCAGTTATCTGGGCGATGACCGCAGCCTGTTGGGGGAAAGTGTCAATGTGGTGCTGCTGGATTCCTTCGTGGCTATCGTTGCGGGGCTCATCATTTTCCCGTCCTGCGCGGCTTACGGCTTGAAGGTCGGTTCCGGTCCGGCACTTCTTTTTGACACGATGACAACGGTTTTCCGAAACATCGCCGGCGGACGGATCTGGGGCAGTCTGTTCTTTATGTTCATGGTGTTTGCAGCATTCTCCACGGAGCTTGCTGTCTGCGAAAACATTCTGGCGTGTGTGCGTGAACTGACCGGCTGGTCACGCAAGAAGGGCTGTCTGGTGTGTGGAATCGTGGTTTTCCTGTTTGCGATGACCACGGCGCTTGGTTTCAGTGTGCTGCCGTTCCATCCCTTCGGCGGAGAGAGCACATTCCTGGATTTCTGGGATTTCATCGTCAGTACGAATCTGCTGCCGCTCGGTGCGCTGACCATCACGTTGTTCTGTACCGGCAAACGGTTTGGCTGGGGCTGGGAGGCTCTTACGGCGGAAGCAAATAAGGGTAAAGGTCTGAAGATCCGAGACTGGATGAAGCCGGTGTTTACTTATGTGGTGCCGGTGAGTGTCGTGGTGATCTATGTGCTTGGTCTGATTGATTTCTTTAAATGAATAAAATGAAAACAGCAGGTGACGATTCACCGTGAGGGCCATCGTACCTGCTGTTTTTCTGTTCTTCCTGTTTCATTTTGCTGCGGCTGTAAGCCTTGCCGTTCGGAACGGTTCTTGTGACGGGGCTGATCTCACCCCAGGTGCCGCGTTTCTTTGCGTAGTATTCTTTCTGCGCTTTCTTGCTCATTTTTTCGAGCGGAACGAATCTCTTCATAAAGAGCCTCCTTTGGATTTGATAGGGAAAGTATAGCACAGAGAAACATAAAAATCATCGGACTTTGGAACGGATTAGCCTTCGTATTCTGTTCCGATGGCATAAATATTTGTCCTTGTTGATTTTTACAGTTCTTATTTCAGTCGGAGTGTGATATAAAAGTTGTAGAATACTTGTCAGGGATTTGCATGTATAAGGAGGCATACAAATGGCAAAAGAATTACTTTCAAACTGGATCTGGGTCAATGAACCCGAACTGGTCAACCCGGATGAGTCCGTATTGATCTATTTCCGTAAGGAATTTACGCTGGACGAGGTACCGGAGTCCCTGAAGGTCCGCGTTTCCGGCGATACCCGTTATAAACTGTTTGTCAACGGCGCGTTTGCCGAATTCGGTCCGGTCAAGGGCGACAAGCATCTGTGGTACGTGGACAGCGTGGAGATCGCGCAGTACCTCCAGCCCGGTGTGAACGTGCTTGCCGCGGAGCTTTTACGCTACCCGGAGGAGCACAATAAGGGCAATCACGGTATGTTCCGTACGGATATGCCGGGCTTCTATCTGGCGGAGGAATCTGTTGTGGAGGCCAAGCGGAACGCTGAAGGTCCCACACCGAAGACTGATCTGGACTATCTTCCGGTGGAAGAGGGGGAAGGACATGACCTTTCGGCCGGCGAGACCTGGAAATATCACATTGAGAAAAACTTCCGCATTGTGTGTGAAAATCCGTGGTTTTCACCGCTTTGGATCCTGGAGGACCGTGCAGGCGATGATGAGGCCATCGGCTGGAAAAAGGCCGGTTTTGACGATTCCAAGTGGGATCATGTCAAGACCTACACCGATCATGAGGTGAGCCAGGCCGTGAGTCCCGGCAACCTTTCTCCGCGTACCATTCCGTTCCTGAAAAAGGATTTGAAAAGCTTTATTTCCCTGTACGGAAAGAAGGAGACTTCCACCCCGGAATCCGCCTGGAACGACATGCTCTTTGGCGCCGGCCGTGTCACGATCCCGGCACATTCTCATGAGATCGTGGAGATCGATGCCGGTGAAGAAATGACCGGTTTCCTGAGCCTCCGCATGGGCGCAGGCCGCGGTGCCGATGTAAAGATCATGTGCGCTGAAGCGTATATCTACCCGGCTAAGAACGTGAATTCCTTTGAGAATTCACACCCCACTAAGGGCGACCGTACCGACTGCGAAAACGGCGTGCTCATGGGTTATACCGACACTTATCATGTGACCGGTTTTGGCTCCGACACCTGCCCGGAAGAATACGCGCCCTTCTGGTTCCGTACCTTCCGCTACCTGCAGCTGGACATCATAACCGGCGACGAACCGCTCACGATCTACGACTTTGACTATCGTGAGACCGGCTACCCGTTAGAAGCCAGGACCACTGTTGAGGTTTCCGACAAGACCCTCGCCCCGGTCTGGGACATCTCCCTCCGTACCCTGAAGCGCTGCATGCATGAGACCTACGAGGACTGCCCCTTCTATGAGCAGCTTCAGTACGCCATGGACTCCCGAAGCCAGATCCTTTATACCTACGCTGTTTCTGCCGATGACCGCCTGGCACGCAAGTGCATGGACGATTTCCGCCGCTCCCAGCGTTACGATGGCATGACCAACTGTTCCTACCCCTGCACCGGTCCGAACATCATCCCCGGCTTTTCCATTTACTACATCATGATGCTCTACGACCACATGATGTACTTCGGTGACAAAAAGTTCCTTCAGAAGCATCTGGGCGCCGTCGATGGTATCCTGGAATACTTCCGGAACCTGCAGGACGAACGAGGCATCGTCAAGAAAAACGGCGGTCCCAACGGCCGTGCGCGCTATTGGTCCTTCATCGACTGGACCCGCCAGTGGCGCCCGCAGAGCGGCGTGCCTACCGCAAACCTGACCGGTCCCATCACCATGGAGAGTCTGCTCTACATCATGGGTCTGGACGCCGCAGCGGATGTCAATGAATACCTGGGCCGCATGGACACGGCAGCGGAATACCGTACCCGTGCCGATGAAGTCCGCACCGCAGTCAATAAGTACTGCACCGGCGTAAACGGCATGATTCAGGACGGCCCCGGTTATGAGGATTACAGCCAGCATTGTCAGGTCTTTGCAGCCATCACGAACACCGTCACCGGGGAGCAGGCAAAGAAAAACCTGGAAGTCACGCTGGACAACAAGGAAGATTACGCGCAGTGCTCCGTGGCCATGGCATATTACCTGTTCCGCGCGTTGGAGAAGACCGGCATGTACGAGCGCACCGATGAGTGCTGGAACGTATGGCGCAAGATGGTGGAAAACAAGCTGACCACCTGCGTGGAGGACGGCGTCAACGGCCGCAGCGACTGCCACGCCTGGGGTGCACTGGCACTGTATGAGCTTCCGTCTGTGGTGCTCGGCGTGAGACCGGCGGCTCCGGGTTACAAAAAGATCGCCATTGAACCGCATCCGGGCTATATGACGTCCGCTTCCGGCGATGTTATCACCCCCCGCGGCATGGTTCACGTGGAGTGGAAGAAAAACGACGACGGTACGCTGAATGTGAAGACAAGCGGCATCGAGTAAGGTGTGACAGAAGGCGCATCCAAAGGCGTGATACGGTATTTTGATAATCTTAAGAGTAAGTAATAAAGGAGAACACTATGTTTGATCGTGAAGTTTATGAAAAGCGTGTAGCGTGGTACAAAGAAGCCCGCTTTGGCATGTTCATTCACTGGGGCCTCTACGCCATCCCCGCAAGAGGTGAGTGGGTGCGTTCCGTGGAGGAAATGCCGGAGGAAGAGTATCGGCCGTTCTTTGAGGAATTTGACCCGAAGGACTTTGATCCGCGCGCATGGGCGCGTGCCGCAAAGAATGCCGGCATGAAGTATGCTGTCATGACTGCCAAGCACCACGACGGCTTCTGCCTGTTTGATTCTGCACTAACGGACTGGAAGTCCACCAATACCCCCTGCGGCAAGGATCTGGTTCGCGAATACCTGGACGCTTTCCGTGCGGAGGGCCTGAAGGTCGGTCTGTACTATTCGCTTCTGGACTGGCATCATCCGGACTATCCGCATTACCGGGATGCCAATCATCCCATGCGCAACCATCCGGAATGCAGCAATGAGAACCGCGTATTCTCCCGCTATGTGGAGTACATGCACGGTCAGGTGCGCGAACTTTGCTCAAACTATGGCAAGCTGGATATTCTCTGGTTCGATTTCTCCTATAAGAACAACTATTATGACATGACCGGTGAGACCTGGGAGGCTACGAAGCTGGTCCGCATGGTGCGTGAGCTTCAGCCCGATGTCATCATCGACAACCGCCTGGAAGTTTCCGGCAGCGGTTTTGGTTCCCTTGTAACCGATGAACCCAGCGAGTTTTCCGGCGACTTTGTCAGCCCGGAACAGATCATTCCGCCGGAAGGCATCTTTGACAATGCCGGCCGCCCGATGACCTGGGAAGCCTGCATTACCATGAACGATAACTGGGGTTACCACGCCAAGGATCATCATTTCAAGCCGGCGTCTACCATCATCAAGAAACTGGTGGAATGCGTTTCCAAGAGCGGCAACATGCTGCTGAACGTGGGCCCGGATGCCAGGGGCAATATTCCCGCAGAGTCTCTGAAGATCCTTGCGGACATCGGCATGTGGATGAAGAAGAACAGCGCATCTGTTTACGGCTGCGCAGGCAGCGGTCTTCCCAAGCCGGAAAACGGCCGCATCACGCAGAAGGGGAATAAGCTGTACTATCATGTGATGGAGCCGGCCATCGGCGATGTGCCGCTTTACGGGGTGCAGCGGGAAAAGATCGCCAAGGTGCGTCTGCTGTCCGACATGAGTGAACGCAGCATTTCCGATAACTGGATGGTCAATAATTATCCGGATATTTCCTTCACATCAGTGTCAGAGACGCCGGAACTTCCGGATCCGGTAGATACGGTGCTGGAGATTACGCTGAAGTAAAATGTTAAGAGGCGGTGCGATGGCACCGCCTCTTTGTGACAATGGGGACGTTTCATTTTGTCAACTTTGATGCCCGGGAGTGTGAGCTCCCGGGCATTTGCAAATAGCAGATTATTCTGACAGTGCAATGATCTCCGCAGTGGTCTTCGAGGATTCACTGTATACACTGTGTTTTGAGGATATCACGTAAAATGATGCGGTGGTTGCTCCATTGGGCTGCCGTGTTTCAGAAGCACATGTTCCGATAACAATGTACTGAATCCTTGCGATGCTTTCGGAAAGAGTAAGGAATTATATGCAAGAGAACAATAACAGATAGATATGCTATTTTGTAATAAGTGGTATAACAAATCATTTGTTAACTCTTTGTTGCGGTGCAAATTCCGGCTCGTCTGAGCGTGGATTCCGCTACAAGCTGAACATTGATTCCGGTTCAATCTGATCTG